>JAYVER010000369.1:0-2871 GCA_043748725.1 Chloracidobacterium sp. | reverse complement strand
CGCAACCTCGCGTAGATCGACACCCTCGAGAATTACGACCTCTTTTTCGAGCAGCGTCATGTGTACGGGATGGCCGGGCGAGCCAGACTTTTCGATCGAAAGATAATCGATGCCGACCAATACTACGCCGCTCGCGACCAGCAATTTGGCGGTTGCGGGTGTAAGGTATGTAAAATCCGTGCGAAAACCAAGTTCCGGCGTACTCCAAAAAGCTGAATTACGCGTTTTGAACAAAACGCGTGTCACGCCGTCAATATTGCCAACGTGTTCCGGCTCGATGCCGACAACATCGTCGGGTACCTCAATTACACGGCAACGGCCGAGAAGCTTTTGAGGATCGAGTTCGTGGATGCGACGAGCACCTTCGATAAAGTGGTTTGGTGCATCAACATGTGTCGCAGTGTGGACGCCAAAAGCGGCATGGGAGACATTTGCCGACGAACCCGCAGCGATCGATTTGAATGATGTGATCTCAACACCCGGATCGCCCTTATAGATCGGCGTATCAGCACTTACCGCAACCGTAATATCGTATATTTTTACCATTCGATCACCTCGAGTTTGTAATTTAAGTTCTCATTATAGTTGAGGATAATTGAAACGCGTGCCGCAAACAAGATTTGCGTTGCGATAAGCGGTTGTTTAGGCTAGAGGCTGTATGCAGGTACAACACGAGGAAATCAAGAAAAAGGGAGCGTTTTTCGTCGAGGAAAATGGTAAGCGCATGGCGCAAATGCAGTATTTTCACTCAAAACCCGGCGAGATAACGATCTACCATACCGAAACCGATCCAAAGCTCGCGGGAAAAAAAGTCGGACGCGAACTGGTTGACGCCGGAGTAAAATTTGCCCGCGAGAATGATATCAAGATCGTCCCGACATGTTCTTATACAAAAAGCGTGATCGACAAAACACCCGAGTTTCAGGACGTGCTGGCGTAAAAAATCCTTATGCATACGCCGCGAATCTCCGCATCAAGCTATTCAAACACTGCACCGCTCGTGTGGTCGTTTCTCTACGGCCAAAATCATGGGCGTGTTGAGATAATTCTCGACAACGCACCCGCCCGCTCGGCCGAATTATTGGCTCAGGATCGCGTCGATGCCGCGCTTGTTCCGGTGATCGCATATCAGACTATAGACAGTGTCCGGCTGATCCCGGACGTGTGTGTCGGCGCCCGCGAAAGGGTTAGAAGCGTCTGTCTTGTCACAAAAGGTGAGGAACTTGCAGATGTCCGCTCCGTTTCGCTCGACATTTCGTCGAAAACGTCGGTTGTGCTGACAAAGATCATCTTTCGCGAATTTCTCGGATTTGAGCCCGTCTGGAAACCAGCCGAACCGAACATCGAAAATATGCTCTCCGACGCTGATTGCGCTCTGCTAATTGGCGATCCTGCGCTCTCGATTGCGGAATGCGGAATGCGGATTGCGGATTTAAATCCAAAATCCAAAATCCAAAATCTAAAATCCTTTGACCTTGCCAAACTCTGGCACCAGCACACAGGTCTCGGTTTTGTCTTTGCGATGTGGATGACTCGGCGAGAGGTCTGCGATATTGATTTTGCCGCTGCGCGTGATGAGGGACTTGCACATGCCGACGAAATCGCCGCAAATTATTCGTCCCAGATCGGTCTTAGCCATGACGAAATGAAACAATACCTAACCGAAAATATATCTTATTCGATAGACGAATCGATGCGGCAGGGAATGAAACTGTATTTCGAATTGGCGGCTAAAAATTGCCTGATCGCAGAAAATAAGCCGCTAATATTTGTATGAAAGCCTAAAACATTGGCCGCTTTAGCTCTTCGCCAAGCTCTTTATATACCACCTTGCCGTCGTTCCGTTTGAGGTGTTCGACGATCGTCAGAGCGTAGTGGATGCGGCGGTCGATGTCTTTCCATTTGCCGATGTAGTAGAGCATTGTCCGCTGTTTGCCGGATGTAAGAGCGTAAAAAAGCCGGTCGCCTTCGGCGTCTTGGTCCAGGACCTCCCGCATTTCATCGGGCATCGGCAGGCCGTATTTGCTTTCGTCTTTTGTAAGCTCGACCCTGACCAAGTCGCCGACAACGATCCCGAGACGGTCGCGAAACTTTTTATTAACGACAATGAAAAACTCGCCGTCCTTTGGCATCAAGCCGCATTGATATGACACGACGCCATTGAGCGAGCAGACAACACGACGCACATTACCCGTAAACCCGAACGAATCTTTGATCTCTTTTGACACGGCAATGTAATGCCAGCCAAACTCGTCGGACAGTTTTGCGAGCTCGATTTGAAAGCTGATGGTTTTGTTAGCCTGGCTCATAGCAAATCCGAACTTACTGATTTTAGACTCTAAGTTTGATAAGATAAAGGCGATGGAAGCGTCGATACAACCGATTTTGGACAAGGCACTTGGCGGCGAGAGGCTCGATGCTGAGGATTGTACGGTCTTGCTCGAATCTCGCGATTTCGTTCGCATCGGCCTCGCCGCGGATGAGATCAGGATGAGAAAGAATCCGACCGATATAGTCACCTACATCATCGACCGCAACATCAATTATACCAACGTTTGCAACGTCGTCTGCACATTCTGCGCGTTCTATCGGCGTCCCGGTAAGCCGGACACTTACGTGCATTCGATTGAAGAAATTTGCAGGAGAATCGACGAAACGATTGCGCTGGGCGGCACCGGTGTGCTGATGCAGGGCGGCCTGCACCCGGATTTTAATATCGAGTGGTACGAGGATCTGCTGCGAACGCTGCATGCGAAATATCCGAAATTCCAGCTTCACTGTTTTTCACCGCCGGAGATTCACAACATCTCCCTGATCTCCGGCCTCGATTACGTGACGATCATGCAGCGGCTCAAGGACGCGGGCCTCAAC
>JAYVER010000368.1:0-7581 GCA_043748725.1 Chloracidobacterium sp. | reverse complement strand
GAACCGGTGTGTGGCTCTCGGACGGTGCGACCAACATCATGCCGATTGCACCGCATCGCGGCGAAAATCTCACGGCGGAGCAGATCGCTGAAAACAATACGGTTGTCCACCGAGCGTGGAAACTTCACTACGACCACTGCCGCCATTCGCTGGCGAATGCGTTTTATCAGGGTTGGGATCTTCATCCCGCCCAGCTTGCAACGCGTTACGCTGCCGTTTTCACATTCTTTCTCGAAGGCCTCGATGCTGCCAGCGAACGGCTCCACAATTTTGTCAAAAAGGCCGCGCAGGCGACGCTCGTCGGCGATATTTTTGACGATGCGGCCACCGGCCAGGGTCTGCTCAATTACTTCCTGCGGGCAATAAACTGCGGCGCGATCACCGAGGACGAGGCTCTGACGAGAACAAGCCTGACGCTGGATGAACTGCGGTCTGGCTCGTTTGTAAAGATATTGAAGACCAGGCAAAAATAGCGGGATATTTTTCTCAGAACCGGGAGCGGTAGCGACTGGGTTCCTACGCGGAAATCTGAAGAACCCAGTCGCTACCGCTCCCGATTCTGACTTGCCTCGGCAGAGACGCGGAGAAGTTCGGCGACGCTCCACGCTTGTGCCGGACAGCCTCGCGGGCTGTGCGGAGCGTCCCCGTCGAAGATCTCCGCAATCTGACCAGGCGCAGCTTGTGACAGAGGCGATTCAAAACCCGCGAGAATCTCAGACACTCGCTCATTTACGTCCTGATCACCGGCGTGGACTTTTCTGTAAGCATCAACGAACGGCCCGATCAACCAGCCCCATACGGTGCCCTGATGATATGCGGCATCACGTTCAAGCGGTGACCCGATATAAATCGGAACATAACGCGGGTCGTGCGGTGACAATGAACGTAAGCCCACCGACGTCAACAGTTCTGCCTCAACCTTATCGACAACCGCACGTGAATGTACCGCGTCGAGCATGGAATGCGACAAGTTGACCGCAAAAATTTGATTTGGCCTGAGCGAGCCGTCTTTTTCTTCAGCGGAGATCACGTCGTAAAGGCAATTTTCATCGTCGTTCCAGAACTGATCATTAAAGCTAGTCTTTGCCTTTGCCGCCATTGCCAAATATTTTAAATTCCCGTCTTCGTCTCTAAATCGTTCCGCGAGATCGGCCATGACACAAAGGGCGTTGTACCAGAGTGCCTGAATCTCTACCGCTTTTCCTGTGCGCGGCGTGACGACCCAATCGCCGATCTTGGCGTCCATCCATGTCAATTGGACGCCCTGTTCGCCTGAAAAAAGCAGTCCATCGTCGTCAACGCGAATGTGGTATCGCGTTCCGGCCACATGCCAATCGATAACATTTATCAGCTTGTCGTAGAGCGTTTTGCGGACAAAATCGTAGTCGGCGGTCTTTTCCGCGTACGCCCGAATCGCCTCAAAATACCACAACGTAGCATCGACCGTATTATATTCCGGCGTCTCGCCGTCGTCTGGAAAACGGTTCGGGATCATGCCTTCGGATATGTGCTTTGAAAATTCCGTTAAGATACTCTTGGCGATCTCGGGGCGATTTGTTGCGAGCGTCAGGCCGTTCAATGCGATCATCGTGTCGCGTCCCCAGTCGGAAAACCACGGGTAACCGGCGATAACTGTTTTTCCGGTTCCGCGATCGACGATGAATTGGTCAGCGGCGAGGACGAGCTGTCGCGAAAATTGATCCTTTAATTTCGCTTTTGCGACCAATGACGCTCGACGCTTCATCTCTGCTTTCCGGGCGGAGTCTGCGCGGCCCACGCGCCGTGATTCGGTCGAGGCAATAACCGTCGCGGTCTCAAGCAGGTCAAACCGCAGACTGCACGGTTGAAATAAGTCTTCCGTGTAGTCAAATCCGCGTTCGCGCTCGATAGCATATTCAAAATTCCGATACCACTCGCCGGTCGGCTCAACAGATTGAGCGTTATTTGCGAGATAGAGCGTCGGCATTTCGGCGTAAGGCGTGAAAGAGATTACGGTTTCATCGACACTAAATCTCGTATCAAAGGCGGCGTCTTCATGCCTCAAATGATGATGATCGCGAAAAGCGAGCAAAGGCCGGATTTCAATTGCGGACTGCGGATTGCGGATTGCGGATTGGGTTTTTAACGACCATTGACAAACAGTTGTGTTCTCGCCGTTAACCATAAAGATTGATTTCTCGATCTCAATTCCGTTGACATCAAAAGTCCATACCGGAAATGGATCGAGCCGGTATCTAGTTAAATATTTGTATCCTTCGGGATAAACCATTCCTGGATATTGATTGCAGGACAGATCGTATCGTTCGCCTTCGAGAAGAAACGTCTCCTCAAATTTTGAGAGTAAAACAGCGCGTCCAAGCGGCGGTTTTATAGCCGCAACGAGCAGGCCGTGGTAGCGTCGTGAATTCGCTCCCGAAACCGTCGACGACGCATAGCCGCCGATGCCGTTGGTTTCGAGCCATTCACGCGACGACGCACTACTGAAATCGCTGCAAATATCCTGTGTCAGTTCGATCATCGTTATTCACCACTTTGCTGCAAAAGCTTTGCCACGAGGCCTGTCCAACCCGTTTGATGATTTGCTCCGAGACCGGCACCGTTATCGCCGTGAAAATATTCGTGAAACAGTATGAGATCGCGAAAATGCGGATCGGTCTGAAACTTTTCGATTGCGCCAAAGACGGGTCTGCGTCCGTTATCATCCTTGAGAAATAGGTGGGACAACCGGCGTGAAATCTCTTCGGTCACTTCCCACAGATTCATCATATTTCCCGACCCGGTCGGACACTCGACCTTGAGATCGTCGCCGTAATAGTGATGAAATTTTTGCAGAGATTCGATCAGAAGATAGTTTACCGGGAACCAGACGGGACCGCGCCAATTTGAGTTTCCGCCAAAAAGCCCGCTAGTCGATTCGGCAGGCTCGTAATCCACCATGTGATCGTTGCCGTTGACATGCAGCATATACGGAACGTCCTTGTGATACTTTGAGAGGGCGCGAATTCCGTATGGCGAGAGAAACTCATCTTCGTCCAGTAATCTTTTCAACACTCTCTCTAACCGGTTGCGGTACGCGATTGCCAAAAGACGACGTCCGCCAATACCTGGCTTGCGGGCGCAATTTATGTCGGCGGTCAAATCGGCACGATTGTCGACAAACCATTGCAGGCGGCGCTTGAAATTTGGCAATGCGTCGAGGATATCCGGTTCGATCGTGGCCACCGCGAACAATGGCACTAATCCAACCATCGAGCGAACCCTGATCGGCATGTTATAACCCTCGCTATGAAGGTGCAGAACGTCGTAATAAAATCCATCCTGCTCGTCCCATAATGGTATGTCATCGTCACCGAGGTTATTCATCGCATCGGAAATGTAAACAAAATGCTCCCAAAATTTGCTGGCCACATCTTCGTAGGCATCGTCTTCGATAGACAATTCGAGGGCGATGGCGAGCATATTCAGACTGTACATAGCCATCCAGCTCGTGCCGTCGGACTGGGTAAGCTTGCCGCCGGTCGGCAGCGGCTGCGAGCGGTCGAAAACGCCGATGTTGTCAAGACCGAGGAATCCGCCTTCGAAAACATTGTTGCCCTCGGCGTCCTTCCGATTGACCCACCACGTGAAATTGATCAACTGTTTTTGAAAGATACGCGCGAGAAATTTACGATCGCCGACCCCGAGGCGCTTTTTCTCGATCTGATAGACACGCAAGGCAGCCCAGGCGTGAACCGGCGGATTGACATCGCCGAACGCCCACTCGTACGCGGGGATTTGGCCGTTTGGCTTCATGTACCACTCGCGGAGCATCAAAATAAGCTGCTCTTTCGCAAATTCCGAATCGACCAGTGCCAGCGGTATGCAGTGAAACGCAAGATCCCACGCCGCATACCACGGATATTCCCACTTATCCGGCATTGAGATGACGTCCGCGTTATAGAGATTTGGCCAGTCGTTATTGCGGCCTGAAGCCCGCGAAGCCGGCGGTTTCGGCATTGCCGCATCGCCATTCAGCCAGTCGCGAACTACATAATGATAATATTGCTTCGACCAGAGCATCCCCGCGAACGCCTGGCGCTGCACATTTCGAGCGTCGTCGGAGAGGTCGGCCGGAACGAGGCCGGCGTAGAATTCGTCAGCCTCGGCGATCCTGGTCTCAAAAACGCTGTCGAAAACCTCGAACGCCGAAGTTTTAGCTGCATCTTTCTTTGTTGCTTCGCGTGAAAGATCATTGTTCGTAAATCTCAAACGTATCGTTGCTTCCTGTCCGGCCGGGACTGTTAATTGATAATTTGCCGACACTTTCGTGCCTCTATTAGCCGGATTAACTGCTCCCGCCTCGCCGCTCACAATATAATTATTGATCGCGTCTTTAACATACGGCGTGCGGTTCGGTGAGCCGAAGAGTCGCTCGTTATTCGTTTCGTTTTCCGTAAAAAGCAGCTCGGGTGATCCGTCGTAATATAGCCAACGCATTCCGTCCGATACTTCCTCGATCTCGATCGCTCCCGCGTTTGTCCCCCGCATTTCGCCGGTCGACTCGATTCCGTACCACGTCCATTTATTACGAAACCAGACCGTTGGCAGCACATTGATCGCGGCATCTTCCGGCCCGCGATTGGCGACGGTGATTCGGATCAAAATGTCTTCTACATCAGCCTTTGCATATTCGACAAAAACGTCGAAATAGCGATTTTCATCAAAGACGCCGGTGTCCATCAACTCAAATTCACCCTGGAGTTTGGTGCGGTTACGGTTTTCGTCGATCAGACGCTGATAGGGAAAAGCGGCTTGGCAGTATTTGTACAAATATTTCATGTACGAGTGGGTCGGTGTCGAATCGAGGTAATAATAAAGCTCTTTGACATCCTCGCCGTGATTACCTTCCGGACCGGTCAGGCCGAAAAGACGTTCCTTGAGGATCGGATCGGTGCCGTTCCAGAGAGCAACCGAAAAACAGATCCTCTGGTGACGGTCGCAGATACCGGCGATGCCATCTTCGTTCCAGCGATAGGCCCGCGAACGCGCCATGTCGTGCGGGAAATAATCCCAGGCCGAGCCGTCCGCCGAGTAGTCCTCGCGGACAGTCCCCCACGCCCGTTCGCTCACATACGGCCCCCATAGCTTCCAACGTTTCTCCCTGGCCGTCGCTTCCGCCACTCGTTTCTCTTCTGCTTTCATAACGTTATTTGACAATATACTCCAATATACCCGTTACTGCGTTATTTTTATCTTTTATCATCGCGTGTATAATTTTTCGAGTTGGTGGCTCGTCTCGACAAGAGTAAAATCAAATTGTTTAGACGGAGCCTGCTATGGATTTTTATTTCCTCCTTTTTTCGCTCTTCTTTCCGCGGATCGTGATGGTCGTGTATCTGCTCTTATACCCGAGCCTATATCCGGCGAATTGGGTTCCGCAATGGGCCGACATTCTGCTCGGTGTATTTTTGCCGCGCGTCCTGATCCTGATCTATATTTATCAGAATCTGGGAGCTAACAATATCTGGTTCGCGGCCCATTTGATCGTAATGATCCTGGCGTACTTCGGCGGCGGACGGGAAACGCGAAGGCGGCGAAAGCATAGACGCGAAAGATAAAGAATCGTTATTTCCACTATTTGAATTCAAAGCCGATAACTAACAAACGCGATAGCGACGAGCCCTTTTATGCCGACAAATCTTGCTCTTTTCGAAGGCCAAAATATCCGACGCATTTATGACGAAGCGACTGAAACGTGGTATTTCTCTGTTGTGGACATTGTGCAGGTTTTAACACAGCAGCCGGATTTCAAAACTGCGCGAAAATATTGGAATAAGTTGAAGGGAAGACTTTCAAAGGAAGGGAGTCAGTTGGTGACAAATTGTCACCAACTGAAATTGGAAGCAGCCGACGGGAAAAGGTATAAAACCGATGCCGCTGATCCTGAAACTCTTTTAAGACTTATCCAATCCGTACCAAGCCCAAAGGCCGAACCGATCAAGCTGTGGTTGGCAAAGGTCGGTTACGAACGAATGCAGGAGATCGCCGATCCAGCTCGGTCGGTGGACCGCGCGCGCGATCATTGGAAACGACACGGCCGCAGCGACAAATGGATCGAACGGCGGATGTCGGGGCAGGAAACCCGTAACAAGCTCACCGATTATTGGAAAGATCACGAGATTAAAGAGGGCGAAGAATTTGCGATCCTGACCAACATAATCCACCAGGAATGGTCAGAGGTCACCGTAAAAGAACACAAAAATATAAAGGGTCTGCAAACACAAAACCTTCGTGATCACATGACCGAGGCCGAGTTGATCTTTACCGCGTTGGCCGAGCTTTCTACCCGTCAGATCGCAGATAGCTTCAGTGCAACCGGTTTAGAAGAGAATAAAATTGCCGGTCGCCGCGGCGGTCGAATCGCCAAAACAGCGCGACTTGAATTGGAAGAACAGACCGGGAAAAGGGTAGTTTCGGGCGAGAATTACCTTCCGCCGTCAAAACAAAAACAGATCAAATAAATACACAAAATCCCGGCGGCCAAAACTTTGCCTGGCCGGGCATTTTCGTTCCGCAGCGTGAGCTATCTGCGTGTTAATTTTCTGTTAATCTTCGTCCGTGTAGAATGGTGGGTGAAATGCGAGTTCTTCTAGTCGAGGACGATCAGCGGATCGCAAATTTTGTCGCAAAAGGATTACGGGAAAACACATACGCGGTCGATGTAGCGACCGACGGCGCGGCCGCGCTTTATCAAAGTGCGATCAACGCTTACGACGCTATCGTTCTGGATGTGATGCTGCCGGTGAAGGACGGTTTTGAGGTTTGTCGTGAGCTGCGTGCGGCAGATATTAAGACGCCGATCTTGATGCTGACGGCTCGTGACGCGGTCGAAGACAAGGTGGTCGGCCTCGACGCCGGTGCCGACGATTATCTGACAAAGCCATTTGCTTTCGACGAGCTACTTGCGCGGTTGAGAGCGTTGCTCCGGCGAAGTAATGACGTTCGGCCGCCCAGGATATTGATCGCCGATCTTGAGATAGATACGGCTGCGCAACGCGTTTGGCGGAGGGGCGGCGAAATTCCGCTTACCACAAAGGAGTACGCATTGCTCGAATATCTTGCACGCGAAAAAGGCAGAGTTGTAGGCCGTGCCGAGATCGCTGAGCACGTCTGGGACGAGAGTTTTGACGTGTTCTCTAATCTTATAGATGTTTATGTAAAACGGCTAAGGACAAAGATGGACGAGGGTTTCCCGATCCAACTGATCCGTACGCGGCGCGGCGCAGGCTATATTTTAGACGATGTTTAGTTCGATACGAGTAAAATTGACGCTTTGGTACACCGTCGTTTTGACGTTGGTTATCGTTGCGTTCAGTGCCTTGATCTACTTTTCCGTTGTTCGCGTTCTTCGGGCTGAAACGGACGCAAACCTTTCGGAGATGGCAAATAATTTTGTCGTTGCGGCCAATGCCGAACAGGGCGACGAGGAAACAATGCCGCAGCCAGCCGAGAATATTTCAGAAGCCCTGGATGGGTTCCGGTTTCGAGATTATCAGTTTGTAGTAGTTTCATATTTTGGGACCGTCATCGCAAAGACTGCCG
>JAYVER010000367.1:0-19824 GCA_043748725.1 Chloracidobacterium sp. | reverse complement strand
TCGGTGTATGGCGAATTGTACAGATCAAGCACGCCATTGGCTTTGACGGATGTTTTTGCAATTTTATTGGCGAGTTTGGCGAGCGTTTTGGTTTCGGCGGTGCCAACCGAGACAGGGATGCCGGTTTTTTTCAGGATTATCTGTTTAATATGCTCGCCTAGAAGCTTGAGTTTGTCGGGCGGTCCCACGTCAACAAAAGCCTCGTCAATCGAGTAAAGCTCAACTACATCCTTGCCCAGATCTTCGATCAATATATTGTGTATCTGATTAGCAAAATCACGGTAAAGAGCGTGGCTGCACGAGATTATGGCAGTATTGTGCTTTTCGAGCAGCTCGCGGACATGAAAGAGAGGCTCGGCCATCTTAACGCCTAGAGCTTTTACCTCGTTGCTGCGCGAAATAATGCATCCGTCATTGTTGGAAAGTACAACAACGGGTCGATCCTGCAGATCTTTATTAACAGCTCTTTCGCACGAGACGAAAAAGTTGTTGCAATCGACCATAGCAAGGGCGGTATCGTTTGACATATCTATTCTATGACAGGAAATTGCAACAATGAAACATAAATAGAATAGTAGTTTAAGCCGACGAGGAACGCAAGGTTTGCGGTCGCCAGCATCGGCGATCACGCAATTCTTTAAGATGAGCGAGGACGGATTTTGGATTAGCGCAAGTTGTATAACTATTTCAAAAGCCGAGCGAAGCCAGCCTGTTCGAAATTGTGGTCATTTGTGAGGGCATTTGTCAGGCCTCGTTCTTTCATTACAACAAAACTCGAACAATCGACAAGGCTCCACTTTTTGTCAGGTCGATTCGACAATAACTCCCACGAGCGGTTGTCTAATTCAGGGTCTATATGAACGATATTGACAATTGACGAAGATTTGATGCTGTTGATGTAATCAATAACTTTTCGTCGTAGGGTTCTGAAACGGACTTGTCAAGAGGGCAGTCGTCTCGGCGATTATGTAATTCGTGGTAATGAGCCGCGTGTTTTCTTTACGGCAACTCGCGTAGATCGACTTCGCCTGAGTGTGAAAAAGGTCGTCCGGATGAAACAAACTCGCCCAGCCTGAGGTGTCAACAAAAAGTCGTTTCATTCCTGTTCATTACGCAATTCTCTCATTATTTGCTCACCGATATATTTGTCATGATTCAGTCCCAAATCCGGGATGCCGCTACTGAAAGCTCCGATAAATTCATCCAACGGATCGGGAATGTCATCAGGAGATGGCACAGCCAGTTTCTCGATAGCGATCTCTTCGATATGCTTACCGTTTTTGGACGCCTTTTCAACAAGCTTTTTATAGACCGCCTCAGGCAGATCCAATGTAATTGTATGTGTCATAATCACACCTCGTTAGCCGAATTTTAGCATGTTCTGTCCATTCGAGTCACAACAGTGGCGGTAAACTAATAAAAAGAGCGGCAGGCGTTGGTACCTGCCGCTCCAAATATGAAGTTTCCAATGACTAATATCCGGGACAGCCACCCAGAGATTTTACGAGTTCCTCAATCTTTGCTTAGCTTTATTTAAGGCGCTTTCTCGATCACCCGTTAAGTTCAAATGGATAGCTTATGCCTCACTGACGACGGCTGAAATGCTACAGAGACTATCTATATGACCAAAGCAGGACGAATCTCCAGGTCTTTTCACGGCCCTCCACATACCATAAATCCCAACAGTATTTTTAAGGTTATCCATTCTTATGCTTCCAACCACCGTAGTTGGGCATCTGGCGGTTGATTCCGGAGTCTTAGATTCGTAGGTGAAACCGCCTTCGGCTATTGTATGCTCTTCATTCGTTTCCAGGTTTCGCACCCTTATTCCGAAGTCGACCCCCGGAAAGTCGTTACCTTCGGCGTATGGCCGCGGAACATTTAGCGTAATGATCGCTTTGGCATTCTTTGTAACAGGATTTGGGCGAAGAGAAACTAAGTCGAAGCTTAATCCATCTATAGCTATCCAGCTTTGTGTACCCACTTTTTGTTGTAACTGCTCACTGTTATCTTTGATCTGATGGACTTTGAGATCGAGGAGGGGAACGGAAATCCCAGCCCTTATTTTATGGGGACATTATATCTGAAGCTTGGAGAACCGGATAAAGCCTTTCCTTGGCTGGAAAAGTGGTTCAAGAATCATGACGGCTCTTTGGTTTGGATGAAAGTTGCTCCCGAATTTGACCGCATTCGCTCCGATCCGCGGTTTGCCGATCTGATGCGGCGCGTGGGATTACCCGAATATTAAGATCTAAAAAAACTTACTGTCAATGACTTCATTTTAAGCAGGGTGCGAGTAGTTGCTTCAAGCGCTTCAGGTGCTTCAGCGCTTCAGAAGCGCTTTCGTTATTCATTGACCATGACTTCGACCGGGTCGATGCCTGAGGCACTCCAGGCGGGGTAGAGGGCGCCGAAGAGGCTGCCGCCGACGGCGATCGCGATAGCGGTCAATATCCAACCGGTGCTGAATTCGAATGTGAGTCCGAATTGGCGGCCGATAAGATATGACGACACGAATGAGGCGATAAATCCCAGCACAATGCCGAGAATGCCGATTATAAATGCTTCCCCTTCGATCACCTTAATGATAAAACTTTTGGAGGCACCGAGAGATTTAAGGATGCCGATCTCCTTGCGGCGTTCGGTGATGGTCGTGTACATAGACAGCAGGACAAATATTGTGCTGACAAACGCCCCGAGTCCGACAAGAACACGCAGAAACGTGCCCAAGCCGGGGATCCGCTCCTGAGCGTCGATCACAAAATCACGGGTCAGATTGATCTTGTTGCCGGGCAGGACATCGTTGATCTTGGCGGCCATCTTGTCAACGTCGGCACCGTTTTTGAGCTTTACCAGAATGAAAGTGCATTTGTCGGTCTGCAAAGCGTCCTGCATCGCCGCGAGCGACATTTTGATGCGGGCACCCGACGGCGGTGAGAAAATGCCGACGATCTTGTATGGCTTGCCGCCAAACAGCTCATAGGTGTCGCCGACTTTTAGATGGTCATCCTGAATCTGACGTTCGTCCATCACCACCTCATCGATTGCCGTCGGAGCGCGTCCTTCGACGATCTTAATCCCATTCTGATCGCCGAACGGCTGCCAATTGACGCCGTCAATCTGTCGGAATCCCCAACGGATTTTGTTGTCTGCGGTTATATTGCGGATGACGGGAACAGTTGATTCGACCCCTTCGATCTCGAGCAGCTTTGCGGCGTAGGCGACATTTACAGACGTATTCGAGCTCGTCATGTCCATCGCGCCGGGCCGCATAAATATGATCTCGGCTTTCCAGTTGGCCGCGCGTTTGGCCACGTCATTGGTCATCCCGCGGGCCAGACCGGTGAACAACACGACCAGCACGACGCCGAGCGCGACGCCGATCACGCTGATGAGCGTGCGAAACGGACGGACTCTCAAATTCGCAAAAACTAATTCGAGCATCTACGTTATATTCTGAATTGGGCGGAAAATTTCCAACAACCTTTGTTCCAGACTAGGTGTCAGTTTATTATTCAACGTAAACTCCTATACTCTTTATTTCTTCTTTGCGTTCTTAGCGGCTTTGCGTGAACCTTGGATTTTTCTCACGCAAAGCCGCTAAGAACGCGAAGTAAGAAATAAGGAGAAATGGTCGTGACCTTTAACATTTTAATAGAAACTGACGATTTGCTTACTCCATGGAACCATGACGTATCCGGTACATTTTACGGAACTTCATAACTATCCGGGTAATGAGGGTCGCTCCAAAAAGGGTTCCCCATGCACCATACGCCGACCAGCGAAACCAGTTCCAATCGAATCCTCGCGTCACCCCGAGGATCGTCCCGACCGATAAGCCGAACGCCGCAAAAACGGCAACAGCTTGAAGTATCTTTTTCTCGCGGAGAAGACGTATCAGCAATAACGGCAGAATCTTTATAAATTCCGATATCATAAAGGGGATCTTTTTGAAATCGTTCCGCAGGCTTTGTGTTTCCTCGCCTGCTCCGACCAGCAAAACGCCGCGCCGCATCAGGTAAAGATTGAACATCGCCGAAACGACAGAAAAGAGTACCGAGATCGCAAAAGTCTTTTGCCGGGCTTTATTTTCCGACGCCGCAAAAATGTCGGCGTAATATTTTTCCTGAACGTAATGCGTAAAAAACTCGATCAAATGCGTGATCGTCGGCAGCGAGATTGAAATTATCGCTGTGGCGAGCCATTCCGGTGTCGCACGTCGGAATGATTGGACGATGGCACCGGCAACCCCGGTCGTAAGGAATCGAAACGCGATCTCAACACCAACCGCCGTGAGCGTGACTATCCAGGTCTCTTTGCTTGCCTGATAAACCGTAAAGTAAAACGACGCCCGCACGATCGCGCCCAAAAAGGCGGATTTCCAATTCCAGCGGGTAATTATCTGACCGGGATGCCGGGCCAAATTCCGGAAAACATCGCCTACCGCAATCTCTTTTTCCCACACCTCTTCCAGATCGTCGGCATCGGCGACCGAGTGATGTATTTCTTCGGATATGATCATTTGCGGTACTGCTATTTCGCTTTCCGTCATCTGTTTGTGTACTAATTGCTCTTTGCGTCATCCGCGCGTCGCGTTAGAGATGCAGTTTTCCAACGGGAAAACAAAACGTTAATAGTAGCATACGGTCAATACAAATGCCCATCGTCGGGAATTTTGGTAGTAGGTCATTTTGAAATCAGCTTATCCCTAAAGTTCTTATCTTTCTTTGCGTTCTTCGCGGCTTTGCGTGAAATCGCTTTTTTTCACGCAAAGCCGCCAAGTCCGCAAAGGAAGATATGAAGAAAGTCTGAATTTTGGCACCCTAGATTGAAACTGCCCACTACCGGAATTTTTTCCAGAGCTGCAAAAAGTTGTCATAAATCCACAACGGGCGGTGTTTTGCTCATAGATAAAGGGAAATTTTTAACCGAACCCAGAGTAACGGAGAAGCAATTATGAGTTGGTTATATACGATAGTTTTCGCCGGATTGATGTTTTCGTCGGCGGACAATTCTGTTTCAAATAGTGAGCCGAGTGTTCAGATCTGCCCCGCTGCAGTTGAGAAGCCGGCTCAGGACGAGACGGAGAAATTTGCACAATCATATCCTTTAAACGCGAATGGAAAGGTCAGCGTGTCAAATGTCAATGGCTCGATCGTCGTTGAGGCATGGGACCTCCCGCAAGTCAAGCTCGAATACACCAAGACCGCTGACAGCAAGGAAAGGTTGGCCGACGTTGACATCCGCATAGACGCAAAGCCCGAGTCTTTCAGTGTCGAGACCGATTATGGCAATGGGAAATCGCGAAACGGCGACCGCTGGAAAAATGGCGGCAAATTGCAGGTCGATTATCACCTGATGGTTCCGCGCGGAGCTTTTCTTAACGAAATCGAGACGGTCAACGGCTCGGTTACAGTCTCCAATTTTGTGAATTTCACAAAGATCTCGGCCGTCAATGGAACCGTCAACGCCGCAAACCTTCGCGGCACGGCAAATTTGTCGACCGTCAACGGCGAAGTTATTGCTGATTTCGACCGGCTTGAGACGGGCAGCAAGATCATCCTTTCGACTGTTAACGGCCACGTAAATCTGGTTATTCCTTCGGATTCAAGTGCGACGATCAACGCCGATTCGCTCAACGGAAATATTTCAAACGATTTTGGCCTGCCCGTACGAAAGGGAAAGTACGTCGGGCGAGACCTTTACGGACGTATCGGCAGCGGCGATGTGCGGATAAAACTCGACAGCGTCAACGGGGCTCTCGCGATCGGTCGTAAAAATGACGGCAAACCCTTAAGTCCCGCAACCAATCTGCTGCCGCAAAAAGAAAAGGACGACGAGGATTGGGACAAGAGTGACCATGAAATTTCCACGCTCAAATCCGGAAAAATTAACAAGGATATTGAAAAAGCTATCAAAGAAAGTCAAAAGGTATCAGTCAAAGCCATGGCGGATGCGCAAAAGGAAATTGAAAGAATCAAGCCGGAGATCGCCATGATTGACGCCCAAGTGATACAACGGGCGCTCGAATCGGTGAAAACAAACGAGGTACAGGCAAAAATAAGTGAGAGCATGGCGATGCAAAAGCAAGTGTTGGCCAGAATCGTCGAAACCGGCTTTGCCTCGTCCGTGCCGCGTGTCGAGAAAAAGAGCGAATCGTTTCCAGTGAAAGGCGTTCCAAAAGTGACGGTCGAAGCGAAAGGCTGTTCGGTCACAGTGCGCGGCTGGGACAAATCGGAGGTTCAATACCGGGTAACACAGTTCTCCGACCCGAATAATCGCACGCCGCTCAAAGTCACCGAAAATCATAACGAATCCGCCGTAAACATAAAGGTGGAGAATCCAAGCTACGAAGCGCGCGACGGACATTTTTTTGATGATTCGCGGCGGATGCGAATCGAGGTATTCGTTCCCCGCAAATCAAACCTAAAGATCAGCACGAACGGCGAGATCAGGCTCGAAGGCGTGTCCGGCGATGTCGAACTGGCAGGTTCAGAAGAATCGATAAACGTCCGTGACGTTGATGGATCGCTTCGCGTATCGAATTCGGACGGCCGCATTCGCGTCATCGGTTTTCGCGGTGATATAGACGCGCAAACCTCGGACGGCACGATCAACCTCGAGGGTGATTTTAGTAAGTTACATGCTCACGCCGGCGACGGCTCGATCGTTATCACGCTGCCCGAAAATGCCTCGGCCGATATCGAGAGCAACTGCGACCGCATTCAGAGCGACGGCGTCGAGGTCGTCCGCGTAAGCGGCGACGAAAACCTAAGTAAATATCGAATCGGTAAAGGCGGATCTCTCTTCAAGATAGAAACCGAGGGAGAAATTAAGATTCGCGCCGCCGGTACGCTGAAAGAAAGTTTCTAAAACCACAGTCCAGGAAGGATTTATTGGCTTTCCCGGCCATACTTTTGAAACCTTCTAACTGAAAACGCGTTTTAGTCATAGGCCCAGTTAATTCGTATTAATTCAAACCTCATTCATTTCCTGTTTTTGAGGTGCAGTCATGAAAACAATTCATATATTTTTGTTAGTCCTAATTCTGTCACTGTGCGTAAAAGCCCAACAGTCAAACTCTTCGGACGCGACCGGAACGGCTAAACCCACGCCCGGAGGCTCGTCGACGGGCACTGAGTCGCCTAACGGCGGCAAGGTGCCGGTGCCGCCCGAAAAGAGCCGTCCTATAAACATCCCGAAGACTGCGACCGCACCGGTGATTGACGGCCACGTCGACGAAGAAGTGTGGAAACAGGCGGCGGTTTTCAAGGATTTCTATCAAACCGGCCCGGGTTACAACACACCTCCGTCCCGACCTACCGAGGCGTATGTGATGTATGACGAGCACAATCTTTATATAGCTTTCAAATGCTGGGACGAAAAAGACAAGATTCGGGCAACCGTTGCGAAGCGTGACAACGTTTTTGGCGAAGACAACGTCCGCGTGTGGACACTTACAACGACCAGCGGCGGGCTTACGTTTTAGGTTTTAATCCGCTTGGGATTCAACAGGACGGCATCTTTACCGAGGGACAAGGTCCGGATTTTTCGGTTGACATCGTTATGGAATCCAAGGGCGTCATCTAGGACTGGGGCTGGTCGGTCGAGGTTAAGATACCATTCAAATCGCTTCGCTACACGGCCGGAAAGGGGAAGCTGTGGGGTTTTAACGTCGCGCGAAATATCGACCGGTTTAACGATGAGTTCGATTCATGGATGCCGGATGACCGCGATGTTTCGGGACAATTGATCAAGTATGGCAGAATCGCCGGTCTCGACGAGATCAAATATGAGCGTACCCTTGAGATTGTCCCAAGCGTCACTGTCGGCCAAACAGGTGAACGTGTGGCCGCTAGGGAGATAGCGGCGGGCCGGTTCGTAAATCACTCCATTAAAAAACAGATCGGCGTTAATTTAAAATACACGATATCTCCAAATGTCACACTTGACGCAACGTTTCGTCCTGACTTTGCGGAAATCGAAGCAGATGCCCCGGTGGTGACCGCAAACCAGCGGTTTCCGATCTTTTTTCAGGAAAAAAGGCCATTTTTTCTTGAGGGCAAGGAAATTTTTGATTCGCCTCTCGTGGCATTTTACTCGCGAACGATCATTGCACCGGACGTCGCCGTCAAATTGACCGGCAAGATCGACAAAACCTCTTTTGGATTTCTAGCGGCTTCGGACAAGGCGCCGGGAAATTATTCCGAGGATGAACGCACTCAAAACCGCGAGTGTCTGTTACGGCAGCTTAAAGATCCTCGTATCCAATGCCCCTTGAATCAGTTTATTGATAAGAATGCCCTTTTTGGGATCCTTCGGGTTAAACGGGATTTTGGAAGCAATAATAATATTGGTTTCTATGCAACGGCCCGCGTTTTTCCACAAAATCGGAATTTTGTCGGGGGTTTCGATGGAACCTTTAAACTTAACAACAGTACCGTGATGAAGTTTCAGGCACTCGGTACACATTCGCTTAAAAACTTTTACGATCCAAATACCGATTCATCCAGATACCGAAACGGGAATGGATTCGGCTACCTGTGGAACCTGGATCACACCAAGGAAACGCATGGTTGGTTTGCAGAGATTTACGGGCGAACAAAGGATTATCGGGCTGACGCAGGGTTTACTCGTCGGACTAATACCAATCAAGCTACGTTCGAAAACCGTTTTAGCACGAAATCTAATCCAAAATCGAGATTTATCCGCTTTGACTGGAATCAATTTGTCAAATACACGTTTGACTGGGCTGGCCGTACACAGTATGCACTCGCCGGAACGGGACTCAACATCCAGATGCAGGGGAATGTCTTCCTGAATATCGAAGGCGGCGATCAGACCGAACATCTTTACGAAGAAGAATTTGGTGCGAAACGAAATCCGTTGACTGGACTTCGCGGTGCTTTTTTTGGCGCTCCGGAGCGTACAGCGCAGCAACCGTATATCACCGCCAATGCTAACAAAACATTTAACAAGCAGTTCAACATGTATGCTTTTGTCGGATCGGTCTGGGGAGCCTTCGACTTCGACTTTGGTGCCGGAAACCGCTACCAACGCGTGAGCCCGGCTTATACGGCTTGGATCCGGGGCGGGCAGATCGGTCCATATCCGGCTCTGGATCCGGGCCCCGGGCGTCAGTTTGAAGCAAATGTCGGATTTCAATATAAGCCGATCGATCCGCTGCGGATATCGCTTGATTATACAAACAGTCATTTGCGGCGAAACGATAATCGATTACTGGCGTATGACACTAATATCTATACGCTTCGGTCGACCTACCAATTTACGAGGTTCGTTTTCGTTCGGGCACGGTGGGACTACGACACACTACAGGCGAACGCCAGCGGCCAAATGCTGTTGGGTTGGAATCCTAATCCCGGTACGGCGTTTTACGTCGGCTATAACGACAACTTTAACTATCACGGATACAATCCGTTCACCGCTAATCTGGAACCGGGCTTTGCACGCAATAGCCGGACATTTTTTATCCGAGCCTCGTACCTGTTCCGCAAGAGTTTCTAGAAGTTTGCACTCCTGATGCCTGGGCAGTGAACGCCTCATTTCGTTCGCTGCCATTTTTTTGCTTGAATTTAGACTACATTAAGCATTTCATTAAACAATTAAAATATAGTGAATCGCGAAAAAGTTCTTGTAATTTCTTAGCTGTTAGTGTATAACCATAAGCGGATATTATATTTCTTGCCCAGTCTGGGCGTCAATCAAAGGAGAAAAAGAATGAGTATGAAACGAAATATTAGTATATTTGTTTTAAGCATAATATTAAACTGCTTTGCCATGTCGACAGTATTTGTCCACACGGTTGCGGCTCAAACACAGGACTCGCTCTTTGCGCTTCAGCGGGGGTTTCGGACCGGATATTCGGATGGATATATGGCCGGTTATCGTGACACGATCGATAGCATAGCGAAAAGTTATTTACGGCATTCTGATTATTCAAAAGCCGACCGGGCGTTTAGCAAAGACTATGGTTCGAAAGAGGATTTCCGCGACGGTTATCAGCAGGGTTTCGAGTCGGGGTACGACACGGGTTTTGAGCGGCGGTCATTTGACGCGAATCTTCCGTCGGGGCTGAAACGGCGCGGCGTCCTTGTCGGCGAAAGCCAAAACCTGGCGACGGCGAACGGTGGAGATCCGTCGCAAAAGCCGGACTATGGCCCGAATAATACGGCTAATTCTACCACGACAGCGAATCAGAGCTACGGCAATGCAATAGTGGTAATCCCCCGCGACACAGAACTGATCCTCGAATTGCAGGAAGATCTGAGCACGGAACGCAGCCGGGCGGGCGACAAATTCACGGCCAAAATCGTGGCCCCGGCCGAGATCGCCGGTGCAACCGTCGAAGGCCGCATTAATAAGATCACATCACCGGGACGGATCAAACGCCGCAGCCAGTTATCTTTTTCGTTCGACCGCATTATTCTTAATGACAACCGTTGGAGCAATTTCAGTGCGATCCTCACCGAGGTTATGCCGGTCAAGGGCGACAACGTCAGGCTGGTTGACACCGAAGGCACGGCGATCGGCCAGAGCTCGCTTAAGAGCGACGCGGTGAAGATCGGAGGCGCGACCACCGGTGGATTGGTTATTGGAGCTGTGGTCGGCGGCCCGGTTGGAGCGGCGGTCGGAGCCGGAATGGGCGCCGCATTTGGTGTCGGAGCTGTCGTCATCGAACGCGGCAAGCACATCAAGCTGAATCGCAACCAACAAATGCGTATCAAAACGGCGTACGAGACGCAGATTCATTGATCGTAAATCGTAAATAGTGAATCGTAAAATTGTATCGGAGCCTCAGACTAGTTCGATTCACAAAAAGCGATTCACGATTCACGACGAAAATTTATCCACGAATTTGGGCATTTTCCGTTTGATTCTCCTTTTGGGAATCTGCCCGGGTTCGTGGATATTTTTTTGTTGCACTGCTCCAGCGCTTCTGTAGCGGTGAAGCAGGTGAAGCACCTGAAGCGCGACCCGCGTCAGAACCGCGCTAGCGGCACATAGCCACGTCCCTTTAGGGCGTGGTACAGATCGAAATAGATCCGACGAGGGCGTTTTAACGTCTTTATCTTTCCTGGCTTAAGCCGCCGGATTAAGGACGTTAAAACGCCCTCTCCATATTTATTGCGATCCTAACCGCGCCCTAAAAGGACGTGGCTATGCCCAAAGCCAATAAGCCCCGCACGCGAGGCTGCATTTTAGGAGTTTTCGATTAGAGCGATCTCCTTGTCGTAGAGGTCGTAGATTTTATAGGCGGCGGTGTCGATGTCGGATTCTAGTTTGTCGCATTTATTTGTCCAGAAATCGCGCCTCCGTTTTTTTGTGGTGCCTTAACCGTCGAAGACGGTGAAATATTTGTAGCCCACATCGTGAGATGTGGAAAAACGGTCACGCAAAATACGAGCCGTCGAAGACGGTGACATATGCCGCCGTCTTCGACGGCTCCGAACTTTGGGATCACCTGACCCACGGTTTGCACCGTGGGCTACAAATATATCGTCGGTTTCACCGACTTAGGAATTCTCGATCAGTTTTATCTCATCGTCGGTCAGGTCATAAAGCCACTGACGCCACGCATGAGGTTTATTGCCGAATTTGTCGAGAATCGTGGACGGCTCGATCAGCTTGTCCTCGAGAAAACGAATAAAAACAGGCGGTCGAGCGTTCGCTGGACGGCTTCGGTCAGGCCTTCGCTGGTGAGCCGGGCGTTTTTACGCTTGAACATCTTCGCGAGGGCGAAGCGAAAGCCTTCGAGTTGTTCGAGAAAGCTGTCATCAACGCCCTGATACCCGTCGGCTCGGAACAGGCGTTGCTTGCCCTTTCCTTTTAGCTTTGGCAGCGAGTCGGCAAATTTCTCAAGCGATCCGCCAACCACTGCGTCACGCCCGAAAAGGTAGTAAATCTCGGCGAACTTTTCCTTGTCGTTAAATTCCGAATAATAGAATTTCTTGTATAAGCGCTTTTGGGCGGTAAGAATATCCGGTTCAAAGCGGCAATCGATTATGCAAAGCTCTTTGAAATTAGTCAGAAGCGAAATCGCGGCCTTCGCACTGCTATAAGCGTAACGATTGACTTGAAAATAATTGTCGTCGGATTCAAGCAAAGTCACAGACGGACGCTTGGCCTCGACAAAGAAACGCTCCTGACGAAAGTTTGGCGAGAGGAAAAATGCATAGTCGGCCTTTTTAACGCGTTGAGCGACCGCGACATTACGCTCGATCTTTACTTCCTGCTCATACGGATTGGTCTGGCGGTCGTGATTAACGTCCCAACCGAGTGCGATGAAAAATTTGTCGATGAAATCTTTTCTCGCCGCACTCTCGTTATAATACGAGGCGTGATATTTGTCGTGATTGTCCGCAAATATTTATAGCTTTTTTTGTGATCTTTGTGTCATCACCTCTGTGTTCTTTGTGATTAAACCGTTTTTTTAATCACAAAGTACACAAAGCCAGGACACAAAGGACACAAAGACGGCGAAACTCCACAAGATCAGAACATTATTCGGTTTCCAAAATTAGGCTCTTCGCTTGTGTAGAAAACGGGCGTCGGATAAAATAGAAGGTTGGTAAAATGATGCAATTACCAATTACCAATTACGAATTACGGGCATCAAAGAGTAGTAGTAACGAATTACAGGATTCAGATAGGAACGGACATTAAGATGAGTACAGGAACAGAAACAACGGCCGCGGCTGAGGGGCTTCGTGGAGTCGTGGCGGCGCAGAGCGCGATCGGCGACGTCAACGGCGAGAAGGGAGTTTTAATTTACCAGGGTTATGACATTCATGATCTGGCTGAGCACTCGACCTTTGAAGAGGTCATTTTTTTGCTGTGGAACGGGCGTTTGCCAAAGGCTGACGAGCTAGCGGCGTTAAATGCCGAGATACGGTCGAACTATGAGGCCCCGGCTGAGGTCATCACGATGATGAAGCAGTTTCCGAAAGACGCCGATCCGATGGACGTTTTACGAACGGCGGTCTCGTCACTCGATTTTTACGATAAAGAGGGTCACGGCACCGACCGCGAACATGCCATGAAAGCGGCGATCAAGCTTACGGCGCAGATCGGCACGATCACAGCGGCCTGGGAACGCATTCGCAGCGGCAAGGACATCATCGCGCCCGATAAGAGCCTGAATATCGCCGAGAATTTTTTTTATATGCTTCGCGGGACAAGGGCTGACGCGGACGAGGCTCACATGTTTGACGTGTGCCTAATCCTGCACGCCGATCACGAACTGAACGCCTCGACCTTTACGACGCGTGTCGTTGCCGGAACACTGGCCGATATGTACGGTTGCGTGACGGCCGGGATCGCCGCTCTCGCCGGCCCGCTGCATGGCGGGGCCAACACGGCCGTGATGAAAATGCTCATAGAGATCGGCGACGTTGATAAGATCGACGCCTGGCTCGACAAAGCTCTCGTTGAGAAACGCAAGATCATGGGCATCGGCCACGCCGTTTACAAAACGGAAGACCCACGCGCGACATGGCTGCGAAAGTATTCGAAACACATGGCCGAAAAAACGGGCGTGTCGAAATGGTTCGAGATGTCCCAGCGGATCGAGCAGTTGATGCACGAGAAAAAGGGAATGTTCCCGAACGTCGATTTTTACTCGGCCTCGACCTATTACATGATGAACATCCCGCTCGACCTCTTCACCCCGATTTTCGCCGTCAGCCGCATCTCTGGCTGGACCGGCCACATCCTCGAACAATACGGCCACAACAAACTCATCCGCCCGCGTGCCGAATACATCGGTGCAAGGGATCTGAAATACGCGGCGATCGGGGAACGGTGAAAAAGTAAAAAGGTGAAAAAGTGAAAAGGGCGGGGTTTCTCTCGCCTTTTCCATTGTGATATTTTGTCAGAACATATGAAACTCATCTATCTGACAACAATGACAGCGTTGGCCGTTATGCTTGCCGCTCCGGCAATTGGACAGGTTATGAATCCGGCAAAGGTCAAATTCAACGGCGTCGGGCTGGATTCGACATATTCGCAGGTGGTCAAGGCTCTCGGCAAACCCGCGACCGAAGAAAAGGCCAAACCCGAAGAGTGCATTGGCGGCCGCGAAAAGTCGGTCACATATCCTGGACTGTCAATCTATTTTATGGACGGTGACAGCCGCACCGGAACTACATTTGAGGTCAAATCGTTCGAGATCACAACGGCCAGATGGATCGTCTCGGGCGCCAAAGTCGGCGACACCGAAGCCTTGGTTAGGAGGAAGTTCGGTCGAAAATATGCGGTTGATTCCGATCCGGAAACCGGCGACAAGGTCTGGCAATACGAGATGAGCGACCGCGACGGCCCGGGTACGACGAGCGTTAGGTTTAAGAACGGCAAGGTCGTGTCGATCGCTTCATCGTACCAGGTATGCTGACCTCAGTTTCACGTTATCCCGGCAGTAGCAGCCGCATTTTGCTTGGCCAAAGGTAAACTTTGAGGCTGCAATCTAGTCCTAAATTCAATAGATCCATATATCGGATGAGGAGCGTAATATGTTCAAGGCCCTGATAAGTGTTGCTTTTTTGTTCATCGTTATCGTCATCGGTAACACCGTTATTGTTGCACAAGATATGAAACCACCTGTAGCAAAAAAAATACCGAAAGTTTTGAATATTCACGGTTATGAGGTCACGGATAACTATGCGTGGCTGCGTGACCGGAATGATAAGAAAGACCCCGAAGTAATCAAATATCTCGAAGACAATAATACGTACACCGAGAGCTTTATGGGTCCGCATAAGGCGTTTGCGGACAATCTTTACAAGGAAATGCTCGGTCGCATCAAGCAGACCGATCTCAGTGTGCCGTATAAACTCGGGCTTTGGTGGTATTACACAAAAACCGAAGAAGGAAAGCAGTATCCGGTGTATTTCCGAAGCCTAAAACAAAATGGTGACGACGAACAGCTATTGCTTGATCAGAACGCGATGGCGACCGGTTTTAAGTATTTCGCTATTGGCGATTTTGCCCCGAGCGACGATGGTAATTTTCTCGCGTTCGCGACCGACACGACCGGATATCGCCAATACACGCTGCACATTAAAAACCTCAAGACCGGCGAAATGCTGCCGGACAAGGTCGAGCGTGTGACCTCGGTCGAATGGTCGAATGACGGCAAGTATCTCTTCATCGGCCAGGAAGATGCGGTATCGAAACGCTCGGACAAGATTTGGCGGCACTCGTTCGGCACGGACAAGAACGACCTGATATTCGAGGAAAAAGATGTGCTGTTCAACGCCGGTGTGGGCCGTTCGCGCGACCGCAAGATGCTCTTTATCGGCTCGTCCGCCAAGACAATGGGCGAATACCGTTATCTTGCCGCCAATAATCCGACCGGAGAATGGAAAGTGTTGTCACCACGCCGCGAGGGCCACGAGTATTCGGCGGATTTTGATAACGGGGAATTTTACATAAAGACAAATAAGGATGCCGAGAATTTTAAGGTCGTCCGGGCAACGTTAAAAGATCCGGGCGAGAAAAACTGGACGGATTTCATTCCATATAACCCGGCTGTGCATATCGAGAACATCAGCTTTTTCAGGGATTATGCCGTTGTGTCGGAAAAAGAGAACGGTCTCGAATACCTGCGTGTCATGGATCGGAAAACACGTCGGGCATCGCAGCGGATCGAGACGCCAGAGAGCGTTTATACAATGGGACTGGCGAATAATCCCGAGTATGACACGCCCATTATCCGCTATGCTTATTCGTCGATGATAACCCCGAACTCGACGTACGCATTCGATTTGGCCACGCGAAAAAGCACCCTGATCAAACAGCAGGAAATCCCGAGCGGCTACGACAAAACTCAGTACGAGACATCCCGCGTTTGGGCGACGGCCCGCGACGGCGTTAAGGTCCCAATCCTTGTAGTTATGAAAAAAGGAACCAAGCTCGACGGATCGGCACCGATGCTGCTTTACAGCTACGGATCGTATGGCGTTTCGTTGACGCCCAATTTTTCAACGGCACGGCTTTCGCTTGTCGATCGCGGCATGATCTACGCTATCGCACTGATCCGCGGCGGCGGCGAGCTTGGGGAAAAATGGCGGCTCGATGGCCGGATGTTCACGAAATTGAACACATTCAACGATTTTGTTGATTCGGCTAAATGGCTCGTTGCGAATAAATATACCTCTTCGAACAAGCTCGTGATCCAGGGCGGCAGCGCCGGCGGATTGCTGATGGGCGCGGTTGTGAATCAGTCGCCGGATACCTTCCATGCCGTGATCGCACAGGTACCTTTTGTCGATGTGATGAATACGATGCTCGATGAGACATTGCCGCTAACGAGCGAGGAGTGGATCGAATGGGGCAATCCGCACGTGAAAAAGGAGTGGGACTATATGGTGCAGTATTCACCGTATGACAATGTCAAAGCTCAGAATTACCCTAATATGCTGATCGAAGTTTCGCTCAACGACAGCCAGGTGCCGTATTGGGAAGGCGCAAAATTCGCCGCCAAGATCCGTGAAATGAAAACCGACAAAAACGTCGTTCTGCTCAAGACCAACATGGGAGCCGGGCACGGCGGTTCGTCAGGCCGTTACGACCGTCTTAAGGAAGTCGCGTTCGATTATGCGTATGCTCTGACGCAGGTCGGGATAACCAAATAGAATAAAATTTGAGCTAATTAGAAAAGCGATGCCGGAGGAATTCGGCATCGCCTTTTTCATTCATTTTGAGCGGTCGCATCGGTCAATGTGACCGAATCGCACCCGTCAGGTACGAAAGCCGATAAGTTGACATACTAGACAGCCCTTTGTCTGCAAGGGTTTACCAACAGTTTCGTCGAATGGAACGGGTGTTGCTAATAAAAACGCGAGTCTGGCCCGCTCAAAAATAAAGGAGATTACTGATAGCAGCAAAAAAGTTTTTGTTGTATTAAAAACGGAATTTAAACTATAATAATCATTCGCCGCTCTCTCACCGGCAGTTCTTAGGTTACTTTTAAATCTTCAAATTCACTACCGCTGCCCGTCTTTCTCGCCGTTCAGGTTCATAAACAATGGAACCAAAAGAAAAATACTTCAATATCGGCCTCGCCATTTTGGCGCCGTTTGCAATCGCGGCTATTGTCTTGACGTGCCTTGGAATTCCTTCAGGTCGTATTGACGCGGGCGTCATAGCTTTAACGGTATTGACCGTTTTTTGCAGCTGTTATTTGCGGATCCAACTGCCGCGTGTGGCCTTGCACCTCACTATATCAGACGCTCTGATCATGCTGGCGATCCTTCGGTATGGCGGTGAGGTGGCGGTCATCATCGTTGTCATCGAGACGATATTTGCATCGATCAATCTCTTGCGGCAAGGAGTTGCAATGAAGATCAAGACGATTTTTGTTAATATTTTTATTGCCGTGATCGCCGTCTTTACCGCATCGAAGGCGGTTTCGATGATCTTCGGATCGACGGATATGATATTGCAGCGTGGAGATTTCACGAGTTTCGTCTGGCTGCTCGGTACGTTGACTATGTCGTTGTTTTTAGTCAATTCGCTCCTTGTGGCGGTTTTTTCCGCAATAAAAACCCAAAAGACATTATGGCATGTTTGGACAGACAACTGCTTCGACGCGGTTATAATGTATCTAATGGGCGGGGTGATGGCCGGGATTATTTTTAAATCACTCGAGCAGGTCAACTTGTACCTTTTCGCCGCCGTAGTGTTATTTTTCGGCATCATTTACCTTACGTTCCGGCGTTTTGTCCAAGATGTCAAAAGCACGGTTGAAAAAGCCAAACAGGCCGAGCGCGAGCGTGCCGAACAGGCCGAGGAACACGTTCACGAACTCGAGCACTACGTCGCCGAGTTAGAACGCAGCAGCGAGGCTTTGCAGGAAAGTCACGAAAATTTTCGCCACGCCGCTTATCACGACGCATTGACCGGCCTGCCAAACCGCAACTTTTTCATGGACACGTTAAAGGGTCTGCTTCAACAGAGCCGCGAATCTTCCGAGTGCAATTTTGCTGTTTTGTTCCTCGATCTCAATCGATTTAAAACGATCAACGCCAGTCTCGGCCATTCGATGGGCGACCGGCTGATCAAAAATGTCGCCAAACGCCTTTCGGGCTTGGTGCGTGACGAAGACATGGTCGCTCGTTTCAGCGGCGACAAATTTGGGCTGATCTTGTCCGATCTCTTAAATAGAGACGAGGCGACGAGTTTTGCGGATCGCTTAGCGAAACGTCTTTCGGAACCTTACACGCTGGATGGCCGTCAGGTTTTTACAAGCGCCAAGATCGGCATCGCTTACGGCAATTCGAAATATCCCGAGGCCGAAGACATCCTGCGCGACGCCGACATCGCGATGTATTACTCTAAGGATAATCAGGAAAACTATGTCATCTTCGACCAAAAAATGCACGTGCGCGCGGTCACGCGGCTGCAACTCGAAACCGATCTCCGGTTTGCGATCGAGCGTGACGAATTTGAGCTTTACTACCAGCCCATAATCGGTCTTGACACAGCCTCACTCGAAGGATTTGAAGCGCTTGTCCGTTGGAATCATCCGCAACGCGGAGTTGTTCCGCCGAATGAGTTTATTCCGATCAGCGAAAGCACTGGTCTGATCATTCCCATGACGGTTAAAATCCTCCATTCGGCCTGCACGCAGGTCGTCGAGTGGCAAAAGAGATCGCCGAACGGGATACCGCTAAGCATTGCGGTAAATCTGTCGGGCAAACATTTTGGTCAACCGGAGCTGGTCGAACAGATAAACACAGTGATCGCCCAAACAGGTATTGATCCGTCACATCTTAAACTGGAACTCACGGAAAGCGCCGTCATGGAAAACGCCGAAACCGCGATCCTCATGCTCAAACAGATCAAGGAAACCGGGGTTCAGATCAGCATCGACGATTTCGGAACCGGTTATTCGAGCCTCAGCTATCTGCACCGTTTTCCGATCGATCTGCTCAAGGTTGACCGTTCCTTCGTGAGCGCGATGGAGGAAAATACCGAAAACGGAGAGATCGTCCGCACCGTCATTGCGTTGGCTAAGTCCCTGAATCTAAAAGTGGTTGCGGAAGGGATCGAGAGCATACATCAATATCATCAATTGCGTGTTCTGGGCTGCGAATACGGGCAAGGGTATCTCTTTTCAAAACCGCTCCCGGTCGCCGACATCGAACGTCTGCTCGCGGACAAAACCCGTTGGCAAAACATCTTGCCGCCGGCAAGTGCTCCGATCCTGCCGCAGCAGCGTGATATTTCTCGTCTCAGATTGGCACAATAGCAATGCCGTGTCAGCCGGCATAAATGGATGGAACAGCACCGAGTGGGAAGGCCGTTTCATAGCTGTGCGCGAGATTGAGCAATACATCTTCCAACCAGAAATTACCGACAAGCTGCACTCCTATCGGTAGTCCCTCATCCGACAATCCGCACGGTACGCTGATCGCGGGAACGCCGGCGAGATTTGCCGACACGGTGTAAATATCATTAAGATACATGGCTAACGGATCGTCCGATTTTTCGCCGATCTTGAATGCGACCGACGGCGAGGTCGGCGTCAGGATCGCGTCGCATTTTGTAAATGCCGCAACGTAATCGCGTTTGACCAATGACCGGACCTTCTGCGCTTTTGAATAATAGGCGTCGTAATACCCGCTTGACAGCACATACGTGCCGAGCATGATGCGGCGCTTGACCTCCGCTCCAAAACCCTCCTCGCGAGTTTTGAAGTACATTTTTCGCAACTCGTCCGACTCATCGGCACGAAAACCGTAACGGACGCCATCGTATCGGGCAAGATTTGACGACGCCTCGGCGGTCGCGATGATGTAGTAA
>JAYVER010000366.1:0-19845 GCA_043748725.1 Chloracidobacterium sp. | reverse complement strand
TCAATTGTTCGCTTTTCATTCCTCCATTATATAATCCTCTTACCCTACAATCGACAACAACCGACACATTTGTAGGGGTTTTTCAAAGAACTCTAATATATTGTCTGCTATCAGATTCCGTAAATATGACATAAGTAAAGTTGAATTTGCATTCATAGAATCGGATAGGTCGCGAACAGTTCTCTGGTTAGTTCCTCCAGATTACGACCGTGTAGATATGCTAGAATCTAACCCGGGAGCAGTTTTCGTCAAAGGCCCGAGTGTAATGAAAAATCCTCAAAAAGCACTGCCTAAGCAGCAGTGCGTGTGTAAATGGAATTGAGTTTTAACTTTTGAGTTTATTGAATGAGCATGCACAATCCAACACATCCGGGCGAGTTTATTTCTGAGGTTTATCTTGAACCTAATAATATCAGCGGGCGTGAACTGGCGGTCAGCCTGGGCGTTTCCGCATCGACGCTGCATCGGGTTCTTAACGGAATGAGTGCCGTAAGCCCGGCAATGGCTCTACGTCTTTCAAAGGCGCTAGGGCGTTCACCTGAGAGTTGGCTGGCTATGCAGTCGAACTATAACCTGTGGCAGGCGAGGCAAGTCGTGAAGCTGGACAAAATTGGCAAGATCGAACTGTCGGCGGCCTAGATTCTGCTGACATGTAAAAAAATTGGCCACAAAAAGCGCAAAAAGAATGTCTCTTTTTTGCGCTTTCTGTGCCTTTTGTGGCAATTTTCCTCTAACCCAAATAACCCCGGAATTTCTCCTTCGACGCGGTGTAATTCGGAAACACTTTCGCAAGATCAGTGCTGCCCATGTGTTTGTAGGCTGCTTCGGCGAAGACGTCGCGGAAATCGGTCGTCACGTCAAGATCGCGGCCTTCGTAGAGCTTGTCGTTTTTTAGCCCACGGAAATCGCCGTAAACCTTGCCGCCTTTGACGGAATTGCCGAGGATGAACATCGTATTCGCGTGGCCGTGATCGGTTCCGCGTGAGCCGTTTTCCTTGGCCGTACGGCCAAATTCGGACATCGTCAGCAGGACGACATCATCCATGCGTTTGCCTAGATCGGTGCCGAACGCGGCGATACTTGCGGCAAAATCACGGAGCAGATTGGCAAGCTGGCCTCGGGCATTTCCTTCGTTGACGTGCGTGTCCCATCCGCCAACTTCGGTGAATGCGACTTCGAGACCGACACCAGCCTTTATCAACTGCGCGATCTGCATCAGCGAGCGTCCAAGCGCCGATGCCGGATAAACGGCTCCGTTTTCAGGTTTATACTGAGCCGGATTTACCTGTTTCAGATAATTGACCGCCTCAAACGTTTCCTTGCCCATCTCGCCAAGCGAATCCTTTGTATTTTGCTGATATAGTCCCTCAAATCCGCCCGACATATTCTGCGAGTATGTGCCTGCCTTGACTGCAAAATCGGCAAGATTGGTCATCGCCACCGACGGCGCCCGACCGTACAGCGAACGCGGCAGTTGCTGCGTCATCGAAACGGCACGAAACGGCGAGTCGGCCTTTGTCGAACTGCCCTGCATCACACGGTTTAGCCAGCCATCGTGGGTTCCCTTGTTGCCCGGTGTCCCGGATTCCATATAGTCCTGTGCGTCAAAGTGCGAACGCGTATTGTCCGGCGAACCGGCCGCCGTGAGCACAGCGAGATGGCCGCTCTTATAAAACGGAGCAAACGGCGCAAGGCTCGGGTGCAGGCCAAAATGTCCGTCAAGATCGACCGCGCCGTCTGTCTGGCCGGGCTTTGGCACGCCGATGGTCGGACGCAAATTGTAATATTCGCCGTCGCCATGCGGCACCAGCATATTCAGGCCGTCGACGGCACCGCGTTGAAATATCGTGACCAGCACCTTTTTCTTGGCGCCAGCGTTCAGAGTCGCCGCATTTGCAAACTGGTGCAAAAAATTAGGTGCGGCTGCCATGAGGCCAAAACTCGCCAACCCGATGCCGCTCGATTTCAAAAAATATCGTCTATCCATAATCGCTTACCTCAAAAAACTAATTATCAACACAACGTTAGACGCCCGCGCGCAGCAAATGGTCAATTTTTTATTTTTTGCATTTGGCGGCCCTTAATAATAGATTAATGGTGTAACGATGCGTGAGGAACTCGTAAATCTGATCCTTGACCGGCTAAACCGCGAGGCGGAAAAGATCGCCGCCGATTTTGCGGCCGAAAAGGGCGTTGAGACGCATTTTTGCGTGATTGATGATCTGTTGCCCCTGCAAACTGCGCAAAAGATCGCTGACGCTTTTCCCGATGGGCGTGAGATGAGGCTGATGAAAAACTTTCGCGAGCGTAAATATACCACAAAATCGCTGGATAAATTTGATCCCGTGATCGCCGACATTACATTCGCGTTTCAAGATGAGCGCATTATAAACAAGGTGGCCAAATTGACGGGGATCAAAGACGCTGTCGGTGACCCGCACCTTTATGCCGGCGGCATCAGTGCGATGGAGCGCGGGCATTTCTTAAACCCGCACATCGACAATTCACACGACGGCTCTCGACAGAATTACCGCGTCCTCAATCTGCTCTACTACATAACGCCCGCTTGGCGAGCTGAAAACGGCGGCAATCTTGAGTTGTGGGATGAAAAGGTTACAACTCCACTTGAAATTCCCAGCCTTTTCAATCGGCTGGTCCTAATGGCGACGAACGCCCGATCGTGGCACTCGGCCAACGAGGTGAAAGTGGAGGGGACGCGCCGATGCATCTCGAATTATTATTTCTCGCCTCATTCGCCAAACTCCTACGAGACGACGCACGTCACCTATTTTATGGCCCGCCCGGAGCAAAAAATGCGGCGGCTGGTCACACGCATAGACAGCGATCTTCGCACCGTCCTGCGCAAGGTGAAAAAGAGCGGCTTTGCAAAAAAAGACATTTTCGAAAGTAAGTCTCGAGAGTAACTGTCTCAATTGACAAGCATTTCATTAGGCGTACAGTTAAATTATGCAGACACTAGCACCATTTGCCATCGTCCTCTTTGTCATTCTGGTTATTATCGCGTCCGGCATCCGCATCGCTCAGGAATATGAGCGGGCCGTGGTTTTTCGTCTGGGAAGATATACCGGGATAAAAGGGCCCGGCATTTATTATCTCATCCCGCTGATCGACCGCCAGCAAAAGGTCGACACGCGAACCGCGACCGTCAATCTCGAACAACAGGAAACCATCACCAAAGACAGCGTCACGATCAAGGTTAACGCCGTTCTGTGGTTTCGCATCGTCGAGGCGTCAAAGGCGATCCTGGAGGTCGTAAATTACCAGCAGGCTGTGTATCAATTTTCTGTCACGGCTCTCCGTAACATCATCGGCCAGCATTCTTTAGATGAAGTGCTGAAAGGCCGCGAACAGATCAATCAGACTCTGCAATCAATCGTGGACGCCACCACCGAGCCGTGGGGCATCAAGATCGAAATGGTCGAAATGAAGGACGTTGAGATACCGGAATCAATGCAGAGGGCAATGGCACGCGAAGCGGAAGCTATACGCGAAAAACGTGCCCGCATCGTCAAAGCCGAAGCCGAGCTTGAGGCTTCGATCAAACTCACGCTGGGTGCAAAACAGATGGAGGCGAGCCCGATTGCGCTTGAGTTAAGGCGTATGCAGATGCTTTCCGAGATCGGAATTGACAATAATACGACCACGATCGTTTTGATCCCATCGGAATTTTCCGAGGCCGCACGCGGCGTCGCGATGATGGGCAAGCTCAAAAAGGAAGGATAATTTTCGTCTTCATATAGCTTTTTCAATTGCCTCCGTCTTTAGTTGGAGGTTTGGCAATCCAACTAACATCGGCTTTAGCCAAAAATCCCTTCGGCTAAAGCCGACTGCCAGGGAACAATTGCACTCCAGCTAAAGCTGGAGGCAGTTCATGTCAGTAGAAAGTCCTACTGGATAATTATCTCGTCAACAAAAATGAACGCCTCGTCGCCCGCGCCGGGGTGCCATGCGGGTATCTTGCCAAGATTGTAGGCATGAACTCGGACGTAACGCGCCTTTGTGGGCGAGATCTCTCTCGTGTAGTCGCGGATCTTGGATTCCATGTCCCTCTTGTCGATGTCGGTTTTGATGTCGGCAACCCTGGTAAAATTTATGCCGTCGGACGACGTTTCAAACGCGACATGCGTCGGCATCCATATCCACGACCGCGCGACCTGTAAAAATCCACCACCGACCTTGCTAATCGTCGTCTCTTTTTGCAGATCGACCGTCGCGACAAAATCCTGCCCCTGATAACCCTGCCACTCTCCACTCGCAAAATTCACCGTCCCGCGAATGCCGTCGATCAGCCCCTCGTCACCACCGCCCGTGTATTGACGATTGTAACGTGACGCGATCTTGACTGTCCAGTTATTTGGTTTTTTGTGAAACGTTGTATCGAACCACATACTGCTGTTCTTGCCGTCTTCACTGAACGCGATCCCTACGATCCGGCTCGTTTCAGAGATAAAGAACGGTTCGGTGTAGATTTTCGTTGATGCCGTGCCCGGAGGCTTCACGTCTGTGCCGATGCTGTAATAGATCTTGGCATTCGGCGTCAATGTCGAAAGCTTGATGCGACTCCGTTCAGTAAACGTCCGCTCGCCTTCAATCACAGGAACCGCGACCGATTCGACATTGAGCGACGACACCGGAAATTCATTAAACGCCGTCCTTATTGGCTGATCGGTCATCTCGAATTCGAGGACGCCGCCTTTCATAATGTCGCTGTGTTCGATAAACGCCTTTTTATACGTAGCTCCATTCAACTGGGCGTTGAGGATATAGGGATTCTTCGGCGAAACATTCTTAGCCTTGATCGTGAAGGATTTGCCATTTTCAAGATTGTATTTCACCTCTTTGAAAAGCGGAGTTCCGAATACGTAGATAGGCAAACCGGGCGTCACTTCGTAAAACCCGCTTGCGCTCACTATGTACCATGCCGACATCTGGCCGCAGTCCTCGTTGCCTACCAGGCCGTCCGGCTCGGGTTTATAAAACTCGTCCATGATCTTACGAACCAGCTTCTGCGTTTTCCATGGCTGGCCGGCGTAATCGTACAAATATGCAATGTGATGCGAAGGCTCGTTGCCGTGGGCGTATTGGCCGATCAAGCCGGTGATATCTGGCTGTTCGCGACCGGTTAATTTGTCGGTCGTGGAAAAAAGCTCGTCGAGCTTCGCGGTAAATTTCTCACGGCCGCCCTGTAATTCAATGAGTCGAGTGATATCCTGCGGAACAAAGAACGAATAGACCCAACTGTTGCCCTCGGTAAAATTAAACGTGACTTCATTCGGGGCAAACGGCTTTACAAAACCCCCGTTCTTCTTAGGCCGCATAAAGCCGGTTTCGGAATCGAAGAGGTTTTCGAAACTTCTCGCTCTTCGATTATAGTTTTCGTAATCCCTGTCCAAATTCTTAATGATTGCATCGCTGTTTATGAGAGCATTAGTCTGCTCAGCGGAAACCTTTGATTCACGGACAAATTTGTCCAGTCTTCTTACTTGAAGATATATAGACATCTGTGCTATGCACCAGTCGTCATATGCATATTCGAGCGTTTTCGAGACCGATTCGTTCTCGTCCTCCATCGAGATGTAGCCGCGTTTTTTGTAGGCGGCGAGGCCGTCGCGGTCTAGTTCGGCGGAGTGTTTGGCGGCGGCGTATGCTTTTTCGTAATCAAAGCCTTTGATCCCTTTCGCCATCGCGTCGGCGATGACCGAAACGGCGTGGTAGCCGATCATCGTGTCGGTCTCATTCCCCGCCAGCTCCCAAACGGGCAGGCGTCCGCCCTGCTCGTATTGGCGGATAAACGTACTGATAAAATCGGCCGTACGCTTTTGATCGATGATCGTATAGAGTGGATGTGCCGCGCGGAACGTGTCCCAGAGCGAGAAGACAGTGTATTCGTCGGATGCAGAGGCCCGACCGTTAGGGAGGGCGTAACGCTCAAGTCGCGTGTTACGCCCTTGCTCACGCGCGGGCTTCTGCAACGAATCGTCCGCGATGTTATGAATTTTCCTGTCATGCCCGAGATACGACCCGTCAACGTCCTGAAAGATGTTCGGCTGGATCATCGTGTGGTACAGAGCCGTATAAAACGTCGTCGTCTGAGCGTCAGTCCCGCCCGAAACCTCGATCTTCGACAGCTCTTTGTTCCAAGCCGCCTTTGCATCGTCACGCACCTTGTCAAAATCCCAACCGGGAAGCTCGGCGGCAAGGTTTTTCCGCGCGCCGTCGATGGAAACGGGGGAGAGGGCGACCTTGACGAGAATCTGCTCGCCTTCTTTTGTTGAGAAGGGAAAGAAGAAGTTTTCATCGCCAACGTCCGGGTCCGAACTGCCTTCGGGGTGCCTGCCATCTTTACTTCGGATAAATGGTTGCGAAAACTCCGCTACAAAATACACGGTTTGGTCCTTTGCCCACGAAGTCGACCTCCGGAAACCCTCGATGCGGTGGTCATTCACCGCGGTTAGCTTTGTCTTCAATGCCTTATCTCGCCACAGCAGATTGACATTAATTCCAGCGTCTTCTGACTGTGCGAACGTATAACGGTGTAGGCCGACGCGGTCTGTCGCGGTCAGTTCGACTCGAACCTTACCACCGTCGATCTTAACTGAATAATATCCGGGTTCGGCTATTTCGTCGGCATGTGAAAACTTGGAAGAGTAACGTCCTGATTGCTGAATCATCAAGTCCACCGTAGACCACCGCTTGTTTTCGTCGACAGTCGGCATAAATAAAATATCGCAATAGTCCGGTATGCCTGTTCCCGAAAGATGTGTATGCGAAAAGCCGTAGATGATGTCGTCGGAGTAGTGATAGCCCGAACTGCCGTCCCAGTTGTCGGTGCGTGTGTCGGGCGAAAGCTGGACCATCCCAAACGGCATCGTCGCCCCGGGAAACGTATGCCCGTGCCCGCCCGTGCTGACGAACGGGTTGACCCAGCGGGTGTAGTCGCGCGTCTGCCCAGCGACGGTAGGCAGTAGGTAGTAGGCAGTAAGCAGTAGGAAAAAAACTATATTGAATCTGTATTTATCTGGGTTCATCTGTGGCTAATTCCTCTTAATGCACCAATTCGCCGCCGCTGATTAAGCGCAGGCCTTGACCTTTTATGCCCCAACGAACGCGGAAGAGCGGATCGCCGCCGCGATTATTGTAACGCAGACTGATCTTTTGCAATCCGGCCTTGAGCGGCACAACCGCGGAATTGAATGCGCGGTCTTTTACCCCGGCAAAGTCGATGAGCTTTTCGCCGCCGACAAGGATTGTGTCGTCCCAAGTCGATTCGGCCTGAAACTCGTAGATGCCGTCCGCGGGAACGTTGATGTAACCGTCAAACGCCATGGCAAACGGCTGTTTAAGATCGACTGACTTTGCAAATTGCTGTATACCGACCGTCTTGGTTTCGCCGCTCGTGAGTCGAGGATCTAGGCCCCCGTCAGCGCCTGGAACGACAAATCCGTAAGTCACGCCTGGGCGTTTATCGGCCAGCTCGACCGGCGGCAGATAATCGCGCCGGAGCAAAGTCGCAGAGTAAACCGAGCTCTTACGGCCTGATTGCAATATAGTTACTGTTTTCAGATCGACACGTTCGTTTTGCTTAATGTCGATATCGATCGGCCCCGCATAAATGCGGGAATTTTCGTCGGGCGTCGTACCGTCCAGCGTGTAATACATTTTCGCACTATCGACGGGCGGTTTTAACTCGACGACAGCTTTATCGTTCGTTCCCAGTACCATGTTTTTGAGACCCGCCGGCTCAGGAATGCGATAATTCACATTCTGTTTATCGAGCCGCGGAAATTGCGCGGCTAGACGTCTGGTGAAATCTGCAAAGTTTTTATCCTCGAGCTTCGACCACAGAGCCTCGCTTAGGGCGATCATTCGCGGAACGGCCATGTATTCAACCTTTTCGGGGGTTTGCATATACTCGGTCCAGACATTGCCCTGGCCGCCGATGATGTACTTGGCCTCGTCTCCCGCTAACTCTTTCGGAACCGGCTCGAAGTTATAGACTTTTTCGAGAGGTACGTAACCGCCGATATTTATCGGCTCGTATGCCGGGTCGCCCTGGCCGTAGTCTAAATAGACGCTGTCGGTCGGCGTCATGATCACGTCGTGATGAGCTTTCGCCGCCTCGATGCCGCCTTTGATGCCTCGCCACGACATAACAGTCGCATTTGGAGCGAGGCCGCCCTCTAATATCTCGTCCCAACCGATGATTTTTTTGCCTTTGGAATTGATGAATTTCTCCATCCGGCGGACGAAATAGCTCTGCACTTCATTGAGATCCTTGAGGTTTTCGCGAGCCATCAGACTGGCAACTTCTGGCGAGTCTTTCCACATTTCTTTGAGCACTTCGTCGCCGCCGATGTGGATGTATGGCGAGTCGGGAAACAAGCCAATGACCTCGGTCAAAACGTCTTCGAGAAAACTAAAGGTCTTTTCGGTCGGACAATAAACTTCTTTAAAAATGCCCCACGTCGTCTGAACTTTGTATTTGTAATCCTGCTTGCATCCAAGCTCAGGATAAGCCGCAAGCGCTGCGGACGAATGGCCGGGAAGCTCAATCTCGGGAATCACGGTTATGTATCTTGCCTTCGCATAAGCAACCACGTCCCTGATCTGCTCCTGTGTGTAAAAACCCTCATGCGGCACGCCGTCCCCGATGTACGGCTGAAGATTTTTCTCCTTAACGGTCTCGGGCCGTTTCGAGCCGATCTCGGTCAGCTTTGGATATTTTTTGATCTCGATCCGCCAGCCCTGGTCTTCGGTCAGGTGCCAGTGAAAGTAATTAAACTTGTACTGCGACATTAGGTCGATGTACTTCTTTACAAAATCGACCGGCATAAAATGCCGCCCGACATCGAGGTGCATGCCGCGGTAGGGGAAACGCGCGCCGTCTATAATCTCGATGGCGGAGATTTTGACCTCTTTTCTAAACTCAATTGGAAGCAATTGAATGAACGTTTGCACCCCGTAAAAAAGTCCAATCTCTGAGCCGGCAATGCGAATTAAGTCGGGGTCAACTCTTACGCCGTAACTACTATCGGATTTTAGGACCGCATCCATAGCTACAAATATGATTGCGTTCTCTTTTTGTGGCTTATGGGTGATCTGAAGCTTTAAACCGAAGTATCGTTGGAGCATCTCGTTTAGCATTGATCCAATATGGCGCTCATTCTCGCCTAACGCAACGATTTTTGTCTTTTTGCTAAAGGTAAAATCGCCGACTCCCGGCTTGACCGTCTGGGGCTTCGGAACAATATTGATCTCATCGGTTTTAGCGAATGCAAAAGAAGCAAATAGAAGAGAAAACGCGGCAGTGAAAAGCAGACATTTCATTGTTAATAACCGGAGGTAAAGTGGTTTAGAACTTGGCTCCAATCATAACAAATCCAGAAACTGATTCAATTCGGGTGGCAATTCTTGCGTGAATTCCATCCGCTCTTTAGTGAGCGGATGTGTGAATGACAGCCGTTCGGCGTGGAGGAAAAACCGCCCAAGAGAATTGATGGTGTTGCGCACCGTTATATCGGCGACGGTGTTATCGCGGCCCTCGTTGTAGATCTCGTCGCCGACAACCGGGTGATTAATGTAAGCGGTGTGGACGCGTATCTGATGCGTGCGGCCGGTTTTGATCTCGATGTCGAGGAGGGTGAATTTCCCGTACCTTTTTCGGACTTTCCACAGCGAAATGGCGTTGCGGCCTGATGGCGCGACCTTCATCCGCAAGCGGTTGTGCTTGTTGCGGCCGATCGCAGCATCGATCGTTCCGGTGTTTCGTTCCGTCGCCCCGTGAACCAGTGCGATGTAGCTCTTAAAAACCTGTCGCTCGCGAAACTGCTCCGAAAGCGCCTCGTGTACCACGTCCGATTTTGCTACGACGATAAGGCCGGAAGTGTCTTTGTCCAACCTGTGAACAATTCCGACTCTTGATTCTGACTGCTGACTACTGACTGCTGACTGCTCAATCTCGAAGTGATAGGCAATCGCATTCGCCAGCGTTCCCGATTGCACGCCTGCTCCGGGATGCACGACCATCCCGGCGGCTTTATTTATGACGGCGAGATGTTCGTCCTCGAACACGATATCAAGCGGAATATTTTCGGGCTCAAATTTCGCAACCGGAACCTCGATCAGCTCAACCTCGACGACATCGCCTTCGTGGACCTTGTACGAAGATTTCACTGCTTTTTCGTTGACGAGAACGTCTTCGTCAACGATCAGCCGCTGCAGACGCGACCGGGTCCAGCCGTCGATGCTCTCGGCGAGAAATGCGTCGAGACGTTTGCCAACATCGAGCGACGAAGGATGAAAGATGAGGGATGAATTTTCTTCGGTCACTTGGAACTTGTAACTTGGAACTTGGAACTCTTAACTTGTTTGAGACGCATAAACATAAAGATGATCGATGCAGCAGCGACGACCAGGCTGATCAATTGCGACGTGGAAAGACCGGTCAGCGTCGTTAATCCCCATAGATCGCCGCGTGGGTCGTCGCGGATAAATTCGATCGAAAATCGGACGATCGCGTAGATAATGCCGTAAGCAATCAGGACCTGGCCGTCAAATTTCTTATGACGGTGTAAGTAAACCAGAAAGCCAAAGACGGCCAGCATTATGAACGATTCGTAGAGCTGCGTCGGATGCAGATGCAGATCGGTGCCGTCAGGGCCGACTATCGGGACGCCGGTGTATTCGTGGCCAAGCTCGGTAAAATGCACACCCCACGGGAGCAAAGTCGGTTTTCCCCAGCAGCAGCCGGCCGAAAAACAGCCTTGTCGGCCAAACGCCTGACCCAGAGCGAGGCCGGGAGCAAAGGCATCGGCGACCTTCCAAAACGGCAATTTGTAAAACCGCACCAAAAAAACAACTGCAAGAAATCCGCCGATCAATCCGCCGTAAAAAACGCCGCCGGAGCGTAGAAAATCCAATGAAAAGACGTTGACATTGTCCTCAAGGAGAAGCATCAGCAGCTTTGAGCCAACGAGTGCCGAGACAAGTGTCCACAGGCCGAGATCGTAAATTCGCTCACGCGGCAGACCATCGCGGGCCGCTAATCTCGATGCAACAAAGAGCGCGAGCAGCATCCCGACCGCGAGAAAAATGCCGTATGTCGTGATCGGAAAATTGCCGATGCGGAATAGTTCAGGGTACATCTTGTTAAGTAATCAGAAGACAGAAGTCAGAAACCAGAAGTTTGATACCTGGAAATCAAATGTCGTTTCTAATTTTATGCATATAGCTCGTTAGCATTTTACTGATTTCTTCGAGCGCTAACTTTATTTCCGTTGTGTCTGCGTAATTTAGATCCTTTGCCAAAATCATATAGTAACGACATTCTTCCAACGAGCCTTGAGCAATATTATAGAAACGAAGTTTGTCGGGCTTGCCGGTTTTCTTAAACCCTTCGGCAAAATTAGCGGGAATCGAAACGGCTGCACGTCGAAGCTGTGAGGTAAGACCGAATAATTCATGCTTCGGAAAACTCTCGGTCAAACGATAAATTTCCAGGACAAAGGCATGAGACTTCTTCCATATCTCAACGTCTTCAAAACTTTTTGCGAACATAACGTCGGCTATCGAGTTCCCACTTCCGCATTCTGACTACTGACTTCTACATTCTGTCTTCTCTTACTAAAGAACATATCGATAATCAGCAGACCCGCGCCGGTGCAGATCGCGGCGTCGGCGACGTTAAATGTCGGGTAATGCCACGAGCCGAGCTGCACATCGATGAAATCCACAACGAAGCCCAGCCGCATCCTGTCTGTTACATTTCCCGCGATACCGGCAAGCAGCAATGCCAATGCACCCAAAATACGGTCGTCCGTGCGCGGCGTCCGCCAAAAGAAATAAAGCACCAGCGTCGCTGCCACAAACGCGACGACCGACAAACCCCAGCGCCCGGTATCGCCGCCCTGGTCGAGCATAGAAAATGCCACGCCGGTATTCTGGGCGTATGCAAAATTTAGAAAGCCCGCGATCACCGACTTATCGCCGCCGAGACGCAGGCTCCGCGTCGCCCATGCCTTCGTCGTCTGGTCGATCATAAAGACGCCGCCGGTGATAGCGAGGTAGGCTAATTTCCATAAAAAATCTTTACGGTTCACAACGAAAGTTTAGTGTAATCAAAGATAAAAACAAACTAAGAAACCGACGACGTGGCTGCGATCTCGGCAAGTGCCCGAGCGCACCGTTCGCAAACGGTTGGATATTCTGCAAATTCCCCGACACGAGTCGAGTAATTCCAGCACCGCTCACATTTTTCGCCATCGGCACGCGTTATTTCGACTTCTTGTGTGTCGCCTTCGTGAACCTCGACCTGTGAAACGATGAATAAATATCGCAGTTGATCGTAATAATCGAGCAGAAATCGCGTGGTTGCGGCGTCCGTCGTAAGCACCACTTTTGCCTCAAGCGATGAGCCGATCTGCTTTTCGTTCCGCGCCTGTTCAAGAGCTTTGAGAACGTCGTCGCGGATCGAAAAAATGCGTTCCCATTTGTTCAATAACTCGGCATTGACCGAACCGACGATTTCGGGAAACTCAGCAATATGCACCGACGCCATCGTTTGTCCCGGCAGATTTTCCCACGCTTCGTCAGCTGTAAATACAAGGATCGGCGACATTAAACGGCACAGCGTATCGGCAATCCTGTAAAGCGCCGTCTGAGCCGAGCGCCTTTCCAGCGATTTTGGAGCAAGTATGTATAGCCGATCTTTGATGATGTCAAAATACCGGGCCGAGAGCGTCACGGTGCAAAAATGATAAAGAGCGTGATACGCCGCCTGAAAATCGTATGCCTCGTATCCTTTTACGACTTTTTCGCTGAGTTCATCAAGGCTCGCGATCGCCCACCGGTCGATCTCAAGCATTTGATCTAAAGAAACAGATTCGACCGCGGGATCGAAATCGGCGAGGTTCCCCAATGCATATCGCAGCGTATTGCGAAATTTGCGATAAGCGTCGGTTACGCGTTCGATGATCTCTTTTGACCAGCGGACATCCTTTGACGTGTTGGCTGCCGCTGCCCATAGCCGCATCACATCGGCACCGCTTTCTTTGGTAAAATCGTTCGGCGATACCGCGTTGCCGCCCGATTTGTGCATCGGCTTGCCCATCCCGTCAACGACCCATCCGTAGGTTACGACCTGCTTATAAGGCGCCTTGTCATGGGCGGCCATTCCGCACATCAGGCTTGAGTTGAACCAGCCGCGAAACTGATCGCCGCCCTCGAGATAGACATCTGCCGGAAAATACAGATTGTCGCGTGTCTCCAACACCGCAACACAGCTCGAACCCGAATCAAACCAGACATCGAGAATATCCGTTTCTTTGCGAAAATCGCTGCCATTGCATTTCGGACATTTGAAATCTTTAGGTAAAAGTTCGTGTTCCGGACGGTTATACCATGCGTCGGCGGTTTCGGTTTGGAAAATGTCCGCGACATGATCGACGATTCTTTTATCGGCAACCGCCTCGTCGCAGGACTGACAATAGAAAACCGGGATCGGCACCCCCCACATTCTTTGCCTCGAAACGCACCAGTCGGGACGTCCCTTGAACATATTACGCATGCGGTCAACGCCCCACGCCGGCTGCCATTTTACCTGTTCGATCTGCTTCAATGCATTTGCGCGAAGCGAGATCTGCTCGCCTGTTTTAGCTTCGGCATCCATCGAGATGAACCACTGCGGCGTAGCGCGAAAGATGACCGGGTTCTTGCACCGCCAGCAGTGCGGGTAGCGGTGGTTGTAATTCTCAACGTGGAGCAGCGCGCCGCTCTCTCGCATGAATTCGACGATCTTTGGATTTGCGTCGAACACACCGTCGCCCGCAAAATGCTTGACCTCGCTCGTAAATCTGCCCGTCGCATCGACCGGAGCATATATCTCAAGACCGTATTTTTTAGCAACTACAAAATCGTCGGCGCCGTGTCCGGGAGCTGTGTGGACACAACCGGTGCCGGATTTTCCGGCCGATTTATTCTCGAATCGGACGTCCAGTTCAACCTCGGCGTCAGCCTCGCCAAGCGTAACGTGATCGCCGTTCATTATCAGCGAGGTGCGCGTCAGCCAGGCGTGGCGGGCTTCGAGCCGGTCGAGTTTTGAGCCTTTGAAACGGGCGAGTTCCTCGTATTCGGCAAACCCGCATGTTTCGGCAAAAGCCTTTGACAGCTCGGTGGCAACGATAAAAACCTCTTCTGAAGCTCCCCTCCTGCCTGAGGAGGGGTGGCCGTCAGCTTCGGCGGACGGGGTGGTGGGAGTGATTGCCGAATAATCAAAATCCGGATGCACGGTGATGCCAAGATTCGCGGGCAATGTCCACGGTGTCGTCGTCCAGATGACGACGAACACGTTTTTGCCGGCAAGTGCGCCGTCGATCAGCGCCGGATCGGACTTCATCGGAAATTTCACGTACACCGATGGCGATGTATGCTCGCGGTACTCGACCTCGGCCTCAGCAAGCGCAGTTTGGTCGTGGATGCACCAATAGACAGGACGCAGGCCTTTGTAAACGTACCCGCGTTCGAGAAATTTGCCGAAAAGCCGCGCTGTCGATGATTCATACTCTGCGGACATCGTCAGATACGGTTTCTGCCATTCACCCAAAATGCCAAGCCGCGAAAAATCGCGTGTCTGGCCGTCCATCGCGTGCGTCGCATGCTCGCGGCAAAGCCGGCGAAATGTAGCGACCGGCAGATCGTTCTTATTCTTGCCTTTCGCGGCCAGCTTTTTCTCGACATAAGTTTCGATCGGCAGACCGTGGCAGTCGTAGCCCGGCACATAAGGCGCGTCAAAACCCATCATCGACCGCGATTTAACGACAAAATCCTTGAGAATTTTATTGAGCGCCGTGCCAATGTGAATGTCAGCGTTAGCATATGGCGGGCCGTCGTGGAGGATGAATTTCTCACGCCCCTTGCGGGCTTCCAAAATGTTTTCATATAGCCGCATTTCTTCCCATTTCTTGTGGCGCGCGGGTTCACTCTGCCCAAGATTCGCCTTTTGCGCAAAGTTCGTTCGCGGCAGGTTAACTGTTTTTTTTAAGTCCAAAGGTTCCGTCATAACTCTCGTAAAAGTGTAGATGTTACCATTTACGGCTGAAATTCCGCATTCGGCACTCCTCATTCCGCAATTGAAAAAGCCCCGGGCCTCGTGTTAGGCTTGGGACTTTTTTCGAATCAAAGCAATACTTTGGCTCGGCTCTCTACGGAGCAAAGTCCCTGTTGGTAATAATGCTAATTATTCGTGTAGTTCTCATGGCTAAAAACATACTATCATATTCAAAGTTTATGCGGACACTAGATCAACACCTGCCATTAAGCCTGCGACTGACAAGTCTTCATCCAGATCCGGCCAATGAATACCTATACCAGCCGGACTTATCTCACAATTTTCACGCTGCTTGTCGGAGGCTCCGTTAAGCTTCGAAAACCAAGCGATCGGAACGCTGATGATGCGTCCATCGATCAAACTTACATGCATCATCTCCTCGTCAAACTCAACCGACTTCGCGACAGCTGAAGTTGGCACGAAGACACCAGTGATCATTTCTCTATTTGCGACCAGCATAGTCATTCCAAGCCTCCAGAAAAAGATTTCTATTGTCGGCAACCAGGCGCTCGATTCGCGTCAACTCAAGGGCCGCCATATCCATAATTATATGCCAAACCAACAGGATTTAGCCAAAGTTTTGCTTCTGCTCCCGAACCTCTAACATGAATATGAGGTGGCTCGGTTCCCTCGTTGCTAAAGAAAAAGAACCGATATGGCCCGCTTCGAAAAATGGTTGGACTCATTCTACTCCTCTTCAACCGTGCACAGCAACGGATACTCTCGCGATTTTGCAAGGTTCATGGCTTTTTCGGATTTCATGGTCGCGATCTCGTACGGGTAGAGGCCGGCGAGGCCGAGGCCTTCGTTGTGGACTTTTAGCATAACTGCAAATGCTTCCGGCTCGGAGCGGGCGAATACGTACTGCAGGACGAAAACAACAAATTCCATCGTCGTAAAATCGTCGTTGTGAAGGATGACCTTAAAAAGCTTTGGTTTTTCGAGCCGCGTTTTGGTTTCGGTCAAAACCTCGCCGCCGCCGTCTATGTCGGGAAAATCAGACATGAGAAGATTTTAGCCACGAATTACACAAATAGCACGAATTAAAAAAGGAATTCTTGATGTCAGCATAAACCTCAGCAGGAGCTGCGACTTCTTTCTGAAAAATAAAGAAAGATTCGTGCTATTCGTGTAATTCGTGGCTAATCTTAAATCTTCTTTACTTCGAAATAGGTCTTGATCGCCTTATATTTGGCCGCGTTGTTTAGGATATCAAAGACCTTGGCGAAATTTTCGAGGCCCTCGACCTTGTGGGTCAACATCCGCGAAAGCCAGCCGGCGTGCATAGCTTCGCATAAGGCAAGGTCTCTAACGCCTAATTCGAAATGTTCCCGATTTGCGTTAACCGTCCCGACCATGACCCGGTTTCCGAGAACGAATCGCTGGTTGATCGCATCCGACGGGACCTGATCGGTTTTGCGGGTGCCGCCGGTGACCGAAGCCAGTATGAGAATACCGTTCTCGTTCAGCGACAGCATCGCGTCGAAAATGATCGGCGAATAACCGGTACATTCGAAAATGAGGTCATATTCATCATATTTTTTTACCGAATCGACAAGCGATATTTCCGATGTCGAATCGTAGGTCGCCCCGATATCTTCGATCAGATCGGCATTCAGGTAGACGTCGCGTTTGTCGCGGCCAAATCCATGCACTTCGTAACCACGCATCCGAAGGGCCATAATGGTCAGCAGTCCCACGTTGCCAGTTCCGAGCACGGCAGCGGTTTTTGGACGCCAAATCTTTAAGCGCTGCTGGATGTCAACCGCCTGTTTCAGGCCTTTTTCGATGGTTGAAAGGGGCTCGAGCAGAACTGCGATCTCGGCGATAGCGGGCGGAATCTTGACCAGAAAATCGGCACTTTCCGCATAATACTCGGCCATGTAGCCGTGCAGCCGCGAGATGCCGCGTTCGAAATACTTGTTGTCGGTCGTAAAATCCTGCTCGCCGATCTCGTCGTAAAAACTGCTCCCCCGCGGTCGACGGACCGTCGCAACCACAAAGTCGCCCACCTTAAACTCTCGAACATTTTCACCAACCTCGATCACCCGGCCAAAATTTTCATGGCCGAGCACGAGATAATCGCATCCCTCCGGTGCGACGCCATACTGGCCGTTGTTGATCTCGCGATCCGTGCCGCACGCTCCGACCCTGAGCACCTCGACAACCACACCTCGGCCGGCCGGCACATCTGCGACTTTTGGCTTATCGACGTCTTTCAGGCGAACAGAATTCACTGTCATCGGGGTAACTGCAATTGCTTTCATATGTCTCCGTTTATTGACTAAACACGCACTTCGACTGTCGCCTTGCGTTCGAGTTTGCCCCATCCGACGACCGCGCCGTAAATGGCTTTATAGACCGACTTGACCATCACCCAGTACATTACCTGACGATAGCCGAATCGCTGGATGAGCAGCCAACCGAGCAGGCTTTTTTGCTCGCCTTTTTCCATCAGGAAGGCCGCAAATGCACCGACCCAATCGACCGCAAGGAAAAGAGCGTAATAGAAAACTACCTGATTCAGATTGGTCGGCGTATGGGCGTATTCCTCTTGATGTACGAGAAATCCGATCAGCGCGCCGATGAGTGTCCAGACAAACATCAGATCCATGATCGGCGAGATGAGCGGAAAAAATACCTGAAAGATCCAGACGTTCGGCATCGCGACAAAACCGAGCGTGCCGTAACGCGGATTGAACAGAGCGTTTTTGTGCTTCCACATGCACTGCAGCGTGCCGTATGACCAGCGAAAACGCTGCTTGGCGAGATTTCGCAGGCTGTCCGGAGCCTCCGTCAGGCCGATCGCGCCTTCCTCGTATCCGATATTGTATCCAAGTTTGCGGACCTGGATCGTCAGATCCTGATCCTCGGCAAGCGTCTCGGACGAAAATCCGCCGATCTCCTCAAGCACCGACCGCCGCCAGGCGCCGACCGAACCCGGCACGACCGTGATGCAATTGAGCGACGCAAATGCGCGCCGGTCAAAATTCTGCGAGGTAACGTATTCCAGAGCCTGCCATTTGGTGACGATGTTGATGCGGTTGCCGACTTTTGCATTACCGGCTATCGCTCCTATCGAAGCGTCGGCAAAGCGGTGAGCGAGAGCCGATATGGTTTGCGGGGTAAACAGCGTGTCCGCATCGAGCGCTATGATCACGTCGCCGGTTGCCTTTCTCCAGCCAAAATTGAGTGCCTCGGCCTTGCCACTGTTTTGCTTTTTGAAGAGCGATACACGCGGTTCACCGCCAAACGCATCGTTTGCGATCTCAAACGTGTTGTCGGTTGAACCGTCGTCGACGACAATGATCTCAAAATTCGGATAATCTGAGGCGAGCAAACTCTCGATCGTCCGCTTGATCACCTTCCCCTCATTGAATGCCGGAACGACGACGGAGACGAGCGGCTGAAACCGCTCACCAAAATGTTCGACCTCACGGCGGCGCGATCGGACAAATTGGGCAAAAGCCAATACGCCGATTACGGCCATTCGGCCCAAACCAAGAATAATGCCGATCAAAAAAAGCCAACGCATCAGCCAGCCGGCGATCGAGACACCGTAGAAAACATACGAGTCGGCACGGGCGTAAAATGTCTGATCCTGAGGCACCGGCGGCATCGCCTCATCCGTGGTCATGTTGGCGAGATCGGCGATGGTTGTAAATTCGTACCCCATCATTCGAAGCTCGTGGATAAGTTTTGGCAGAGCCTCGACGGTAGCCGAGCGGTCGCCGCCGCTGTCGTGCATTAAAACAATATTGCCGCGTTCCTCTGGAGTCGTGATCGCGACCTGTCTCAATATATCGGCTACCATCTGATCGGCGGTGTGCGGCGATCCGTCGTCATTTTTTAGTTTCCAGTCGTCGGGGTCGAGATGGAGACCGATAGAAATGTAGCCCAGATTTTGAGCCTCAACGGTCGGATCGACTTCGTCCGCTGTCCGCGGCTCGGCATCGCCGAAGTACGGTGCGCGAAAAAGCCGCGTCGAGTGGCCCGTGAGCGATTCGATCAAACGCTGCGTTGCATTTATCTCCAGGTCAACGACTGAGCGTGGCACCTCAGCCAGGTTTGGGTGCGTGAACGAGTGGTTTCCGATTTCATGTCCCTCGGCAAAGATCCTTTTTATTAGATCGGGATTTTCCTGGCCGTTCTGACCGACGATAAAAAACGCCGCCTTAATATTCTCTTGTTTGAGAATATCCAAAACTTTTGGGGTCCAGACCGGATCGGGGCCGTCATCGAATGTCAGAGCGATCTTGCCTACCTTGTCGCCGGTTCGCTGGATGACATATGACGACGGGATCTGACGGTATGTCTGGTCAACGATCTCGCCGTTTTCTCCAACCGTAATATCGCGTATGCCGTCGGTCGGCTGGGCTATCACTTGCAAGATCTCGCCCGTGCCCAAAAAATCGACGTCGTATCCGTACTTTATGTCCTTGAGGTCATCTATGGCCACTTGCTTGTCACCCGAACCGAAAATCTTCCAAAGCGAGGGGTCTTCGCTGCCGAGACGCCAGAGAGCAAATCCGGCCGGTTTATAGGGCTTGGCGCTTTGGATCTGGTTATAGGCAGTGGAGGCGTCAAGGAACCACAGCGTATGATGCTTTCCGTCGTCCTCGTCATAGCTGAAATATGGATTTTTAGATACCGGATCGAATTTTATATCGGCGGGGCTGTCAAGTGATTCTTTTGCGGTAAGCAGCGATTCCTGGAACGAC
>JAYVER010000365.1:0-2882 GCA_043748725.1 Chloracidobacterium sp. | reverse complement strand
TAACTCTTTGATGTCACCATCAAAAAGCGAAGATGCTGTTGCAGCTTACCCTTTAACGGCAACCCCAAGAGTTGCACTTACTAATTGAATTCAAGGTTGAAGTTTAGCCACAAAAGGCACAAAAACCTAATTCTTTTTTGTGTCTTTTGTGCTTTTTGTGGCAAATGATTTAAGCGTGTCTGGCCCGTGAGCGGCTCGCTTCGTGGCAGTCCTTACATAGCACCGAACGGCCGACCTTAGGCTGAAAAGGCACGGTATCGTGCTTGCCGCAGTGATCGCAGACGATCTCAAAACGCGTCGGCGCATCCTCGCGAAGAGCGGCCTTTTTCGAACGGCATTTCGGGCACCGCTGCGGCGTCATCATATTACGCTGGTAAAAAGCTTCCTGATCTTTCTCACTAAAAACGAAGATCTCTTTGCACTGAACACAGGGAATTTCGACATCTGGCATAAAGTTTCCTCCGGGCCGTTAAGTTGACGGTTGATAGAGTAAGTTTAACACACAGCAACGAGTTTTGTTTAACGGCAAACGAGCTCTCATACTCCCAAATTTTGCTATTCCAGCTAATGAGATTTATATTTGATAACCATTATGGAACAAAAACCGACTACATGGTATCGCTGGGACGATATGCCGAAGGAGCGTGTTTCCGACCAGCTCGAACGCCGCCTGATCACGGGCGACCGGATGATGCTCGCCCACGTCTATCTCGAAAAAGGCTGCATCGTTCCGCAGCATTCACATGAGAATGAGCAACTAACGTACATCCTGAGCGGAGCGTTGAAATTCTGGATCGGCGCAGAAGAAAGGGAGCAGATCGTAAGTGCGGGCGAGGTTCTCGTAATTCCTTCAAACGTGCTGCACAAGGCCGAGGCTCTCGAAGACACGCTCGACGTGGATATTTTTAGCCCGCCTCGACAGGATTGGATCGATAAAACGGACGATTACCTGAGGCAGAAATAATTATGGATCTCGGGCTTCGTGGAAAAACAGCGTTAGTAGCAGCCGCCAGCCAGGGACTTGGGCGCGCAGTCGCAGCAGAACTGGCTCGCGAGGGAGCCTCGCTGATCCTCTGCTCACGCGGCATGGAATCGTTGCAAAAGGCGTGTGATTCGATACGTGAAGAGTCGGTCGTCGAGGTGCTCGGCGTCGCCGGCGATGTTACCGTTTTGGCAGATGTCGAGCGCATAGTCGCGACCGGCTCTGCGAGATTTGGCAAGATCGACATTCTCGTCACCAATGTCGGCGGCCCGCCCGCCGGACGGTTTGAGGCACTCGACCGCGAACAATGGGAGAATGCGCACCGGCTTTTACTCACCAGTGTTCTCGATCTGACTAGACTCGTTCTTCCCGGAATGAAGGAACGCGGTTGGGGCCGCATTCTGAATATCACATCGATTGCGTCTAAGCAGCCCGTCGATAATCTCATGCTTTCCAACAGTTTACGTGCCGCAGTGACCGGCTTTGCAAAAACGTTGGCTAACGAGGTTGCCGCCGACGGCGTCACCGTTAACAACATCCTCCCGGGCTACACGCTGACCGAGCGTCTCGATGAGTTGATCCAATTCCTCGCAAAAAATGAAGGGATTTCGCCCGCCGAAGTGCGTGCTCGTTGGGAATCGGAGATACCGATGCGGCGGCTGGGTGACCCAAAAGAGTTCGCTGCTCTGGCTGCTTTTCTGGTTTCAGAACGGGCGAGCTACATCACCGGCAGCTCGATCGCGGTTGACGGGGGTTGGATAAAATCACTATTTTGAAAGAGCAGCGACGTGGTTTTTGACCGTCAGGCCAAGCGTTTCGAGATTGTAGCCCCCTTCGAGACACGAGACAATACGTCCACCACAAACCTCATCGGCCCACTGTTTCACGGTGCGGGTCATGGCGATAAAATCCTTGTCCTCAAGCCGCAATTGCCCAAGCGGATCGGTCAAATGAGCGTCAAACCCGGCGGAAATAAAGATCAGATCGGGGCGGAATTTCTTAGAAATGTCTTCTAACGCTGCATCGAACATTCGCGTCTGTTCGCCGGCTTGCGTGTTCGCCTTGACCGGAATATTCATCGTCGAGCCCAATCCACGCCCAAAACCCGTTTCGCCGCGGCTTCCTGTTCCCGGATACCACGGGTATTGATGCATCGAGAAAAAATAAACGCTCGGATCGTCGTAAAAAATGCCCTGCGTCCCGTTGCCGTGATGAACGTCCCAATCGATGACGGCGACTCGCTCGATCTCTTTGTAATTATTCTGCGCGTACCTCGCGGCGACGGCGACATTGTTAAAAATACAAAACCCCATCGGATGCTCGCCTGTCGCGTGATGACCGGGCGGACGCGCCGCGACAAAAGCATTTTTAGTTCCGCTCTGCATCAGCGCATCGACACCCGCGATCGCGCCTCCGGCCGCATATAGAGCCGCATCGAACGACTGCATCGAGATCGTCGTATCGGCGTCGAGCCGGTCAACGCCATTTTCAAAAGCCAGTTCAACCCGACGAAAATGCTGTGCCGAATGCGCCGCCTGGATCAACCCTTTCGACGCCTTTTCGGGCGTGATCTCGGTTAGGCTCTCCCAAAAATGGGCGTCCTCGCGCAGGGCCTCCATTACGACTTTGTATCTTTCGGAGGTTTCAGGATGCCCCGGCCCGGTGTCGTGCTTTTGGTAAATAGGATGATGAACGATCGCAGTGGTCATGCAAGAAATTTACCACAGAGACACAGAGAACACGGAGTTTCCATACAATTACGGTAATTTTTTCAATCCAATAGTAGAAATCTTTTCTATTCTTGTCTCTGTGTTCTCTGTGGCTCTGTGGTGAAGATCAAAGGAAAGCGGTTTCGTGCAGCAATTCGCCTTTTGCAAATCGCTCAATGATTAATGACGAA
>JAYVER010000364.1:0-19881 GCA_043748725.1 Chloracidobacterium sp. | reverse complement strand
TAGCTTTTCGAGAGAACTCGAGATCAAACCCGGCCCAAATTTAACAAAAACCCTTGCTTTCCAATTGGGGTAACAAACGGGGGCTGGACACTCCCGGTTCTGACGTAATTGATCGTCTCGGTTATCTCCTCTGACGGGTGCATCTTGTCGACGTTGGCGGAGTCCGTGCACGGTCAGAACCACCTGCGGTAGCGGGTGTTTTAACATAGCCCGAAGACGCAGTGGCTGAACTGGAGTGTTTTGAGACTTCAACCACCCGCCACCGAGGCTGTGTCAAAACTCGATTTGATCGGTTTTCTAGCTGCCGCAGCAGCGACATATCGCTAGCCCTAGGTGGAGCGAAGCGGAACCTGGGGTAAACAATAAAACGATCTAACCCACGAAGTGGGCGGCATATCTTTGATTAAACATTGGGGCCATCAGATTTACCAGGGCTATGTCGCTCGCTAAAGCGGGCTTGAGAATCTTTTTTTGCATTACCCCACGTTCCGCTGAAGCTCCACGTGGGGCTACAAGTATGTCGCTGCTGCGGCAGCTAAAACCATAAACATTTTAGTTTTGACACACCCGCTACCGCAAGTGGTTCCGACTAGTTGATCGTCTCCGTAATCTCCTCTGCTGGGCGCATGCTGTCGGCGTTGGCGGAGTCGGTGACGATGAGCGGCAATTCTTCGAGGACGACGGTGTTGGCGATGGTTTGGACCCAGTAGGTGCCGGGGGTTGAGAATACGACATTTACGAAAAAGCTGACGTTGTCGGAAAAACCGCCGGCGGCGAGCTCTATAGTCGTCGGCTGTGAGGTGACGATGAGGTTGGATTTGTCGGGCGACAAGATGCGTATCTCGGTCTGATGGCTGCCCTGACCGGTCCAATGGTTGATAACGGCGAATTTGATTAGCGAAACGGGCAGTTTTTCGACCATTATGTTTTGAAAGACTCCCATCAGAGAGATCTTGTTGCCCATCTCAATGCGGACATCGTCGCACAAAAGCGTGTAGAGAAGTTTTAGATTAGGTGTTTCCATAAATTAGTTGAGAGTCGAGAGTGGAGAGTAGAGACTAGAGAGTAAAGACGGGTTGGATTGTTCCGCCTCTCCATTCTCCACTCTCAACTCTACACTCTCAACTGTTAAGCGGCTCCATTTTTCTTGAACCACGCCACTAGCTTTGGCCATGCGTCTTCGGCGGACTGTTTATTATACGACGTGCGATAATCTGCAAAAAAGCCGTGCATGGCGTTTGGATAGAGAATGATCTCGGATTTCGACTTTCCCTTCTTAAGCTCCTCCTGCATTCGGTGAACACCGTCAACCGTAATGCCCGTATCCAAGCCGCCATAAAACCCGATCACCGGAACTTTCAACTCTTTTGCAAAGTCTATCGGCGTACCCGGCTGGATATTGCTGACCGGCGAATTCGGGGTCGGCACCAAGCGGCCATACCAAGCGGCACCGGCCTTGATTTTGGGGTTATGATTGGCATAAAGCCAGACAATGCGTCCGCCCCAGCAAAAGCCGGTGATCGAGACCTTGTTCGTGTTTGCGTTGTGCTTTTCAGCCCACGCGACTGTCGAATCGAGATCCGCCATCGCTTGCGTGTCGGGAATTTTGCTGTAAACCTGTCGGTTGATCTCACGCGGGTCTTTCAGGTCCTTGACCTCGCCCTGCCGAGCGTAGAGGGCCGGGGCAACGGCGATATATCCGAGCTTGGCAAATCGGCGGCAAACGTCCTGTATCCATTCGTTGACGCCAAATATCTCGTGAACAACCAACACGACCGGAAATTTCCCGCCTTTTTTGGCCGGCATCGCACGATACGCCGGTATTTCGCCATCGGCGACGGGTATCTTCACCTCGCCGGTGACCAGGCCTTTGTCGTCGGTGGTGATCTTTGTCTGGGCGTGTATCGGCGTAACAGCCGCTCCGTAGAGTCCCGCTGCGAGGATCGAAGTGACTAAAAATTCGCGGCGGTTAAATTCCGGCGCCGTCGGATTGGAATTTACGATGTCTTCGCGCATAAATATCTCACAGATTACGTTTGGTTAGATTTTTACTTTTCCTTCTGCCAAGGTCAAGAGTATAATCCTTGAAAGGGCAAAAAGATCAGATATACGCCGGTTATGCTGTTGTACTTTCTCATCGGATTATCACTTGTGCTGGTCGGTATAACAGGCCTCCAGTTCACCTATATGTTTTACCTCGACCGCATCCATCTTGAACGGAAAAAGCACATACAGGAACTGGAGCGCAAGTGTCATCAACTAAATGAGCGTCTCGAAATAGCAGAAAACCGAATCGCCGAGCAGGATTTATTGTTAGAAACGGCCTATCCCGGAATAAGAAAAGATGACGAAGCTTGGGCTGACGTGATCGATGAGCGCTAAACATCCAACACCGCGATCGTCGCTCCCCAACTGCCGGAAAATTCGGGAGCATTTTTGAACGACTTTACAAAATCCGTCTCCGACAAAACCTTTCGGACGATCTCACGCTGGATGCCGACGCCTTTGCCGTGGATTATCCGCACGGTTGCGAATCCCTTTTTGTGAGCCTCGGCAAGATAGGTCTCGACCACTGCCCGAATGTCGCGCGGACTAAACGAATGCAGATCGAACGAATCGGTTATTTCGATCTCGACAGGTTCGGGAAAGGGGTTTTCGCTAGCTTCGATCACGCTTCTATTTATTCTTCGATTGATATTGAGCGATGTCCTCGGGCGGCGTCACTTTCATTCGGTTTTTATCCTTAAAAACGACAAACGTCTTTTCATCCATTTTACCCGACGAGCTGCGAATTTTAACCGTAAAAGTTTTATTATCGCCTTTGCCCTCAACCTTTAACGGCAGCGAGCCCCAAACTTGGGTATTTGGCGGAGTTCGCCAAACGGTGTAATAGTTTTGGTCGTATTTATCGAATGCGAGGACGAGAATGCTGTCAAAGTCAGGCTCTACGCCGTCGATCGGTTTTGAATAATTGTCCCGCGACAAAATGACCCAGCTTCCCGGTGCGAGCGATTTGTCGCCGGAGCCGACCTTGTTTGCCGAATCCGCGTCAAGACGCTGCCAGGTAGTAAATTTCCGGTTATTTTGCTGAAAGAAAGATATATCGCTCGGAACTTGCAGTTCGACCTGGCGGCCAAAAAGCCAGCCGGCTGGCGCGGGCGAAACCGAAGGGTCGAGATGCACCAGATACCAGATGTCGTATTTATCCGCGATCTGCTCGGGTTCGCCTTCTGCTTTTGCTGCCTCGATCTCGGCATTTTTTGTTTTATTATTGGTATTTTGCTGCCCCTTTGAAGCGTCGTCAACATTTGGAAGCTCCTGTTTTGGAACGAATTTCCATGAAATGATCTCAAAGGTAGAGCCGTTTGCGAGTTTGAAAAGGATGTTTTCAGGACTCGTATCGGGCGCGGCCCGCAGATTCGACGCTGAACGGATTATCCCCGCGGCCTGCGGCGCCTGGTTCTGAAAATCTTCGTACAGCTTTTTCGATCTGGCGAGAGTTGCACTAGTGATCACATTTTGAGCCTCGATCCATCCCTCCGTAGATGTTTCGTCGTGTGCCCGGACGCGGAACCACAGCACTTTTTCAAAATCCACCTGATCGATCACATCCAGCCGGTCGCCGCGCTTGACCTCAAGCAGATCGGCGGCGACAACGGCATAAGACGTGCGTATCTGCGCCGTTTTCGAGATAACGGTCGCCATGTCGTTCTGCCCCAAAATACCGGTATCGAACCACCCGCAGCCACCTTGTGACAGCCCGAATGCCAGAAATGTAATTTGAACAAAAATCTTCAATTTCATCGATTATTTACCGTCAATTTTCGCCAGTTATTATAACCTAATTTATCCAACAAATCCTTTTGGCGGCCAGATGGTTTCGGAACTACTTTCAAAGTTGTTAGCGAATTTTCCGTCACAGCCTCGATGCCTGCTGTGGCCAGTGCTTCGCTCCAGTCTATCTTGTCAGGGCCATTGATGTAACGCTCGGCTATTGGACGCAGTTCCGGATGTAATTGCATCGCGTCGATGACAGCAGCGTTACCGTCTGTCCGCGTAGTTGCCAAGTGATATTTTTGATAGATATCACGGACTAGATCGTCAGTCGAGCGTTTTCTTTTCGATTTTTCGAGCAATGCCAGATCGCAGAGAAATGCGACCAGCAATCCGCGCGCGTAAACCTGCGTATTAGCTCCGCTCCAGCGATTTTTCGCTGCATCTATCAGCGATAAGCGTTGCGATTGAACAGAATCTATATTGTAGGCTCGCGAGAGCGTGTCGAGATAATCGTCAAATCTAATGCGGTTCGCCGCGACGCCGAGTTTGAGCGATTGATACAACGCAAATCCCTCGTAAAACCAATCGTAATTGCCACTAAGGTTTACGCCGTTCGGAAACCATAAATGAAACATCTCATGCCGCAGCTGCTCGTGGAGACGCTGTAGCGACTGAGTTTTGAAAGGCATGTCCGACGACAAGATCGTAATGCTGTTTCCGCGAGTATCGGCCTCCCAGTTGCCGATGGCGACATCGACCGGAAACTTCATGATCGCGATCTGGACAAACTTGTTCGGCAACGAGCCGAAGATTTTCGCATATTTTTTGTAGATTTCAGTGGCAAGGTTCGCCGCTTCGTCGTCGCTAAACTGCCATTCGTCGGAAGTGGCCAACTTAATAAACAAATCGTTAAACAGAAGCGGCTTTTCACGTAAATTACGAGCTACTACGAGAGATGCTTTCTCAATATCCTCAAAATAATAAGTTCCGCCAGACGGCAGCAATGGGGTAAAACTGGTTGACGGCTCGCTTGCAGACGTGCTCCATCCGGTAGGCAGACTGACCTTTACCGCCGCGGTGATTTTTTCTCCGCTGCCCTGAGGCAACAGGTCGTCAAGCATCAGCAGCCCAACATCGCCTTTAATCCAAGAGACGTGTACCGCTGCGGATTGCTGCTTCGGGGGGGTGAGATCGACGCGATATTTCCAGTTGGCGAAGTCCGCATCTGCGACATATTCGCCGGCGATAAATCGTTTATACGTAACCGGATGGCCATCGCGATCGGAAAGCTCAACATTTGAGATCCTTTCAGCAAGGCCGGTTGCCGAACCGTATTCGTTGGGAAACGAGAGATTTCGCGGATTCTTTCGCGGCGTCAATGAGAGAAACTTACCTTCGACCTCGACCGTTGTCGGCGAATCGGCGGAAATCTTGATCCGGACCTCAATGTCCTTGCCCTCGGCAAATGTAAAGAATTGTAAAATTAGCACCGCAGCCGCAGAAATCAGTAAAATCGTTCTAGAAGTTTTTGACATCGGCTGTGAAACGGCAATAGAATGAATATTCGTCTGTTTTCTCGTTTAGACTCGTTTTTAGCATAAGAGATTTTATGAGTCTTATCAAAATCATTATTTACGCGATGATCTTCGTGCTGAGCCTATTATTTTTGGGTAGATTCTTTTTCTAGTCCCGATGGCTCGTCCCGGACATCTTTTGCTTGCTGTTTTGAAGAAAGCGCGGCTCGGTCGCGGAATATTATCGAATAATTATTTGCGAAGGCGGTCGAAATGGCCGCCTTTTTATTGTTCGGAGTTCCAACTTTAGTTGGCTTCTTTTATGACTGAATTTAGAAAGATCAAACGTGCTCTTCTGAGCGTTTCGGACAAAACAAGACTGACGGAATTTGCGGCTGCGTTGGATGGGCTTGGCGTCGAGATCATTTCAACCGGCGGCACGGCGAAAGCCCTGCGTGATGGCGGCCTGACCGTGACCGATGTTTCAGAGGTGACCGGCTTTCCGGAAATGATGGGCGGCCGCGTCAAGACGCTGCATCCTAAAATACACGGAGCGTTGCTCGGCTTACGCGACAACGTCGAACACGTAGCGTCGATGATCGAACACTCCATCAAGCCGATCGACCTCGTCGTCGTCAATCTTTATCCGTTTGAAGAAACCATCGCGGAGGACGGCGTAAGCCTCGACGAAGCTGTCGAAAATATCGACATCGGCGGCCCGGCGATGATCCGCTCGGCGTCAAAGAATTGGCGCGATGTCGCCGTGGTAACGGACGTTCGACTTTATCCCGAGATCATCAATGAACTCACAATCAACGACGGCTCGCTCTCGCTGGAAACACGCTCGCGTCTTGCCGCTCTCGCCTACACGCGAACGGCAAGCTACGATCTCGCGATCTCGTTATATCTGGCGAAGCAACTTTCCACGGCCAACGAGTCAGAACCGGGAGCGGTTCGAGAGCCTCGCCGAACGGCGGTAGCGACTGGGTCAAATGACAGACTATCCGACCGCCGAATCATCGAACTCTCCAAGATCACGGACCTACGATACGGCGAGAATCCACACCAGAAAGCGGCCCTTTACTCGACCGGCGAAGGCAGCGGCATCGCCAATGCCGAACAGCTTCACGGCAAAGAGATGTCATTCAATAACTACGTCGATGCCGAAGCTGCGTGGAATCTGGTTCAGGATTTCGACGAACGTGCGGTTGCGATCATAAAACACACCAATCCGTCAGGCGTTGGCGTCGGAATAAGTAACCAAGAAGCCTACCGCCGAGCTCTCTCTACCGATCCGGTCTCGGCATTCGGGGGCATTGTTGCGTTCAATCGTAACGTTGATGCCACGGTAGCAGCGTCGGTCAACCAAGTCTTCACCGAAGTGGTCATCGCACCGGAATTTGACGCCGAAGCGTTAGAGTTATTTAGAACCAAGAAAAACCTTCGCGTTTTAAAAAGCTCCTCTCCTTACAAAGGAGGGGTGGCCGAAGGCCGGGGTGGTTCTCTCCTCGAATACAAACAAATCTCTGGCGGCTTTCTCATTCAGGATTGTGATCTGCATCGACTTTCCGTTTCGGATCTTAATTTTGTCACCTTTAGAAAGCCAACTGAAGCCGAGCTGCACGCAATGCTGCTGGCCTGGACAGTCTGCAAACATGTTAAATCTAACGCCATCGTCTTCGCCAACGAAACCCAAACGCTTGGGGTAGGTGCCGGACAAATGAATCGCGTCGATTCCGTCCGCGTCGCTGCAATGCGTGCCGAAAGATTTGATCTGCCGTTGAAAGGCTCGGCCCTTGCGTCCGACGCTTTCTTCCCCTTCCGCGACAACGTTGACGAAGCCGCCAAATTCGGCGTCTCCACAATTATCCAACCCGGCGGCTCGATAAAAGACGACGAATCCATCGCCGCCGCCAACGAGCACGGTATCGCCATGGCATTTACGGGCATACGACATTTCAAACACTGAAATACAATAATTCTCTTGACAATATCTGGTAGTAGTGTTAAAACTATACGCAATTAGGACGACGATGGGAACGCTCGATTGGTTTTTTGAATTCGAAAAAGCCTCGGGCTTTTGTTTTTTGAAACCGGATAACCCTTTAAGGAGACAGATCATGAAAACGATAGTAAATATCATTCTAGTGGGCGCGGCGGCAATCTTATTTGCAGCTTGCGGCGCACCCGCCGGCAATGCACCGGCTAATAATGCGAATACTAACGCCAATGCGGCCAAGCCCGCCGCTGCGGCACCGACCAAAGATGCACTCTTCGCAATGGACAAACAGGCGAACGAAGCCTATATGAAGGGCGACGCAAAATACTTTGACGGCTTTTTGAGCGACAAGTTTGTTATGATGGACGATCATGGCAAGCGCATCGGCAAGGCCGATGTTGTCAAAATGCTCGGCGATTCAAAATGCGATATCAAGACGTGGTCGCTCGACGACGCGCAGATGTCAATGATCGATGCGGACACGGCCGTTATAAGTTATAAGGGCACGTTCGACGGCACTTGTAACGGGCCTGGCGGCAAGCCGATGAAGATGCCCAGCCCGATCCGAGCGGCGAGCGTTTATGTTCGCAACGGCGACAAGTGGATGGGTGCATTCCACGGCGAGAATATGATCATCGATCCCAAGGCCCCGCCTCCACCACCCGCGAAAGCACCCGACAAGAAGGAAGAGGCAAAGAAGGACGACAAGGCCGCTGCCAACAGCAGTACCGATGTTGCGCCTGCCAAACCGGTTGCCGACGCCAATACCGCCGCCCTCGTGGCAATTCACACCTCCGGCTGGGAAGCATTCAAAGCAAAAGATGCTAAAAAATTAGGCGAGATTACCACGACCGATGTTTCTACAGTCGATCCGATGGGTAGGTGGGCCAGCAGCCAGGCCGCCGTCATTAAACTGTGGACCGAAACAACGAAATGCGAAGGTATCACCAGCGTAAAGATCACGGACGGTTTTGCATCGGCGCTTTCGCCGACGGTGGAGATCCTCACAACAAAAGGTACGGCCGACGGCTCCTGCGACGGCCAAAAGAACGGCGACCTCTATACCTCCGCGGTTTACGTAAAAGAAGGCGATGCGTGGAAGCTCGCCTTTATGTTCGAATCGCTTGCGATGTGAGCAGCTTGTAGTTATACAGAAAGGATAAGGCCGGGGCGCAAGCTCCGGTCTTTTCTTTTTACCGGCGGACATTGCCTCATCGGATTGCGGCACCAGGGTTGACAATATATAGATATGACGGTAACAATGAATCACTCACACGACGACTTTATAAATAGCTCGAAAGGTTTTTTTGATTCATAGCCTTTTGAGTTCTATTTGAAGTCAAGCTAAATCTTAGAGGAGACAGTCTATGACCAAGATCAAATATTTCGTTCTAGCGGCGGCAGCGGTCGTCGCTCTAACAGGTTGCGGAGCTCCGGCGGGTAACGCACCGGCAAACAATGCCAACGCTTCGAATGCCAACACCGCCAAACCGGTTGCGGCGGCTCCGACCAAAGATGCTTTGATGGCTCTTGAAAAGAGTGCATACGAAGCCTGGAAGACCAAGGACGCCAAGTTCTGGGACCCATTCTTGTCCGACAAATTCGCCGGTTATGGCGCAACCGGCAGGCTCGACCGTGCGGCCGCGATCAAGGAATACTCCGGGGCCGATTGCGATGTTAAGAGTTATGCTCTCTCCGACGACCAAATGACGGCCTTGGGTGCGGATACCGCCGTGATTACCTATAAAGTAACCGTCGAAGGAACCTGCGGCGGACAGAAGATACCGACGCCGTCTTGGGCCGCAGGTGCATATGTCCGCAGCGGCGACAAGTGGAAAGGTGCTTTCCACGCCGAGACGCCTGTCATCGACCCCAAGGCCCCGCCTGCAAAACCAGCTGCACCGGCAAAGAAAGACACGGCCGCCGCAAAACCCGCCGAGGCCAAGCCTGACGCCGCGACGGACGCTCTGGTCGCACTTGAGAAAAAGGCTTGGGATGCCTGGAAGTCGAAGGATGCAAAGGCTCTGGATGATTGGGCCGGAAAAGATATGATAAGTATCAACGGCATGACCGGCAGGACCGACCGTGCGACATCGCTCAAAGGCTGGAATGATGATAAATGCGAGATCAAGTCGGTCGCGATAACGGACGGCCTGAGCGTCGCATTCGGCTCGGACGTGTCCTTGCTGCTCTTTAAGGCGACGACCGACGGCAAGTGTGACGGGGCCGCAGTTCCGGCCGAAAACGGTGCCACCTTCTATATGAAAGAAGGCGGAACATGGAAAGCAGCCGTGGTGATGGGCACCCCTGCCTCATAACTGTCGATGTAATGAATCCGGCCGGGGCGATCAACTCCGGCCTTTTTTATGGTAAGAATGTCTTAATTTGCAGATCACGCCCGTCGGTCGAAAGCGAGATCATTCCCCTTGTCCCGGTCGTCATTACATTGACCCCGGCGGCTTTCCAGCGATCGACGACATCTTTGTGCGGGTGGCCGAACGGCGATGTGCGGCCGACCGAGATGATGGCGTATTTCGCATTAACCGCTTCGATGAACTCTTGCGTGGACGATGTTCGGCTGCCGTGGTGCGGCACCTTGATCAGATCTGCTTTCAGCGTGCCGCCGCCACTTATTAGCTCAGCCTCTGCTGCTCGTTCAATATCGCCGGTCATTAAAAACGCACGGTTGCCGTAAATGATCCGCAAAACGACGCAGTGATTATTGTCAGAAACTGAGTTAGGATCAGCGACAGGTAACGGGTATAACACCTCGACTGTGACATCGCCGAATTTTAGAACATCGCCGCGAGCGACGATCTCTGTCGGTATCCCGCGACGACGCAAAACCTCTGCAACGGCGGCAAAATCCTGATTATCCATCGGCATTCTGCCAAACAACGCGGAGCCGACACTAAAATTCTTCGCCACATCACTTAAACCCTGCATATGGTCGGCATCGGCGTGCGTTGCCAATATATGATCGATACGCGAATACCCTTTCGCCCACAACACCTCGGACACAACCGCCTCGCCGATGCCTCGCGTGTCAGGTATAAATGGCTCATTCTCGTCATTCCCGTTTTTCGAATCTTGCTTATATTTGGGACGTCCGCCGCCGTCGACCAGCAGCGTCTGTCCGTCAGGAAACGTGATCAATGCCGAATCGCCTTGCCCGACATCGAGAAAATCAATATGCAAACGCCCGTCGGGCCGGGGAGCGCTGAGTGGATGAAAGACAACGATAGAGATCAGGAGTATCAACGCGGCCGACGCGGGCAAAAGGAATCGACGATTTACAAGATTTGACGACGCCTTTAGATCGAACGGCTTCCAACGATTTGCCGCCAGCGCAAGCAAGATCACGGGCACAAAATATAAAAAATAAATCGCACGACCCGACCCAACGTATGCGGGCAAACGGAAACTCGACCAATTGAACCCGGAAAGCACTCGCGGCAGAGAGAGCATGAGCCAATTCGACACGTCGGCGAGCGCAAAAAACGGGGCGGCCAACAGGCTGCTAAAATGACTAAAAACCGCTCCGATCACGGCCGAAAAACTTTCGATCGCGATAAAAAACCCGACCCACAAGTTCAACAAGACCGATCCGACCGAGACGCGGTGAAAGTACACGATCGAGAGCGGCAGCATACAAATCTGGACGATCAGCGAGATGACGATTCCTTCAAATATATAACGTGCCGTTTTCTGCATTCCATTTTTAACGCGGCTGCCTAAATACGGTGATTTGAACAGGTTTGCCGACCAGACCTGCCGTTTTGATTCGACGGCCCAGACCTCTTGACGCCAGTAGAGCATTTCGCAAAAATGCATTAGCCAATTCGGCACGTTGGGTGGAAAAGGTGCTGATGCGGTCGGCGTCCATCTGCCGATTCGCTGAAAGGAGTCGACCAGAGGATAAGCAAGCGCGACGATTGCCGCCACGCTGACAAACGTCAGTTGAAACGACGGATTAAACAGATCCGACGGCCGCCATAAAAGCAGCATGAGCGAACATGCCCCGAGCGAATTGAGCAAAGTTCCGCGTCGATAAATGGCGTAAGAAAACAGGACGATCGTAAACATTATCGAAGCACGAACGACGGGAACATCCGCACCAACCGCAAGCGTGTATGCCCAAAGCACGCCTACAGTTACCGAAAACTGCAGCCATCGATTCCGCGTCAATTGCCGCAAAAATAGCAGCAGCAGTCCTCCGATAAAAGTAATGTGAAGCCCCGAAATGACGAGTATGTGAAACGTCCCGCCCTCGCGAAAAAGATCGGCCGTGTCTTTATCAAGAAAATATTTATCGCCGAGCAAGCTGGCGATCATCACACCGGCGGCTGGACGGCTGAGGTTATTTCGAAAATCGTCGATCAACGAAGCACGTTGGTCATAAACCCAGGCGAGCGGTAGAAATACGCTCTCATCAGCGATATGTTCGATCAGCAACTGACTTTTGACTGAGCTAGTGGCGTCAACCCCCAGACGATCAAGAATCTCACGTTTTGTGAGTACGCCCGGATTTAGAAATTCGTCTTCGCGTGTCAGATTGCATGCAATACGAACACGCGATCCATATTTCAGATCTGAAATTTCAGATTTGAGATCTGAAATTTGAGATTCGGAAGGTTCGACTTTGGCGGGGACAAACAGCCTTACATTGCCGGAGACCTTTTGCTCGTTGTCCTTAGATCGCAGACTTTCGGTACGAAGCATCAAGAATTCGCCGTCGATGAGAGGCTCAGGCCGCCCCAGGAGAACGCCCTCGATCTCGACAGGCGAGCCGGACTTAATCGAGCCATTGTCGTACAAAACTTTTAGTCGATCAAATCGAACGCTGGCTGCTTCTGCCTGAAATGACGCAGCTCCGGCTGCGGCGAATGAAATGGAGATTAACACGGTGGCTAGATCGGCTTTTCGGAACAAGAGCGCAAGCACCGCCGATACACCGCACACAGCGAGCGATAAATGCAGATCAACAAAAGCGAATTTTGCCGCAAGAATTCCGACCGCGAAACACACCCCCAACCCGAGCATTGGATATCGGTTAAAGGTTTTGCTATTAATCGTCTCGGTCATTAGGAGATATCATTCGGTTCGCAGAAATTGGCGGATATCGGAAAAGCGTTTCTCGCTGATGCCGCGGATGAGGAGCAGGTGTTCGGGACGACGGAACGGGCCGTTCTCCTGGCGAAAGGCAATGATCGCTTCGGCGGTTTTGCGGCCGATGTGCGGTAATTTCTCGATCTCGTCGACGGATGCAGTGTTGATATTGACGGCGTTAGCTAACGGAGCGGCCGAGTTTGCGGACGCCTGATAGACTTGCCGCATGCTGCAACCGATAAGCAAAAACGCACAAAGAACGACAACGCCCGGAATGTAACGCATTGATCTCATTGAATTGAAGAAAGTATTAGCGGCGTTTAGTATTGCCGAATTTCGCAGTCCAATCAAGCGTCATCGATTCGCCAACGCCAAGCCGCGACCAAAAAGAGCTTACAGCGTCGAATTTGCCGCAAATGCGCTTAATATCGTCGGGACTGACTCCTTTAATAAGAAACCCTGTATATTTTCGGCCCGTCCATGCGTGGCAAGCAATGTCGATCACACGCTCGGCCATTTCAGCTTCTTTTTGATTAAGATTTCGGCTCGTGTTGCCGCGTTTGACGGTTTTCCGCTTTTTAGTCTCGTCCACCGGCGAAAACCCGCTTCCACCATTTGAAAGCGGACCAAAGATACAGCCCATTATCCCTAGATCGTTCTCCACAACAAAATGTGCGAGATCATGCGGCAGCCGTTCGTCGTATCCCGCTGCAGGCTCCAAAAACGACGACACAACTCCCGGGCCCTCGACCGAAACACGGTATCGGCGTTCTCCGGTTCTGGTAAAGGTGACTTTCATAATTTTGAGTTCCAGCTTTAGGTGGCTTCGTCCTCGCAGCCCCACCAACTAAAATTGGAACTCCAAACTTCTCTACTGCTCGTCCCCAAGTGCACCTTCGGAAATGTCTTGTAGATCTTCGTACGCTTTGGTCAGGATGGCACGAGCACGAGTGCTACCGTCCATTTCGCCGATGTAGCCTTCGCGAACCATGGCGTCGAGGATCGCGGCGGCACGACCGTAGCCTATCCTAAGGTGACGTTGGAGTAAGCTTGTGGATGCCCGTTTGGCCTGGACGACGCAGCGCAAGGCGTCATTAAACAGCGGGTCGCGGCGGCCCGGAAGGTCGCCGCTATCATCAAGTTCCTCTTCGGATTTGGTGATGGTCGTGTCGTATTCGGGGCGGCCTTGAGCCTTGATGTGCTCGACCACGCGGTTAATTTCGGCTTCATTGACAAAAGCTCCGTGGACACGAGTCACCTGCGAATTTCCCGGCGGCAAAAAGAGCATATCGCCGTTCCCGAGCAAGCTCTCGGCGCCATTACCGTCAATGATTGTGCGCGAATCGACCTTGCTCGACACGCGGAAACTTATTCTGGCCGGAAAATTCGCCTTAATTAGTCCCGTAATTACATCGACCGAGGGTCGCTGGGTCGCGAGCACAAGATGAATGCCGACCGCACGGGCCATCTGCGCAAGCCGTGTTATGGATTCCTCAACGTCCTTGCCCGAGACCATCATCAGATCAGCTAACTCGTCGATAATGATGACGATATACGGCAAAATGCGGTGTTCCTTGCCCGTTTCATCCCATTTCTCGTCCTTATTGAGCTGTTTCGCTTTTACGTTGTACCCATCGATATTGCGGACGCCGTAGCCAGCGAGATCCTTATACCGGCGTTCCATCTCGGTGACAGCCCATTTGAGCGAGGTCGCGGCACGCTTCGGATCGGTGATGATCGGTGCCGATAAATGCGGAATGTCGGCGTATAGGCCGAGCTCGAGCCGTTTTGGATCGACCATGATAAATTTCACTTCGTCAGGTTTCGCCTTAAAAAGAATCGACATTACCAGAGTGTTGACGCCGACTGATTTGCCCGCTCCGGTCGCACCCGCGATGAGCAGATGCGGCATTTTGGCGAGATCGGCGACGTAATTAACGCCGTCAATCGTTTTACCTAATGCAAGAGTGAGCAGCGAGGTCGGGGCTTTGAATTTCGGGGATTCGATCACCTCGCGAAGTTGGATCACCTCACGCTTTTGATTTGGCACTTCGATGCCGACAAACGCCTTGCCGGGTATTCGGTCGATGCGGATTGACGGCGCTTTGAGCGCAAGACATAGATCGTCAACGAGAGCCGTAACGCGTGAATATTTGACGCCGGCGGCGGGTTTGAATTCAAACGTTGTCACGACCGGCCCCGGCGAAATATGGACGACCTTGCCGGGAACATTAAACTCGTTGGTCTTTTGTTCGAGCAACTTCGCGATAGAGCGCAGATCCGATTCTTTCTGCATCACGGCCACATCGGCCTTTGTCAGCATCGATGGATCGGGCAGGGTATAGTGATCGAAATTCTGTGTATTTGCGTATGGAGATTCCTCATCCGAAACACCGTCGTCGCTTAAGGTCGGCTCGTCATCACCATTAACCGGTTTTCGTTTCGATTTCGCGACGATGTCCTTGATATCAGGCAGCGGCTCGCTCACCTTCACGGTTTCGTAAGGGTTTTCGGCACCGTCGATCGTTGGGATCGAATCGGCAGGCTCTTCGTCACCAAAGAGCGGCATCGCGCGTCCAACTGCCGCAGCCGCTGCCATTCGTTCGATCTCACCAACCGAGATCGTGGGAGGTATAATTTCTTCCGCAACCTCGCGTTTCTCACGGCGTATGTCCGCCCGTCGTTTCGCTGCATCGATCTCGTCCGAGCGTCCGGCACGGCGTTTGTCACGCCATTCGTCGATCCGAATTCTAAAGTTGTCCCAGGCAACGTCGAAATGGCTCAGAAATCCGCCAAGCGTGAAATTGGTTATCAGCAAAACCGAACAGGCAAATATCGCCGTGAGCAAAATACCGGCGCCTATCCGCCCGATAAAATCGGTCGTCCCTTGTGCCGCCGCCTCGCCGACAATCGCACCGTACCCGCCAAAAAGCGAGGTCAGCCCGGCAAGCGATATCGCAAAAAAAACAAACCCCGCAATCCGCAAAGCGCTCGGTATCAGCGTATTTGCCTGAAACACGCGTAACGCGATCAGCCCGATCAATATCGGAAATAGATAAGCCGTCCAGCCAAATCCGCTGATTAAAACGGCCGCGATATTCGCCCCGACCGGACCGATCCAATTATGCGTCGGCGAGCCCTTGCCGGTCGAGATAAACGAGCGGTCGTTCGGGCTGCTCGTCATCAGGCACAAAAGCACAAGCACAGCGACGGCAACGACAATCACCGCGAGGACATCGTTCCACAACGAATGTTTAACCGCTTTGCCGTTCCTTTTCTTAAGCAAAGTGGTGCCGTCGGCGAGACAAAAATTGATGTCGTCGTCCTTATAGACCTCGTTGCATGTTGGACAAACTTTCATTGAGATCCTAAATTGTTAATTGTAAATTGGTGATTGTAAATTGGTTGAAAAAAGAGGTTTTTCCTTAGCCAATTAAAAATTACACAATTTCCAATTAACAATTAGTGTGTGCCGTCTCCTCCTTTCTTAAATAACAACACCTCGTGTATGAACTCATCAATATCTCCGTCAAGAACCGCATCTACATCTGATGTTTCATGTTTCGTTCGCGTATCTTTTACCAGACGATACGGGTGCAGCACGTAATTGCGTATCTGCGAACCGAACGAGATGTCTTGTTTGGTCGCCTCGAGTTCGGCAGCTCCCTCGCGGCGTTTTTCGAGCTCAAGCTCATACAGCTTTGACCGCAAAACCTGCATCGCGACGGCGCGATTCTGGATCTGCGAACGCTGATTCTGACAAGTTACCACAGTTCCGGTCGGAAGATGAGTAATTCTTACGGCTGAATCGGTCACATTGACGTGCTGGCCGCCCGCTCCAGAAGATCTATATGTGTCGATACGGAGGTCTTTATCCTCAATGATAACCTCTATCGTCTCGTCGATCTCAGGCGAGACAAACAGCGACGCAAACGAAGTCTCGCGGCTGCCGCCCGAATTAAACGGCGATATCCTCACCAGACGATGCACGCCCGCCTCCGCCGACATCAGCCCGTAGGCGTAATCGCCCTCGACGCGAAAAGTCGCTGATTTGATACCTGCCTCGCCGCCCGATTGCTCGTCGAGTATCTCAGCCTTAAAGCCCTTCTTCTCGCACCACCGCAGATACATCCGCAGCAGCATCTGTGCAAAATCCTGTGCGTCGGTGCCGCCCGCTCCCGCCTGGATCGAGCAGATCGCGTTGTTCGCGTCCGTCTCCCCCGAAAGCAGGCTCTCGGTCTGGGCAAGATCAACATCTTTTTCGAGCTTGTTGATTAGCTTTTGGAGTTCAATCGCCGAGTCCGGATCGGTCTGGGCGAACTCTAACAGGACCTCAGCATCCGAGACGCCCGTGTCAAAAGCCGACTGCCGTGCCAATGCCTTTTCGATAAAGCTCCGCCTCTGAACAACCTTCTGAGCTTTTTCCTGGTCGTCCCAAAATCCCGGCTCCGAGATCAGTTTTTCCGATCTTTCTAGTTCTGCTTGTTTTGCGGGCGCGTCAAAGAAACCTCCCAAGTTGGGTAACTTTTTCTCGTGTCGATTCGAATTTTGTTTGTAGGTCTGTGAGTTCCATCTTCTTAATACTATCAACTATTCACTATGAACTATCCACTGTATGAAATTTGATCTTTTTATTTCAGTGGATAGTTGAAAGTGATAAGTAGATAGTAGAGATTACAAAGCCCCAGGTTTTCGGCGAAACGCCAACGCCAACAAGCCAATGCTTATGATTGTGCACAACCAAGCGAACCAATCGCCGTATTTTACATAAAAGGTCTGCGAACCGTCGCTTTTCGACACAGACCAGACTCGCGTGTCTTCTTGATACGGCTTTGTTGCGTCTAAAACCTCACCTTTTTCATTAATATAAGCCGTAATTCCCACATTTGTGACGCGAAGCACCGGCCTGTTAGTTTCTACCGCACGGAACACGGCGTTTGCCAGATGCTGTCGCAAAACGGGCGTTGGGCCAAGATAACCATCGTTCGTCATTTCAATAATAACGTCCGCCCCGCTGCGGACATATTCACGCGATAGCTGGCCAAAATGCGATTCGAAGCAGATCATCACACCCGCCTTGGCATCCCCGAGCGGCAGAAGATCGTACTTTTTCCCGTATGAAAAATTGCCGACAAATCCCGGCACAATGCCCTCAAAAATCCCCGGCACAGCCTCTCCAAAAGGCAGAAGGTAGATTTTATCATATTCGGCTACCTCGTTCCCTTGTGGGCCTACAAGGACGGCAGAGTTGAAATACTTGGTCGTTCCTTTGTCCGGTTCGGCGGAATTGAACAGAACGCTGACGTTGTTTCGACGGGCGAAATCATTGATAAACTTCTGAAATTCCCGGTCGCCTTCATACATAAAATCCATCGGAGATTCGGGGAGAATGACGGTTGTTGGTAGATCGTTGTTCGTTGTTCGTAGCTTTTTAATCTCGGTTTCGGCAAGATCAATTTGCCGCTGGCGAAGTTGCTGCCATTTGCCGGAATCGAGGCCGCTCATTGGGACATTGGGCTGAATGGCAATGATTGATGAGGAAATTGTCTTGTCGCTGCTTGACGACGCAACGCCTTTGTCCCCGACGTAACTGATGAGGAATGCATACGATATCCAAAATACGGCAATCGCCGCATAGAGCGGATATTTGGGCCCGACGCTGATAAGCCGAAGATTGCTCCAAAACACAAACGCATTGAATAGTGTTATAACGAAGCCAACGAGATAGACTCCGCCGATCGAGGCGAAATGTATTGTGTCACCACTAAAAGCCTGTGAATATCCAATTGCATTCCAGTTGTTACCGGTCATCCAGTAACGTAGAAACTCGGAGAAAACCCACACAAACGGCGCAGCGAGGATTGCGAGGCTTCCAAATCTACGCAACAGCACGGACAACAATCCCGCAAAGACCGCCGGAAATAACCCGACGATCACCGATACGCACAGCATTAGAAAATACGCAAGCGGCCCCGGAAATCCGCCATATGTGATCGGGGCAAACGTCAGCCACCAGCATGTGCCGAAAAAGAAAACGATTCCGAATAGCCAGCCGAGAACAAAAGATCTAACTGTCGAGAACTTTTCACGCTCGACGGCCCACAATAACGGAACAATGGCGAACCACGCAAAATACCACAATTCAAAATCGGGAAAAGCGAGTATCAGCAGGATCGCCGAAACAACGACCAGCAAAGCATTTTGCCATGACGGAAGTAATTGCGCGGGGCGAGCCAATCTCATCCTCGTCATTCTAACAGAAAAGTGATCCTCGAGGCGGCAGCGAATTCGCGTCAGATTGATTCAACTCTGACCGGGCCGAACGGCAAATACCAGCAATCATACAAATTTTGTCATTCAAAACTGACAGATTCCGTCATTTTCGGTCAAACCGAACTGTCAATCAATCAAAATGAACTATCACGCCGGAAACCATTGGATAAAACGAATCAGATTGAACGAAAGGCCGTGTTTACGGTTAATCTCAATATATACCGGTTTAATAGAGGAAAGTCCGGCTTTTGACCGGACTCATTAGGTAAGGACAACTGGAGGAACGCTCGGAAGGTGTACGAGCACAGTGGCAAACCACGCTCGGAGAAGTGATGGCGGCGGGGTCTTGAACACTTAAGTCAAGCTGGCCACTGCTCTCTATTGCACGTAGCGTGCCACAACTTGAGTCTCAAGTCTTATGTCCCAAGTCCCAAGTCGCGGGAATTAAGAAAAGCCCGTATTATCGGGCTTTCAATGATTAAATATATTTGGAAATGTTCGCCCGTTAGGACTTGGGTCTTAGGGCATAGGACTTTAGACTAATTCGGCGCACTATTTGGAGCACCGTTCCGACAGCCTTTGCAGAGCGATGGCGTCCTGGTTTTCGGCATCGATCTCTAATGCGGACGCGGCGTAGTTTTTCGCTTGCAGACAATCGCCTTTTTCGACGTAGATCTTGCCCAAACTGACGTGTGCCTCGATCAAGCGGTTGTCCCAAAAGACCGATGTTTTGAACTGGCTTATCGCCTGATCCATGTCTCCCCGGCGTAAATTTATCTTCCCCAACAGAAGATAACTCTCGGCGCTCATCGGCTCGCTGGCGAGCACGCGCCGGAGCGTCGTCATCGCCTCGTCGTCACTGCCGTTTTTTATGAGTGTCCGGGCTTGGGCGAGCAGCGTGTCGGTCTCGTTCATTTGGGGCTGGCCACCGGCTGCCGGCCGTCGGCTGAGAACAACCGCGACGAAATCCTTTCGGGCGGGCTGTTGCACACGCAGGCTGACATCGGTGACCGTATGAGATTTCTGCCACTCTTTTTCGAGATTTGCGTACCTATTGTTATCGGTCAAAAATCTCCGCGCCTGATTATCGATATCGGCAGCGGTCGGGTTTTTCAGAGTTTCAAGTGTCTTTGACAAGAGGTAATACGCTTCGCCGTCGCGGGGATTTGCCACGATCGCCGAACGCAGTTGATCGGCCGCGTCGGTCAT
>JAYVER010000363.1:0-2893 GCA_043748725.1 Chloracidobacterium sp. | reverse complement strand
ATGACGAGGACCGCAACTTGGATAACACCATGTTAATGATATGCGACGCTGAAAAACCTGTTGCGGTCGGCGGTGTAATGGGTGGTTTAGCATCGAGTATCACTGATTCTACAGCTAATGTATTACTTGAGGTTGCATACTTTAAACGTCAGAATATAAGGGCGACATCCAAAAAACTTAACCTTGCGACTGAGGCGAGCTACCGCTTTGAACGTGGCGTCGATATTGAAAACCTGATCAGAGCATCTAATCGAGCGACCGAACTGATCTGTGAGTTAGCAGGTGGCGATGCATGCGAATTTGTCGATGTCTATCCGACGAAATTTATAGCGAATGAGATCGAAACGCACGATATTTCGGCCTCCGTCGAGCGTTTGACTGGGTTAATTGTTGAAACCGGCGAATGTGTCCGCATACTCAATGCACTTGGCATAGTTGAAACCGACGAAACCAAAATCCAAAATCCAAAATCCAAAATCTTCGTTTCGCCATCATGGCGGCACGATCTGGCTATCGAAGAAGATTTGGTTGAAGAGATCGCCCGGCACGCGGGTTACGAAAATATTGCCAGCGAACTGCCGCCTGCATATGGTGCCGGCGAATATCAGGCGACAGAGATCAGAGAAAAACTGCTCCGCCAAACGCTTGTCGATATGGGTTTTGACGAAGCGATCTCTTACAGTTTTATTGATACGAAATTTGATGGCATTTTCGATACAATTCCCGGCCTGCTTGATGATAAAGCGGGCGAGAAATATGTGACTTTGCAGGATTCGGTGATCGAAGGCGCTGTCAGAATGCGGGCGAGCTTACTTCCTGGTCTGTTGGATGCCGTCCGCCTGAATTTCAATCACCAACGCCGTGATCTAAAGCTTTTCGAGCTTGGCAAAGTTTTTGCGACGAAAACGGGCGAGGATAATCTGCCTAACGAGCATGAGCTTTTTTCGTTGGTCATTACCGGCGGCGAGGTTCATCAAGGGCGTGGCATGTCAGCACGTGAATTGGATTTCTACGATGCAAAAGGCTCAGTCGAGGCGGCACTTGACGCAATTGGCATCGACGATATTGAATTTGCCGCTGCCGATGTCAAACATTTGCGCAGTGGCCAGTCGGCTGCGATCTCATTTGACGGTCTCGAAGTCGGCTATCTCGGCCGTTTACTTGACGAGATCGCGACTAGTTATAAGTTCAAACAACCGGTTTATGTGGCCGAGATCGATCTTCAAGCAGTGCTTGAGGTTCCTGTGTCGCAGATCATTTATCACCCTTTGGCAAAATACCCGGCGATCGTTCGCGATGTATCGCTGCTTGCGAAACGCGATATTACATTTGCCGCGATTCGTGAAGCCGTCACCAAGCAGCGTTTCGAACTTTGTAAAAACGTCGGTTTTGTCGATATTTACGAAGGCAAAGGGTTGGCAGACGATGAGCGTTCTATAACGATCAGGTTGGAATACCGCAGCGATGAGCGAACCCTGGTCGAGGACGAAGTTGAGGCAATGCATAAGGAAATCATTGCGCATATCGAACGAAAACTTGGGATAAACCCACGATTATGACAAAACCTTCATCTTTTACTTGAAGTTTTTTGTAAAAATCTTGATAATGATTTCCACAGCTCGTGACAACATCTTATTTGGAGACCCTTTAATGAACGGCCTAACGGGAATGGAAAAGTTCTCGCATCTCGAGGACAAAATATATCTTACGATCGAGTTTGCAAAGAAAATGCGCGACGAAAAGGAGAGGTTTGAGAAAGAAGCCATTTCTCTGCGACGTGACGCGGCGAATGCGATCGCCGAAAAGGACATTCTCGAAGAAAAAATTGCCAGTTTGTTGTCTGAGAGAGATTCTATTCAATTAAAGGTCGAAGCGATGCTCGATGCAATGACGTTGATCGATTCGGACGTTGCTGAGGCTGTCGGACGCTAATATGTCGGAACAAACAATTCGTGTAGAGATATATAACCAGACGTACAGCATCCGGTCGGACGGCGACAATGAGTATATCCACGAGCTTGCCGAATATGTCGACCGTAAAATGCGTGAGATATCGTCGGGTACGATGACGGTCGATTCGCTAAAGGTCGCAATACTCGCCGGTTTGCATATCGCCGACGAATTTTTCCAATTAAAACACGCTCAAGCCCAAAGCGATGCTCAATTAGCGTCGCGCAGCACGGAATGCTCCGAAATTCTCGACCGCATTCTAAAACACCGCGACGCTCCGCCGCAGGAACTCGAAATCGAACAATAGAAATCAAGGCACAATGTAGAATGCACAATGCATAATTTCTGAATTTTGCATTGCGCATTTTTCGTTTTGTATTATCCCCATTTGTGCTAGAATCCGAAATGGCGAAGGATATCAACTGCGTTCCCCGTGACCGGACGCATATATAATTGAGCCAACATATGAATGCCGGGAGGCTAATGCTGATCTCGGTGCTTTTCTCTACGGAGGACAGCCATAGAGATCGGCTTCGATGCTCGCGAGAGCAGAAAGCCACCCACCTGTAAACTACAGGTTCAATTCATACGTTCGAACGGTTTCGCGGTTTCATTCGCCAAATTTTATGAATCGAAAAGATGCGCGTCGTTGCCGGCTCGCGTCTTTTTAGTTTTCAGTGTCAAGTTGTCGGTTGGCTTCGATATTCTCGTTTTCCAATTCAAGTCTTATTTCGTCAGCCATTTTTGCGGATTCGAGGGCAAGCGGCAGCTCAGCCGTCCGGGCGGACAATTTCTTTAGTGCAAGTTCCGAATCGGCCAGATTTCCGCCCCGGACCGCGGCCGCCTCGATCATCTGCAGCCGTGCTTCGGCCTCCGATAGCATTAATTTTGATTCTTCATTTATTTTTGCGATCTTTTCGATGTCTTTGCCGATCTCGGATTG
>JAYVER010000362.1:0-2896 GCA_043748725.1 Chloracidobacterium sp. | reverse complement strand
AGCCGCACGATTGGGCTGATGAGAACGGCAGCGTCCGCCACGCGGCGATCGCGACCTACGGCGACACGATACATTCGTTCCTCTCGTACAGTGTCAGTAGCCCGCACGTAAGTAAGGGCTTGAATGGTAATAGCATTCAACCACTCGCTACCGCAGGTGGTTCTGACCTGCCGGGCGGAAACGTGAGTGTGAACGAGCGTGCCAGTTCTCACAACTACAACGGCATTTTCCTGCCGGGTTTCGAAGCACAGCATGTCGAGGGCGAATCCACCGGCGTAATGCTTGTCGATCACATCGTCGGCAATGTCGAGCTGGGCAAGATGAACCACTGGTGCGATTTTTACCGCGATGTGCTCGGATTTTTTCGCTACATTACGTTTGACGACAAAGACATCTCGACCGAGTATTCGGCCCTGATGTCGATCGTCATGTCCGATGGCGGCCACAACATCAAATTCCCGATCAACGAGCCTGCCGAGAGCAAAAAGGGCAAGTCGCAGATACAGGAATACATTGATTTTTACCGCTCGGCCGGTGCCCAGCACATCGCATTATTGTGCCGCGATATCCGCTCGACTGTCGCAAAACTTGCCGCAAACGGCGTCGAGTTTCTGACCGTCCCCGACACATACTACGCCGAACTTCCCGGTCGTATAGGCAAGATCGACGAAGACATCGAAAGCCTGAAAAAACTCGGCATCCTCGTTGACCGCGACGAAGAAGGCTATCTATTGCAGATCTTCACAAAACCGGTCGAGGACCGCCCGACCGTTTTCTACGAAATACTCCAACGCAAGGGCTGCAAGGGTTTTGGCAAAGGCAACTTTAAAGCATTGTTTGTCTCTATCGAAGCAGAACAACGCCGACGCGGGAACTTGTAACTGATCGCAACATGAAAATAGAACTTATTCCAATTCGATCGAACGGCGATTTCACAACAGTAGCCACCGAACCGCCTGCAATAGTCTCTGACATCATTCGGGCGACCATCGCTTTGTATGGAACTGTCGGATACGAGCCTCCGTGGACGGGATACCTCGCAATTGAGAACGGCGTGTACGTGGGGACGTGTGGCTTTAAGTCGCCGCCGCAGGACAATCGAGTCGAAATCGCCTACTTTACTTTTCCGGAACACGAATCGCGCGGGATCGCCACACAGATGGCGTCGGAGTTGGTCCGCGTTGCCTTGGGTACGCGGCCGGCCGTTACTGTTGCGGCCCAGACGCTGCCCGAAGAAAATGCTTCTACGTCAATTTTGAAGAAGCTTGATTTTCAATTCGTCGAAACGGTCTACCATCCTGAGGACGGGCCGGTGTGGGAGTGGCATCTTTAGAAAGGTGGATGACACAGCCCTTACTGATTCGTGGCATTTGCGTAATTCGTGGCAAAATCTTTTCTTATGCAGCTTAAATACCAAACGGGTTTTGGAAACGAATTCGCCACAGAGACGGTCGAGGGGGCTCTGCCGGTCGGGCGGAATTCGCCGCAAAAGGCGCCGCATGGGCTTTACACCGAGCAGTTTTCGGGGACGGCCTTCACCGTGCCGCGGGCGCATAACAAGCGAACGTGGACATACCGCATCCGGCCGAGCGTAACTCACAAACCTTTCAAACAGATCGACAGCAAGCTATTTCGCTCGACGCCATTTGATGATGTGACGACTCCGAACCAACTCCGCTGGGACGCTTTGCCCGTGCCAACCGAACCCACCGATTTTATTGATGGTATTACGACTATCGCGGGCAATGGCGATTCGTTTTCACAGACCGGAATGGCGGTGCATATCTATGCTTGTAACAAGGGCATGGGCGACCGCTATTTTTACAACGCGGACGGCGAGATGCTCATCGTGCCTGAGATGGGGCGGCTTGGGATATTGACGGAGTTGGGTTTATTGCAGGTCGGGCCGGGGTCGGTTGCGGTCATTCCTCGCGGTTTGAAATTCCGTGTTGAGCCTGCTGAGGAATCTGCTACAAATACCAATGCTGACAATCCGCAATCCGCAATCCGCAATCCGCAATCAATCGCCCGCGGTTATATATGTGAGAATTACGGCCAGCAGTTTCGCTTGCCCGATCTTGGGCCCATTGGTGCAAATGGACTGGCGAATTCGCGTGATTTTGAAACTCCGGTCGCGTGGTACGAGGATCGCGAAGGCCCGATGGAACTCGTCGCAAAATTTGGCGGCAACCTGTGGTCGTGCGAGATAGATCATTCACCGCTCGATGTCGTCGCTTGGCATGGCAACTACGCTCCGTACCGGTACGATCTGCGGACATTTAACACCATTGGCAGTATCTCATTCGATCACCCCGACCCGTCGATCTTTACGGTGCTGACTTCGCCGTCAGGCGAAGCGGGCGTTGCAAACTGTGATTTTGTCATCTTCCCCGACCGGTGGCTCGTCGCCGAAGACACCTTCCGCCCGCCGTGGTACCACCGCAACTACATGTCCGAATACATGGGCCTCATCTACGGCCAGTACGACGCCAAAGAAACGGGCTTCGTCCCCGGCGGCGGCTCGCTCCACAATCAAATGTCCGCCCACGGCCCCGACCTCGACGCATTTGAAAAGGCTTCGAATGCCGGGCTTGCACCACAGAAATTGTCCGGGACGATGGCTTTTATGTTCGAATCGCGATACATCATCCGCCCAACCCGCTTTGCTATGGAATGCCCTCAGTTGCAGGATAATTATCACGAGGTGTGGCACGAGTTGAAGAAAAATTTCAGATCTTAAAATTCAGATCTTAAAATTAATGTGCCGAACTCTGTATATCTGTTTTCAGTAGCCGACGGTAGTGTCTTAATTTGAATTCCTTATTCATTTTCAACTGCTTTTCGTAAAGTGTGCCGAATCCAAGCGGAAAGCGTAGGATGTTCGCTTTTCTTTGCA
>JAYVER010000361.1:0-2920 GCA_043748725.1 Chloracidobacterium sp. | reverse complement strand
GGTTAAACAATTTTTTACTCGGATTTTCCACCAATTTCTTTTTGCACTAGGAAAATCTTTTGGGTCGATTTGGCGGCAGGTTTTCTAAACGCGTCGATTATTTCTATGGTGAGCTTTCGGCGGCCCTGTCAGCTTGGGCCGCCCGCTTACGTGAGTTTCATCGAGGATTTTGCGGCTAATTTTTCAAGGCACGCCGGGCAAAGACAATCGTAGAATTTCGCTTTAATATCGTCGGCCTGTGAAGGATCGAGCGTTATTTCGGTACACCAGCAGCCGTCGAGCTTTGCACCGCAGCCAAATTCCTGGCCGCAGGATTCGCAGACTTTGTTATTTTGAATTTGCTGCATTGATCAAAGTTTTGAAACTAGCCTGTCGTACTCGGCGTGCGGCCCGATCCAGAACCAGATCATATCGTTTTCATCTTTCGTTCCGACGGCACGCCAACCGATACCGATGCGAACAGAAAATATCGGTCTCTTCGAATGAATTTGTTTGAATTGTAAGCTTGGATGAAATGGGGTTTCTTTCCAGAGTCGATAAGCGACTCGTGCATTTCGCTGAATGTGAGTAGCAACTTAGCGAACGATGTCCAAAATCTTTCGGTGGTAAAAGATTTCACAGAATTTCTTCCAGCGGCCGCGTTCGTTGATTTCGGTGTTCCGTCAAAGCTTCATCCGCAAGACCCGCCAATTCGTCTTGTGAATTCGCAAAACTCGCGTCCCAAAGCTCCTCCGCCGAGAGATCATCGAGTAGCGACCGGGCAACAATATCCTGCTCTACCTGTGAAAGTTCAGATGCCTTGATGAATGCTTTTTCGAGTAATTTAGTCATAAACCAGTTGTTTTATTATACACAAAAAGGGGGTTCCAATTAACTTGTAATCTAATAAATGCCTCCACCACCCGGCGGCCGAGTTTTCCAGCGTCTGTGGATCCACATCCATTGATCGGGATATTGGCGGATGATCTTTTCGATCTCGGCGGTGTAGGCGGCGGTTGTTTCTATAATATCTTGCTTAATGTCGCCGGTTTTAATGGGTTCAAGCAACTTGCCGTGGACAAATTTATAGCGTTTCGATCCCCGATCCCACACACAAAATGTCGGGAAGATAAGTGCATCCGCCCGTATCGCGATCATTGCCGCTCCGCTGGTTGTACACGCCGGGACGCCGAAAAACGGGACGAAAACGCCTTCTTTTGGATGAGCGTTTACATCGGCGAGAATGCCTAAGATTCCGCCTTCGCGAAGGATTTTGATCGCGGTCATCGCCGAATTTGTTTTGTTGATCGGGTTATTTCCAAAGCGGGTTCTGAGTGCGTTCAGCATGTCGTCGATCTTCGGATTGTCGAGCGGGCGGGCGAGATAGCTGATCGGTTCATACAGGGCCGCGAATCCGAGAACGAGCATTTCCCAGTTGCCCAGATGGCCGGTGGTTATCAGCACGCCGCGGCCTTCCGCCTTGTTCCTTGCATAGACAGCTTTTGACTCTTCGTCGAGATCAAAATCTATGATCTCAGCCAGCTTCGCCTTGGATAATTTTTTGAATTGGGTCAACTCTCCCAATACGCGGCCGAGATTCTCGAATGTGCCGTCGAGGATATGCTTTCGCTCGGCTTCCGTTTTTTCGGGAAATGCGATTTCCAGGTTTCTGATGCCTGTCGCACGAAGATTTTTCAGGATTGACGGCAAAAGCCGCATGATCCAGATGCTCATGCGGATGGCTGCCGTACGCGGCAAAATACCCATCACGGCAAATGCAGTACGGGCGGCTGCGTATTCTATCCGAATCAGGCTGTTACTTTTTGTTGCCATAGACCGGGTTTTACTTTAGATACATTGGTGTCTGATTTCAACAGTGCGGACGCGGCCGCAACTGTTACAAAACTCTCGTAATTACGTACTATATCGCTGTGATGCGTGGAGATGCGAAAGAAAGCAATTACTTAGTTAACACGCCGTTGCTAAGCGAGTGGAATAGCACTGAAACGCATCACTTAGCACAAACAATTGGCAAAAAGCTGCCAAAACACTAAATATTACACGGAGGATTTAACCAATGGACAATCGATCAAAAACCATGAAGGCATTTATGGACACTCAATCACAAATTAAGAAGGCATTTTATTCGGAACAGGCGCAGCCGTTTCTTTCCAGAACGAAAACGCCGGTCGACGCGGCGAGAGCAATTCTTGCTGTCTCACGTAAGATGTCACTCCGCCAAGACTTGCATTCGCTCGTGAGCGGCGGCGACGTTAGGTATGACGACTTAACTTACGACATGCATTACGGCATGCTACAGGCGGTGTTTGCCCGCTTTGCAGCCGAGGGGGACGATGAGGAAAAACTATGCTCCTGGATTAAGGAGAACGGGCTTATTCTTTGATCTTCGTAGACCTCGCGATCCCGGCTAGCAAGGCAGAGGTCGCTAAAACCCCTAGGGGGCTGAAATCATTGGTGCGTCTGCAATCCACCAAAGTGGACTTCGGACCCCTGCTTATATAGGTAGAACGGCAACACTTGACAGCTTAGTTTTGCCTTTACAAACTCTTTCATTACTTATCTGATAAACCAAAGGTGAATATAAATGAACAACTCAATAACATTTTTCGACCCTGAACCTTTCGATCTAATTTACATCTTAAAGGTCGATTCCAGGAACACCATAAACCTGAAACATTTATCCCACGCCACTACTAACGAACACGAGAATAAACGATCAGTTGTCCTTTACTTTGGCTCAACCAAACAGACGTTTGAGGGAACGGCGGCGGATCGTGTGATCGAACGGCTAGGGATTCTTTGCGACCGGGAATTTATGGCCGCATACCGCAAAGAAATCATGAAACAAATCCTAAAAGGGGGGCAAAAAAAACGCGGTCCAAAACCAACCGAGCGAGTACAAAGAAAAGTGAGATTGTTA
>JAYVER010000360.1:0-2944 GCA_043748725.1 Chloracidobacterium sp. | reverse complement strand
CGGGTGGCCTCGTGACCGACGGGGAGCATGAGGCCGCTGGAGAACGTGGCCTTGCGGACAGGAGTGTCCGCGCTCCGTTCGACCGATGCGAAATAGTCGGCGAGACACAGATTCTTACCGCCCCGCTGATCGACGGGCTGACGCGGAAATGTAAATCTCATTCTTTCCGTCGTCTCATCTTCCTGGTAGATAATCAGATCGTTGCCGCTCGACTGACACGGAAAATAGCCATATACGAGCTTGGCTTCGAGCAGCTTTTCGCGGATCGCTTTAGCCTTGACCTCGGCGAATTTCGGATAGACTGTCTCGTGCAGGATCGCGTCGTATTCCTCTTTCGATTTGCGCCCCTGCTTATACTGCCACTGCCCTTTGAAAAGCGCGGTCTCGTTAATGAAATCGAAAACTTTCGTCAGGTCTTTGATCTCGACGAACTTTGAGCCGTAAAACGGCGCAGTTGGAATTTCTACCTCTGTGGCAACTTCTGAGCGAGTCGTGTGAGTCGTATCGCCGGACGAACGTGTAGAAACTCGTGCCGCTGCTGTGCCGAGCTTGGCGTCCTCGCCGACGAGATCTTCGGCATCCGAGACGGTCGCAATTGAATCGTCCACGCCTCCCGCTAACACAGGTGGTTCTGACAAGAACCCAGTCGCTACCGCTCCCGGTTCTGACCCGTTGCTAGCCGTCGCGGCCTTTGACTCTCCACTCTCGACTCTCGACTCTCCACTCGTTAATTCGTCCATCGCGTGCAACCCGTCAAACGCGTCGCGTGCGTAAAAAAGTTTGCCATTGTAGAGCGGTATCAAGTCCTTATCGACATATTTGCGATTGAGCGCGGCTCCGCCGAGAATGACCGGGACATTGATTCCCCGTTCGTTCATCAATTCGAGGTTGTCACGCATGACAAGCGTTGATTTGACCAGCAGGCCGCTCATGCCGATGGCGTCGGCATTAGTTTCTTGCCATGCGCGGAGAATGTCGTCGATTGGCTGTTTTATGCCGAGATTTACAACCTTGTAACCATTGTTGGTGAGGATAATATCGACGAGATTTTTGCCGATGTCGTGCACGTCGCCCTTCACGGTCGCAAGCACCAGAACGCCTTTGTTCGAGCCTTCGACCTTGTCCATAAATGGTTCGAGGAATTTCACAGCAGCCTTCATCGACTCGGCCGATTGCAGCACGAACGGCAGCTGCATCTGGCCCGACCCAAAAAGATCGCCGACCGTTTTCATGCCGTCGAGCAGAATGTCGTTGATGATCTCAAGCGGCGGATATTTCTCAAGTGCGACCTTAAGCGAATCTTCAAGACCGATGCGTTCGCCATCGATAATATGGTGTTTCAGCTTTTCTTCGATCGGCAGATTCGAAATGTCGGGCTTGATCGACTGTGCCGACTTGCCCATGAACATCGTCGTAAATTCGGCGAGCGGATCGTACGTGCAAATTTCGCTTGACGGAGCGGGGACACTCATGTCCCCATCGGCGGTTCCTCCGCCGAAACTTTGTTCGTGCTCCGCACTCATGCGGACAGGAGTGTCCGCGCTCCATTTACGGCGATCGTATATCAGATCACGGGCAACCTCGATCTCGTGTTCGTTAAAACGCATCAGCGGCAGTATTTTTGATGCATTTACGATCGCCGAATTCATCCCGGCCTCGACACAGTCGTGCAGAAAGACGGAATTCAACACGACGCGGGCCGCCGGATTGAGGCCGAATGAAACATTTGAAATGCCTAAGATTATGTTCGCTTCCGGCAATTCTTCCTTTATTTGGCGGATCGCTTTTACGGTTTCATCTGCGTTCTTACGGTCTTCCTCGATGCCGGTCGAGATCGGCAGAGCCAGCGGATCAAAGAAAATATCGTGTCCCGGAATCCCGTTTGCAACCGCCTGTTTGTATGCGCGGTTTGCGATCCTGAGCTTGTTTTCGGCCGTGCGGGCCATTCCCTCTTCGTCGATCAGGCCGATGACGACGCCGGCACCAAAACGTTTCGCGATTTCCAAAACTTTCAGGAATCGCGGCTCGCCGTCCTCGTAATTTGTCGAATTGAGCAGCGATTTGCCGCCCGCGTGTTCGAGGCCGGCCTCCATCTTCTCCCACTCGGTCGAGTCGAACATCAGCGGAATCTTGACGCTTGTTGCTAACCGAGCCGCCAACTCGTGCATATCGGCGACACCGTCGCGGCCGACGAAATCGACGTTGACATCAAGAATATGAGCACCTTCGCGTTCCTGAGATTTGGCGACATTGACCAGACCATCCCAATCCTCAACCTCGAGCAGATCACGCATTTTCTTGGACCCCGAGGCATTTACGCGTTCACCGACGATCAAAAACGAAGCATCCTGGGTATAAGGCTGTTGGAAATATATGGACGAAGCCGACGGAACGAGTTTCGCGTTTCGCTGCTTGGGCGATAGGCCGCTGACACGATCGATGACCTGACGCAGATGCTCCGGCGAAGTGCCGCAGCAGCCGCCGACAATATTTGCACCAAAATCTTTTGCAAAATGCTCGACCTGTGCCGCAAAACTCTCGGGCGTCTCGTCGTAATGCTGTTTACCGTCCTTGACCTCGGGCAATCCGGCGTTCGGCAAAACGCTAACAGGCAGCGGCGAGTTTTCGCACAAATATCGGAAACTATCGGCCATGTGCTTTGGCCCGGTGCCGCAGTTCATGCCGATAACGTCAATCGGAAACGGCTCAAGCGCCGTCAACGCGGCGCCGATCTCTGTGCCATTAAGCATCGTCCCAAAAATCTCGATCGTCACCTGTGCGATGACCGGAATCTTGACGTGTTTGTTTTCAAAAAACTCGAAGATCGCGGATAGTGCGGCCTTTGTTTGCAGCAGATCCTGACAAGTCTCGACAATAAAAAGATCGCTGCCGCCAAAGCTATTGGTTTCGATCACGTCGCAGCCGACATCCAAAAACGACGTGT
>JAYVER010000359.1:0-20293 GCA_043748725.1 Chloracidobacterium sp. | reverse complement strand
AAATCACCAAAGTCTCAAACAAATAACCCCCAACTTTTCAAAAAAATCGCGATTCCTTCCAAACCGTGAAAAGATTCCGGTTATTCAAAGGACTCTACAATTAGGTCAGCGAAGCGGTCGAACTGATATTTTTTAACTCCGTCTGCCCCTTCGACCAATTTGACAATTGCTTCACGGCCCGACCCTAATGTCACTGGCAGATCATCCGGGGATTTCGAGTCAACCAGCAGGTTTGCTAATACTTCTGCTTCTTCAATTTCTTCTTGTAAATTCATATTTTGTCTCCTATTTTGGCGCTTCTACATCTTTCGCCGCGTTCAATAAATCTTTCAATCTCCAGATCGTATTCGTCAAATTCGCCGCCATTGCCGGAGTCGCATCATGTAACGTCTTGTGACTTCGACAAAAGTTATAGTACGCGAAATAGATCGCCCGCATACAAAGACTGTGGTCAGTCCTGCAATATTGCAATTCTTTGCACATGGCTCCAGAATACTGCGGCAGAGTTTAGTATAGCCAAAAACCAATTCTTTTGACCCGGAGGCACTGCTCGCTGTGGTCGAAGAAGCACTGGAGTGAATCGAAGCGAGATCTGCGGAGCGGTTAAATCCGCCCGGGTTGTCGAGGCAAAAGAAGTCCTGATCCTATGCGGGCGCCGGGCCGGAGCCAGCACCGCCGATCTCGCCCGCCTGACCAGTCTAAACAGCTCTACCGTCAGCCGCCACCACGCTATCGCCACCGACAAAACGGATCGCGAAGCAGCAAGGAAAACACAATTGGATAATCTGTTTAAATGTTACCAAACGAGAATTGCAACATTGCAGGTCTGACCTCATTTTCCATTAAAATTCAGATTAGGAGACTCCAAACTCTTGTCACTTTTGAATCGGCGATGGCTGGGGGGCGACTTTGGGCTTTGGTGCGGTTTGTTTAATTACGGTAGTCGGGGACTTTGGAATCTGATTGACTAAAATATCTCCCTGGTTTTCAATGATCTGATCGATCATCTCAAACTTTTCCTTGTCAAAACTTTTGGTCATCAAAACGCCGTCCTTGTCGATCGTCATTGGATAGATGCCAAAAAACTGATTCTTAAAATTCTCGAAGAACGAAGGTTCGGCACAGGCTTCGATGTTTGCTCTATCGGGGTTGACGGCGGGAATCGAAGCTCCGATCAATCCAAGCTGCTCTTTTGATTTATCGATGTAAACGCTGTTTGGATAATCGCTGACGATCCTCTGAAAATAGCGCGAGGCCTGGTCTGTCTCTTCCTCAACCATATACGTGGTCGCGATCTTAAACAGCGCCTCGTCCATAAAGCAAAAGTTCGGGTATTTATCCATGATCTCGCGATAACGCGATTGGGCGCCTTTCAGCCCGCCCTTTTTCTGGTCAACCGCGAGGGCGTAATAATAGTTCGCGACCAACAGATTGTGAAGACCGAGATTATCCTGAACCTGCCGTAATCTTTCTACGGCGGCAGACTTGAGAATTGAGTCCGGGTACTGCTGCAACAGAACTTTTAGCTTCGTCTCAGCACGTTTCGCACGGGTAGCATCACGGTCAGGCAGCCCCACTTGACGCATTTCGGATTCAGCGATCTTGAGAACTACCCGATCCGCGAGCGGATGAGTCGGGAAAAAAGTTAACCAGTCCTGATAGGCGGCGATGGCCTGGATCAGGGAGCTCGTCGAGCCTTCGAGATAGAACGAATCGCCGACGGCGAGTTTTGCCATCGGTAAATACGGGGAATCAGGGTAGGTCGTGATGATCGTTTGAAAAAGAAGCCGTCCAACGTCGTTGCTGCCCTTTCGGACCTCGCGCGTAGCAACGATAAAAAGCTCACGGTCGCGGCCCGGGCTGACACTGCCGATCAATTCCTCGTATTCGTCCTTGCCCTTGCCACCAAAAATGCCGAGAAATTTGCCCTTTTTCTTCTTGTCACGCGGTTTGCCAACATCACTTACCGGATTCGCGCGTGCCGTAGCGGTTTCTAATTGAGCCGTATCCACGCGGGTCAGCAGATCGGCAACAGCCTGTTCGAGCGAATCAAGCTCTGTACGCTCGTATTTTTCACTTCGATCAGCTTTTCCTTTCAGGCTATTCACGTCGGACTGCAATTTCGCTGCGTCCTTTTCCAAAGCCAAAAGGCGCCCAAGCGGTGTTTCGAGCTTGGCTTTGTCATCCTTTTTAGCTTTATCATCCTTATTCTCATCTTTCAAAACCGAAGCGGCGCTGGTCAATGAGCGACGCATGCGAGTCAGCTTTTGATCCATTACGGAGAGTCTTTGCGCGTCGGTTCCGTCGCTGGGTTTTGCCTGGCCCAAGGCGAACCCGGAAAGGGCCAGTACAACAGAAAGAGTTAGAAAAACTGCGCGTCTCGTGTTAAGTAACATAATGCATTAAAAACAAATTTCCCGATCCGGAGGTTTGCGCCATATAGAACGACACATCTTTAGATCCAATTCGTACCTTTTTCAATTAAACCTTTTACTGCAGTGGCCGGATCGCCACGCCCAAACACCGCAGAACCCGCGACGATCATCTCGGCTCCCGAATTAACGATCTGACCGATATTCGTTTCGTCAATCCCTCCGTCAATCTCGATCTTAACCGGCAGTCCACGCACCGTTATCATTTCTCGCAGCCTGCGCAGCTTATCGATCATGGTCGGGATAAAACTCTGCCCGCCAAAACCTGGATTGACCGACATGAGCAGAACAAAGTCTGCGTAAGGCAAGGCTTCACTCAATAATTCCAGCGGCGTGGCCGGATTAATCGCGATTCCCGCTTTTGCACCTGCTTCCCTGATAGCCGTTAACGTTCGGTGCAGATGATGATCGGCCTCAATATGAATCGAAACCATATCAGCCCCCGCTTTGACGAATTCGACCGCATAACGGCCCGGTTCGTCGATCATCAGGTGAGTATCAATTGTCAGATCCGTCGCTTTTCTTATCGACCTGACGACCGGCAACCCGATGGTGATGTTCGGAACAAAATGCCCGTCCATAACATCAACATGAAGCATCTTTGCTCCGCCGGCTTTCACGAGAGCGATCTCTTCTCCAAGCCTTGTGAAATCTGCCGATAATATCGACGGTGCTATTTCAAACATTCCTATTTTGTCTTTTAATTGGTTGCGAGAATTCTCTTTTCAGTTGCTTAAATCACGGCTTGATCTCAGGGTGTTGGCCGCGGCACGCCACCATTCGGCTTCCGAATCGACGGGTTCGGCAAACGAGTTAAAGTCGGTGTTTGTGTATTTTTGTTAGGTTTTTCAGTCGAATTATTGTTCGCACCGGTTTCCTTTTTGTTTGAGTTAGTAGAGTTCGAATTTGAATTGGTATTCGATGTATTTCCGTTCACATCGCGGGTCGTGTCCGCTTTCTTACGATTTGTATTCGAGTTCGCCTTCGGTTTTTTCGGTTTGTCCGAGATCATTTCCTCGATCTTTTCCGTATCATCTTCGTCGGTTGATTTTTTTATAGCGGCAGGTGACTCGTCGCCCGTCGTCGATTGTTTACTGGTAACGACGAGTATCAGTTGACCCGTTTTTACAGTATCGCCGGGTTTCGGCAACTGTTCGATCACCGTATTTGGTTTCTCGGTGCTTGGCCGGTCGGCACGTTTTTTAAGTTTCAGTCCGAGCGAAGCAAGTTCTTTCTCGCTGTCAGAAAAGTCTTTACCGGTAATATCCGGAACCCTTACTTCGGTTCCCTGCAGCGACATATAAACAACGCCCGCAAGTCCAAAAAGAAATGCTCCCGCCAGCAACGCAGCCGCCGCGAGTCTGCCGATAGCTGAAAATCCGGAACTAACAATACTCACAACTTAAATCTCCAAAAACTAAAACGAGAGTTTATCATTTTTTGTCCAAAACAAGGAACCTAAACAAAGCATTTAGATCGGACATCTCAAACTAATTCCTGCGAAATTCCGCAATAAAAAATCCGTCCATACCGTCGCGATGCGGCCACGTCCGGGCAAATCCATCGTCTGTGCGAAATTTTTCCGCTACGTTCGAGTCAGTTATTGAAAACGATGAATTCTCCGACAAAAATCGCCGGGCGACTAATTCATTTTCTTCCTTCTCCAAAGAGCATGTCGAATAGATCAATGATCCGCCTCGTTTCAAAACCTTTGATGCGTTTGTCAGGATGTTAAGTTGTTTTATAGATAGCTCGACAAAATCCTCGGGCTTAAGAAAATATCTGATCTCGGGGTTATGCCGGATCGTTCCGGTACCAGAACACGGTGCGTCAACCAGAATCACGTCAAATGTTTCGTCTGCAAACGGCAATGCGTCAGTCGCTTCATACTGAATGACATTTACAAATTCAACGCCCTGGCGGGCGCAATTGTCCCTTAAATATTCGACACGCGGCCAATACAGATCGCCGGCTCCGACCACAGTTGCACTTGAGGCGAATCGCTGCGCGATCAAACCCGTTTTGCCGCCGGGTGACGCACAAACATCTAAAAACATTCCGCGATCGGGTATAACAACTGCCTGCGCAACCATCTGCGACGCTTCGTCCTGAAAATATATCGCACCTTCGGTTTCAAGATCGCGCAGAGCTTGGTCGGCTTTTTCGGAAGTAAAACAACCTTCAATAAACTCCGATCTTTGCCAACTCGATATGATCGCCGGATCTATATTTTCGCCGCTTCTGGTAAATCGAAACGCGGCCTTTGGAATGTCGTTATTCGCCTTCGCTACTTGCTCGGCCTCGTTGAGCCCGAATTCTAACGCCCATTTCTCAATAAGCCATTGCGGATGCGACGTTTCAACCGAGACACGCTCGATCTCGTTCGCAAAATGAAAATTGAGAGTTTCGCGAGTCGCACGGCGCAGGATCGCATTAACAAAACCTTTAGCCGATGTCTTCTTTGCCCGCTGAACCAGCCCGACGCTTTCGTTAATGGCGGAATAATCCGGAACCCTATCGAGGAAAAACAATTGATATAGACCGAGCCGTAAGGCAACGCGAACCGCCGCATCCAGCTTTTTGCCGCCCGCAAATTGATTGATCGCCCGATCCAGATAAATCTGACGTCGTAAGGAGCCAAGCGTCAGTTCGTGACACAGCGAACTGTCGGCAGGCGAGAGAGTGTCTTCGTATATCGGCAGCAAGACGGACGAAAACGCCTTTTCGGTTTTGATCCGCAGCAAAACATCAAAAGCCGCCGCACGTGCCGGTGAGATGTTCATCTTGAAACCTTGTATTGTGGCTTTTTAGCGTTTGCGTGCCGTTGAGAATGATCGGGGACGGAACCTTTTGTCAGTTTTTCATCGACCGTCTTCCGTTCGTCAAAGACAAAACATTCGCCCTCCCAAAGTAGTTCGTTTTCGGGAATATCCTCAAGGTATTTTAATATACCGCCTTCGAGCTGATAGACCTCGTCAAATCCCATCTGCTTCATATATGGCACAAATTTTTCACACCTAATGCCGCCGGTGCAAAACATCGCGATCCGTTTGTGTTTGTCTGAATCGAAATTTTCAGCTACAAAAGCGGGCAGCTCGCTAAACTTTGCAATATTTGGGTTTATCGCACCGCGAAACGTACCGGTTTTATATTCGTAATCGTTTCGAGCATCCAGCAGCAGCGTTCCGGGATCGGAAATGATGTTATTCCAGTCGGTCGCTTTAATATGCGTCCCTTCGCCTAAAGAGATGTCCACCGATTGCTTGAGCGTGACTATCTCGGGCTTGATCTTTACGTCGATCTTGCGGAACGGAGCCGTGGAGTGAAACGACGATTTGAAGATCAGACGTGTTTTCAGAATCTGCTCAATACAAATAATAAATTCCGCTATATTAGTCGGAGATCCGCAAACCATGCCGTTAAACCCTTCGTTTGCAATGATTATCGTACCCCGAACGTCGAATTCGATCAGCGCGCTCTTCAAAGCGGCCTTGATCTCGTCAAGCGGCCCCACATTAGACAAATCCTTGAACTTGTAAAATGAGATGATTTGAATTTGATCTGTCGTTTCCATTATTTTATTAGACGCCAAGAATCGTTCCGATCTCAATCCTGATACCGTTGAGAAAATCCCGTGTTGTCATCCGTCGTTTTCCCTCGGGCTGCACTTCTTCGATCCGCAAGAACGAATCGCCGCCGCAGTTGACCACGAGGTTATCGCCCCTCGCCTCCAAAATCGTACCCGCAATCCCATTTGTGCCAGTGGCATTTTCGACCGGAAATGCTCTCCAAATTGTCAGTTTCGCTCCATTATTGAACGTAAATGCTGTCGGAAACGGCTGAAAACCTCGTACACGATTTGCAATATCTTTTGCGGTCAAGCTCCAATCAATGAGACCGTCCTCGCGTTTCATTATCGGCGCAAAAGATTCGTTTGCGTTATCCTGCGCCCTTGGTTGTATCTGACCCAAATCCGAAAGCGTTTCGGAAAGCAAATCCGCACCGAGAAACGATAATCGCTCCATGAGATCGACAGCAGTTTCATCGGCAACAATTGCTGTCGATCGCTGCAGTAGGATCGCTCCTGTGTCAAGTCCCGCGTCCATTTGCATTGTCGTTACACCGGTTTCGCATTCGCCGTTAACTAGTGCCCAATTGACGGGAGCCGCACCGCGATATTTGGGAAGCAGCGAAAAGTGAACATTTATCGCCCCGTTTGGGAACGCATGCAAAAAAGTCTCAGGCAAAATGCGCCCGTAAGCCACCACGACAGCCGCATCGGCCTTGAATGACTGAAACTCATCAAGCGCTTCAGGCGTTCGAATCTTTACCGGTTGTAAAACAGGTAAATTATGCTTAAACGCACACTCTTTCATCGGCGAAAGAGTTATCTTATTGCCGCGCCCGGAAGAGCGATCCGGCTGGGTATAAACTGCCGTAACATCGTGACCGTCGAGTAGTAATCTTTCCAATGACGCAGCGGCGGCGCGGGGCGTACCCATAAAAACAATTTTCATTTTCGTCCCAGTCTTAACGCATCCGCCATCACAAAAAATATCCAGTTCTGTTCCATCGAGCCGCGGATCAGGTGCGCATTCACACCGACTGCAAAGATCGCGACATCTTCGCCGCCGTGCGTCTCATCGGCGAGAGGGATGATCGCCTCCTGCATATAATTCGGGCCGGCGGTATCGACCTTTGTTAGGTCAGGGCGACCGTGTGTGATCCCCTTAAATGTTTTCGGCTCTTCCGGATAAGTCTTTGAACCTTCGGGCTGATCGTTCGATGCGCCCGTGTAGCCGCGGCCGCCGGCGTAATTGAGCGTCGTGTATGGACGCCCGAGCTTATCCCGTTTATAATCAGGTTCGAGATTGCCATCTGGTCCGATCTCACGCACCAATCCGAGAATGTTATTGCCACGGGCGGGATAGCCCATGATCGTCAACGTGTGGCTATGGTCGGCTGTCACTATTATCAGCGTCTCGTCAATATTTACTTTTCCCATCGCTGCTCTAACGGCGTTTGAAAGCTCGACCGTGTCTTGAAGAGCCCGATAAGCATTACCAAGATGGTGGGCCTGATCTATACGGCCGCCTTCGACCATCAAGAAAAAGCCCTTTTTATTTTGCGACAAAATATCTATCGCTTTGGTCGTCATTTCTGTCAGCGAAGGCTCATCCAGATTATTGGTCGAGCGATCCTTATCAAACTCCAAATGCGTTGTGTCGAATAGTCCCAACAAATGCTTTGTCTTTTTCGGGTCTATCGCGGCAAGCTGCTGTTTATTCCAAACGTAATCCGAACCCGGATTTTTCTTTAACCACTCTTTCGTCAGATCACGGCCGTCGAGCCGTTCGCCCTGCCTACCGGCGATCTGCGGATCGGGCGTACCTTTTGGCGTGAATTTCTGCCGTCCGCCGCCCAATGCAACCTCAAGGCCGTTGCCATACGGGAATTCGATCAACTGGCGTGCTATATCTGGAAATTTGGCGTCATAGGCGTCCTTTTTCCGGTCGAAAATGTCTTTGTCCGACTCCCAGTCGCGATCGGCAGTGTGTGCGTAACAGGCTGCGGGTGTGGCGTGAGTGACTCGTGTCGTTGTTACAACACCCGTCGATTTACCAGCCTCTTCTGACATCTCAAGCAGAGTTTTTGTCTCGTTTCCTTTGACGGTGCGATAATCTGCGTGAACTATATCCTGATTCACGGACAAGACACCCTCGTCGGTCTTTACACCGGTCATGATCGCGCTCATCGTCGGGGCGGAATCGGATGTCTGCTGATTTGCGCTATATGTTTTCGACAGAGCGGTAAATGGAAATTCCTCAAAACTGAGACGATTCTCTTCACCGCTTTCGCCACGTTGTTGTCCCTCGAAAATGCGGGCGGCGGTCAATGTCGTAACGCCCATTCCGTCACCGATAAAAAGGATCACATTTTTTGCTTTTCCAATGCGAATCTTCTGCTTTTTAGCCTGATCGACGGCATTCCAACCGTCTCGCTTCCACGTTTCAGCAGATTCCTGACGTTTTACGGGAAACGGCGCCTGTACCTGAGCAAATGACGTTAAAACAAAAACAAAAAGAGTGATCACAACCCCGGTCTTTGCGGCAATATTTTTCATAGTAAACGGATGAAAAAAAGTGTTAAGTCCATATAAGAACTTAACACTTGAGTTCTGAATTGAGAAATTTCGATCTCGGATGTCGATCAATAAGCGCAGTGATAATTTGCACCTTCAAACGTTCGTACCCACTTGCTGCCGCTGCGGCGATACGCGTTAAATCCGGCGCCCTCGAAAGACTGAGTATAGGTGAATATCTCAGCCGTGCCGTCGCCGTCGTAATCAAAAGCATCAAGGAGCAATTCATGGCTCACCCCGTCATCGACATCTTTTATCGCTCCGCTCATCACGTTCGCCTGATCGACAAGACGGTATTCATGATAACCGACCGCGTACTTGCCGTTGCTTCCCTTGCTTGCGATCAAGAAAAGCAACCCACGAGTCAGCTTATCGATCTCGATCCAATATGAACCGACGAATTCGGGCTTGCCATCATTATCAATATCGAGAGCGGTCAGATTTTGATACCGTAGAACCTTTGGCGTCAACTTTTGTTTTGTGAACTCGGCCCGTGCAAGGGCGTCGATCTCATCTTTTTCCGCCGCCGTCGGTTTGCGCCTGTAGCTGGCGTGGGTCGATTTGCTCGGTATGTTTGTAGCCAGGCCCATCACAAGGCCTTTGAGCTGCACTTTGGATGAACTCGTTGTGGCCTGCCCCGTATTCTTGGAGCATTCCGCCTTCGCATCTGAGCTTTTGGCCGTAACGGTCCCCGCGTTTGATGAGCCAAAGATCAAACGGTAAACAGTGCCGGGCTTGTAATATGCTTTATTAAAAGCAGCGACAATATTTTGCGAGTCGCTTCCGTTCACGGGCGGGACAAGTTTTCCGCGATTCACATAAGCTATGGGCTCGAGTGTTTTGCCATCGTTCAAAACCGCAAAAATTATCGGTTTCGCCGCTTTACTCACCGGTTTCGATACTTTAACGACGGGCTTTGGTTTCTGCGCCGGAACGACAGACGTCAATAGCGATAAAACCACACCCGTAAACAGGCATTTCCAGAGGTGTCGATTTTTCATTTTTTTGTTTGTAAACGAATCAGTCAAAACTATCGCCGAAATATACCCCAGAGTCAACGTCACAATTTTTGCGAAATGGATTTTCCCTGCATAAATTGGAGCAAGTACTCGCGGCCACCGGCCTTTGAATCGGTTCCACTCATATTAAATCCGCCGAACGGATGAACGCCGACCAGCGCGCCGGTGCATTTGCGATTCAAATATAGATTGCCGACGTGAAAATCGCGAACGGCACGATCCAGTCTTTCCTGCGATGCCGAATAAAGTGCGCCGGTCAGTCCGAACTCGGTGTCATTGGCGATCTCAAGCGCATGGTCGAAATCGCGCGCCTTTATTACGGCCAGGACAGGTGCAAAGACCTCTTCCTGCTCGAGCGTTGACCCCGGTTGAACGTTACCGATCACCGTCGGCTCGATGAAATAGCCGTCTGTTTCGTCACCGCTCCCGCCGGTCAAAATCTGCCCGCCTTCTTCAACGCCCTTTTTTATGTAGCCGAGCGTTGTGTCGAATGAACGTTTATTGATGACCGCGGCGACGTTTGTCTTGCCATCCGTTGGCTGACCGGTCTTCAGATTTTTGGTGAGTTCGACGATCTTTGTCATTAACTCGTCATGAATCTTTTCGTCAACGATGAGCCGCGAGCAAGCCGAGCATTTCTGTCCCTGATACCCGAACGCAGCAGCCACGACGCCCGCTGCCACCGCGTCCAGATCAGCCGCGTCGTCGGCAACAACAATAGCATCTTTGCCACCCATTTCGGCGACGACGCGCTTGATCCATATCTGTCCCGACCGAGTTTTGGCAGCTTCTTCATTGATATGCAGGCCGACGCCTTTTGAGCCGGTGAATGAGATAAAACGCGTTTTCGGATGCGTCACCATCGCCTCGCCCGTTTTTGCGCTACCGCTAATGAAATTGAAGACGCCGGCTGGCAATCCCGCTTCTTCGACTATTTCAAAGAACTTCGCTGCGATCGTCGGCGAATCGGACGACGGTTTTAGAACGACCGTATTACCGGCGACGACGGCAGCCATCGTCATCCCGGCCATGATCGCCAGCGGAAAATTCCACGGCGGAATTATTGCACCGACGCCAAGCGGAATATATTCAAATTTATTTTTTTCGCCGGAATAAGGCGTTACCGGCTGTTCGCCCGCCCAGCGAAGCATCTCGCGGCCGTAGAACTCGCAGAAATCGATAGCTTCCGCCGTGTCGCCGTCGGCCTCGGCCCAGGTCTTGGAAACCTCAAACACCATCCACGCGGAAAGCTCATGCTTTCGCTGCCGCATAATATCCGCAATCTTGAAAAGATATCCTGCGCGTATCGCCGGATCGACATTACGCCACGTCTTAAATGCGTCTGTCGCGGCTGTGATGGCTTTTTCAACAAGATCAGTATTTGTATCTCCCTCGGAAAAAACGCCCACAACCTCGGCCTTATTCGCCGGGTTGTTGCTAGTAAATTTTGACTCAAGCACGATCTTTTCGCCGCCGATCACGATCGGATATTCGCGGCCAAGCTCGCTTCGCACTTTATCGATGGCGGAGCACATTGCGTCGGCATTTTCCGGCTTTGAATAGTCAGTAAAAGGTTCGTTTCTAAATTCATCCAGTGTCGGTTGGGTCTGCATAATATTATGACTGCATTTTTCAGAAAATTCTTATTAGGTAATTTGTAAAAACTAGGCCGCTTGTAATACTCCCCGTTTAGGTTCAGGTAATGGTTTGCCATCCTGTTCGAAGATATCTACCCATTCATCTACCACTTCGAGCAATTCCTTAAACACATCAAGAGAATTATCACCGTGGACACCTCCAAAGAATAATTCCGGACATGTTCCGATGAAGCATTCATCTTCCTCGCTCCAAATCACGATTTTCTCGTACCGATCCGCAATACTTCTCATTTTCCTTTTACCTTTCTTAAAGAACTCCTCACTAATTTTTCTTGGTAGATTTTTGCGTCGTCACCAAGCCTTCCTGAAATTGTAAGCCGTTCACCCAGCGGATGTTCAAAATTTCTATGACTTCCCTTATTCTCCGCGATTTTTGAAGCCGTTCCGTTCCAGTTGGGCAATAAGTTCTTTAACTTTTGGCGACATAAAGTGCTTAGTTTAATTAAGCTGAACTCCAACTATAATTATAACTCGCATTCAAGACATGATTAAAGAGTGAGATCAATTCTAGCGGTTTTTATTTTTGCGAATTTCGCGCCGCTCCCACTCGTCAAGTAATTCAGGGAAAACCGGCGGCCCGTCGCCCTGCCACGCGACGACGAAACGCGGCTGCTGCGTATCGCTTGCGTGTTTTACATAGCTTAGTATCAGCACCCAGCCTTCGCTCAGATATTTGTTAAGTTCACCGCTTGATCCCAATTCGGCGGTTAATTTTGTTTCTTGTATATCCAATTTAATTCCACTTCCCCGTTTTTTGTAATGCCTTGATCTTTCGCTTGGCCAAGTCCCGCTTGAGCGGCGTCATCCGGTCCAGAAAAACGATCCCGTCGCAATGATCCGTTTCGTGCAAAATGCAGCGTGCCGCCAGGTTTGCAACATCAAGCTCAATTTCCTCTCCGGAAATATTTCGTGCATGAGCAATTACGCGCATTTCCCTTTTTACGACCTGATAGAGACCGGGAAATGAAAGACAGCCTTCGTCGCCCGTCTGTTCGCCCTCCACACGAACGATCTCGGGATTAATTAGCACATGCCGCTCTCGCTCGCCGGTCTCGCCCGCTACATCCATTACAAACAGACGTTTCGAAATACCAACCTGCGGTGCGGCTAGGCCGACGCCTCCGGCCTTTTCCATAGTTTCAAACATGTCCGCGACCAGGATTTCCAACTCACCATTGAATTCATTATCGACAAACGGCTTTCCGACCACAAGCAAAACCGGATCGGGATAGTGAACAATGGGCAACAACGCCATATAATTATTAGTGGTGAATGGTGAATGGTGAATTTCCGGACAGCTATTAGTGATGAATTGTGATTATGAGTTTCAAGACCACCATTCACCGTGAATTTCTTCATTGTCCACGCTTTCTTTCATTCATTACTACTCACTCTTTCTCTAAGTTTGCTTTCGACGTTTTTATTGACGCTGTTAACATTCGTTGAATTTCGTCACAATCATTAACCAAGGAAATCGCCAGCTTTTCATTTAGAAACTTACTCTTCTCAAGCAATCTTATCCAATAGTTACCTTCACTTGCTTCTTTTTGCGCGATTGAAAGTTTATGAATAAAATCTGCCTTTGACTGAGCATGTTTTGCTTCCTCGATATTTGCTCCGATCGACGTTCCTGATCGTAACACCTGTTTTGACAGAACATATTCCTTATGCTCAGTCAAGAGATGTTTATAGAGATTAACTATTCGCAACGCAAAAGAAAATGATTTTTCACTCAGCACACTCTCTTTCATTCACCACTCACCATTCACCATTAATAATGGTGCTTATACCCTAACAGTAGGTATAATAATATGATACAATTCTATTCTAAATCAAATAACGGGACGGTGTGGAATCTAAGACATCCCGAAACAGAATTGATGCGAATACCAGACCATGCAACGAAAAGTGTTGTTTTCCTGTGTACAAAACAAACTGTAAACGGAATTGATAAATTCACTCCAGGCGGTACTGCATTTTTTGTCAGCATTCCGTTTACAACGAATCCCAGCCAATCTTACATATACTTAGTCACGGCAGCTCATAATATCAAGGAGTCACGACCATACGGCGATCTGTATTTGCGTATAAATACAAAAGATAACAAATCGGAATATTATCATATAGATGAAGATGATTGGATTATGCCGCCGGAAGGGAATTCTGCGGATGTCGCGATTAAGTTGGTTGGTCCGCCTAGCTCTACATTTGATTACCGTCATACCCACTATGAATTATTTGCGACGGAAGAAGTTTTGCGGACAAAGCAAATTGGAATTGGGGATGACATTATTATGATAGGACTGCACCACTCGCGCAGCGGATATGGAAAAAATATGCCTATTGTCCGGTCAGGCATTATTTCTTGTATGCCTGACGATGACGAGCCGTTTTACACCAAAGATGACCCACCGAGACCTTTTCAGGCATATCTTACGGAAGTTCGATCAATAGGTGGTCTTAGCGGCTCTCCGGTGTTTGTGATGCTCGGAAGTGGACGACTGACGGATAAAGAATTAGATCACAAGTTGCACAAAGGCTTTTTAATCGGACTTGTGAGAGGGCATTACGAAAGCCCGTTGCCGGTCGTTAAAGACGGGAAGTGGGGACTTGAAAATTTCAATGAAGGAATAGCAATGATTACGCCAATTCAAGAAGTAATCAAACTGCTTTATAGTGCTGAACTTATGAAAAGTAGAAGTGATTTTGAAAATACAGAGAAGCGTCGGATAGCGATGGAAACAACCACCGAAGATAGTGCTTTTGGTTCCGCTTATGATAAGAGTGTTTTAACGCAAACAGATTTTACGGATGCGCTAAAATTGGCTAGTTGCAAGACTTCTGCACCTGACCAAGAAACGAAAGAAACATAGGTTCGGTGTCGTTTCGGCGATTGTATCTAAAGGCAAATTCGTTGACGTAGTTTTGCAGATGCTTACGGGTGGTTCGTCCTTTGTAAACTCCGCGTAAGCCGCCTTTTAGAAGCGACCAGAAGCCCTCGATGGAGTTTGTGTGAGCGTTACCTATGACATAGGCTTTCACAGAGTGACGGACTCGCTGATGATCGTAGCCTTGATATTTGACAGAGTTGTAAGATCGTAGTTCGTCGGTGTAAACCATTGAGTTTAGTTCGATGGTTTCATTGATAAACGGGATAAGCGTTTCAGCTTTTACATTGTTGGCAACTTTGGCAATGACCGAACCTTTACGTTCGACTGCACCAACCACAATGGACTTGTTTTCAGAACCGCGACCTGTTTTGCCTTTGTGGTAGCCGCCGATATATGTTTCGTCAACTTCGACCTCATTTCCAAGTTTCTTGCCGGACTCGTCAAGCATTGAGCGGATTTGATGAAACATACGCCAAGCGGTTTTGTAGGTAACCCCAATCTCGCGTTCAATCTGTTTGGCAGAGATACCGCAACGTGTCGAAGCCATAAGGTAAACGGCATAGAACCACAGACGAAGCGGTGTTGAGGATTTGTGATAGATAGTTCCTGCGGTCGGGTGAACGTGATGACCGCACGTTTGACAGGAATAGCTTTTGCGAGAGGCTACCCGAAAGTGATTTGTAATTTGTTGGCATTTGTCGCAAAAGATGCCATCGGGATAGAGATAGTCTTTGAGCCAGTCTAAACAAACATCGTCGTTTGGAAACTGTTTCTCAAAGTCGCGTAAAGTGTATCTTTGCATTTTAGGTTTATCCGTTGTTTTCATTGTAGTTAGCCTCAATCTACCTACAACGATAACATACTATCTACCTACTGTCAAGGGATAAGCACCTTAATAATTATTATCCGCGTCCACCTTTGCTTTCTCTAGTTTCGCCCAATCGCACAATGTTTTTGAGTCGTTGTCGCTCAAAATCGAATCACGATGAATCCAAAGATATGACGGCAGTGGCATTTCCTTTGCCTCAAGCTGCTCACAAATCTCTTCTAACTTCTTCGATTGTTTCTTTGGTGAATAGGTTTTCCAAATACTGAAATTCATCTGCCGTCTGGCGTCGTCGATATGGTTTTTAAGAAACCAAGCCATCGGTTGAACATTTGAATACCACGGATAAAGTGTGTTATTAGAATGACAATCATTGCACGAACGGCCAATTATCCCGCTTATATCCGGCGGAACCGCGAGTGTCGCCTCAAGAGTTTCGGCCTGAACGACCGTAGGGTTCGTCCTATCGATCCTGAAAAACTGTAAGACGATCAACGCGACAACTATGATAATCGCCAATATCTTAAATACTTTCGTCACCATTCTTTTCCGTTTAGAGTGCGCGATTTATCGCGTTCTTTGTTTACGGTTTTAGGTGCGGCCTTTAGGTCGTAGATACGCGATAAATCGCGAGCTCTGAACAAAATCCGTTCTTTTGATGCTACTACAAATTCCGGTTTTCTGGAAACTTTTGATGTTAAAATCATGGTGCCAAGTTTTATCCGGTCGGCGCTTGAAGCGCCGACCAAAAGTGGCTTAATGTAAATACCTGTGTTAAGACCGACAGTAATTGCCATACCATTCTTCGCGTTGATGATCGCGGTCGAGGCCTTGTGGGCGCACCGGAAACGCTCGGACGAATACAACGACAACAAAGATACGTGGATCAACATATTCCTGGGTTTTATGAGCGTCGTGTGGGGAGCGTTATTCGGCATCGTTACAGGTTATGCTTTCATATTTTGTTATGAGATCGCTCCCTACAAATTTCCGGCGGATGCCTGGTGGACATGGCTAATTCTGTTCTTTGTGGACGATCTTGCCTATTATATTTTCCACCGCGTAAGCCACGAATCAAGATTGTTTTGGAATTTTCATGTAGTACATCACTCCAGCGAACATTACAATCTGAGCGTCGCGGTTCGTCAGAGCTGGTTTAGCGGCATTTTGCATTGGCTATTTTATGCTCCCGTTATGCTGCTCGGCTTTGCACCATGGATGTTTGCATTGATGCATGGATTCAATTTGATCTACCAATTCTGGATACATACAAAGTTTATCAAGCGGCTTGGGTGGCTTGAACTTGTTTTGAATACACCGTCGCACCACCGGGTCCATCACGGCGTCAATGATGCGTATCTGGATAAGAATTACGCCGGCGTTTTGATAATTTGGGATAGAATGTTTGGGTCGTTCGTCACTGAAACTGAAGAGCCTCGTTATGGCATAATAAAGCCCGTCGGGAGCTACAATCCTTTGTGGATAAATACCCACGGATGGGTCGAGATGTATGAGGCGATAAAACGCCAATCCAATTTTTTCGGAAAGTTAAAATGCATATTCGCATCACCGAATATGGACTTGAAACAAAATTATGAAAATTAAACTCTTAGGCATTGTCTTTGTCCTTGCAGCATTTGTTGCGGCCGGAAATGCACAGTCAGTTGTCGTTACGGGTAAAAAGGTCACGTATAACCGGCCAAAGCCTTTTTCCGAATACAAAAAGACATTTACCATTAACTATCCAAAGGTTAAGGCCGCGACACCGGCTTTATCGAAAAAAATCGAAACTGCGATCAGCTATGAAAAGGTACTCGGGCTTAATCTGAAAGACGAGTTGAACGATACGCAGTGGATCGAAGAAGCCGATTATAAAGTCAAATACAATCGGAAGGGCGTTTTATGTGTCGAACTCTCGATGGAAGGAAGTGGCGCGTATCCGTCTAGTGTAAGTAAGATGGTCGTCGTAGATATACGAATGGGAAGCAAATCGCGTCCGGCTGACGTTTTCATTAACCTTGCGGGACTTACAGCATTAGTAAGAAAAGCTCAAGAAAAAGAAAGGCAGGATACAATCGCTCGCATTAAAAAAGAGGAGCCAGATGCTGATGAGCCAGAGATTCTATTTGGTAGTAGACGCTTTATCGGATCGGATTTGGACGGCTATGAGCTGAGTGCCAAAGGGGTAATCTTTCACTATGACTATGCGTTCCCGCATGTGGCAGTAATATATGAACCCGCTGGGGCATTTTTCTACACCTGGACGCAGCTAAAGCCATATATCAAGGCGGGCGGTTTGCTCTCTCGGATGAAGCGTTAATATACTTAGTTCAAGATGAACGAGCGAAAGATCAGAGTTTTGGTGGCTAAACCGGGACTCGATGGACACGACCGGGGTGCAAAGGTTATAGCCCGCGCTTTACGAGACGCTGGTATGGAGGTCATTTACACCGGTTTGCGTCAGACGCCGGAGATGATCGCATCGGCGGCATTGCAGGAAGATGTCGACGCGGTTGGCATCTCGATACTGAGCGGCGCTCACAATACGCTTTGTCCCCGCATCGTCTCGCTGCTACGCGAAAACGGTATGGATGATACACTTGTGCTGGTCGGCGGTATTGTGCCGCAAGAGGATATCGAGTCACTAAAATCGCAGGGCGTCTCTGAGATCTTTCTCCCGGGGACGTCAACTGAGGATATTGTGACTTTTATTCGAAAGCACGTGCGTCAACAATAATATGCCGGACAGCGAAAATCTGAAGTGTTATATGCAGAAGCCCGCGTGTAAACAAGGGCGTAACACTCATCGCAGCATTGACATATCAAGTCCGATCTGGATGTTACGCCCTTACTAACGTGCGGGCTTCTGCATCTGACGTGTAGCATGCGAAAATCCGGTGTGTTACATTTATCTATCACAAAAAAAGGGGAAATTTTATGAAAAAACTAACAGCTTTGTTACTTGCAGCTCTAATGAGTCTGTCGATTCTTTTTATTGGTTCGGTGGTTAAGGCCGCTGCACCGTCCGCTAACTCTTCGTCGCAGGTCGTCCCGACGACAAAACGGGTCTCGCGTCGTGTCTATCGCAAAGGCCGTTGGGTTACGGTGACGACATACAGACATGGTAGAAAAATAACTAAAAGAGTCTATCGAAGGGGAAACCACATCGGTCATAAAGTCGCGGGAAAGACTAAAGAGATTGTGGTAGGGCCGAAGAAAAGGACTCCATAGCAAGCAGGTCTAAGTATCGTCACTATTAGAGAGGCGTTCATGTTCCGGCATATGCGCGGGAGGTGGCCGCCTTTCTTTACATGTTCTAAGAGACTATGAAAGAAACAATCCGTGTTGCAGGCGGCCAGGGCTTTTGGGGCGATCTTTTGACCGCACCGGTTGATCAGGTGCGCGGCGGGCCGATTGACTATTTGATGCTTGACTATCTTGCCGAGGTCACGATGTCTATACTGCAAAAGCAGCGGGCGCGTGACCCGCAGGCTGGCTATGCACGTGATTTTGTCTCGCTGATGCGCGAAATCCTGCCCGACTGTGCAGCAAATAACATAAAGGTCCTTTCAAATGCAGGCGGTGTCAACGTAAATGGTTGTGCAGAGACTCTACGCACGACTGCCCTTGAACTTGGGCTCGGAGGCAAGGTCAAGATCGGTGTCGTAACGGGCGATGATATTCTTGACAAACTCGACAGCTTTCTCGCTGACGGCGTCACGATCAATAGCATGGACACCGGTGAGCCGCTCGCAGAGATTCGTGACAAAGTGCAGTCTGCTAACGTCTATCTAGGTGCAGAGGCGCTCGTCGAAGCTCTCGGCAAAGGGGCGAATATAGTCGTCGGCGGGCGTCTGACCGATACGGGACTCACGCTTGCTCCGCTGATGCACGAATTTGGCTGGGCATTTGACGACTGGGACCGGATCGCCGCCGGAACCATTGCCGGACATATTATCGAGTGCGGAGCACAGTCGTCAGGCGGCAACTGCCAGTACGATTGGCAATCGATACCGGACATGGCGAATATCGGTTTCCCGATTGTCGAGGCGTCGCCGAATGGTGAGTTCATCGTAACAAAACATGATGGAACCGGCGGCCGCGTCAATGTCCAATCGGTCAAAGAGCAGCTTCTATACGAGATGGGCGACCCGCACGAATACATCACGCCGGATGTCGTAGCCGATTTTGCAACCATTCATCTCGAGGATGCCGGAAAAGATCGGGTACGAGTCTTCGGCATCGGCGGTAAGCCGAAGACCGCGTTTTATAAGGTCTCGATCGCTTACGCAGAAGGCTTTAAATCGGTCGGAACTCTCGTATACTCCTGGCCGGATGCGTACGAAAAGGCAAAAGCCGCAGATAAGATCCTTCGCTCAAGGCTCGACCGGCTCGGCTTGAAATTTGATCTTATCTTAACTGAATTTGTCGGCGTCAACGCGACGCATGGGCATCTCGCGGGAGAACCGTCGGCCGACATTCCAGAGGTTCAGCTTCGGATAGGCGTTCGTGGCCAAAATAAAGCGGATGTTGAGCGTTTCACCAAGGAGATCGCACCGCTGATATTAACAGGTCCGCCAGCGGTGACAGGATTTGCGGGCGGCCGTCCAAAGGTCGAGGAAATTATGGCCTATTTCCCTGCGCTGATACCAAAATCGCTGATCGAAACAAAAGTTGAGATCGTCGAGGCTTAGGTTTTATTTAGGAACTTCGCTACTCCAGCTTTAAAGTCCTCAGTTGCTCGAGCTTCTGCATTAACTTCGGCACCTCGATGCAGGGCGGACGAAAAATCTACATTATCGATGCCGTAGAGCAGTTTTTTGGTCAATTCGACGGCTGAACGGCTGACTCGCGAGTAACGGGAAGCATACTCAAAAACAGCTTTTTCAAAACCTTCGTCATCGTACACTTGGTTGATCAGACCCATATTCAAGGCTTCTCCAGCCGAAAATTCAAATCCTTGTGTTAATAATTCGAAGCATCTTTTTTCCGAGAGGTTACGCCGCAAGATGGCCGCGACCATCGCAGGCACAAAACCGATCATAACCTCCGGATAACCAAATTTTGCAGTTTTTGTCGCTACAACCAGATCACACGCCGTCGCCAACCCGCAGCCACCAGCCAGCGCTCGGCCGTGAACCGCAGCGATTACGGGTACGCGAACATTTCGGATAAGTTCGAAAAGTTCGGCTAAATTCATCGCGTCGGCGACATTTTCTTCCCGTGTGTTCTCGCTGATCTTTTGGAGTGTCGCAAGATCGGCACCGGAGCAGAAATCCTTTTCTGCACCGCGTATGACGATACAGCACACCGAAGTATCAGCCT
>JAYVER010000358.1:0-2957 GCA_043748725.1 Chloracidobacterium sp. | reverse complement strand
GGACGCAATCTTTGTGTTCGATGAAAACCAATATCATAACTTTTCCTTGCTTTGCGTTCTTGACGGCTTTGCGTGAGATGATTTCACGCGAAGCCGCAAAGGCCGCAAAGAAATTCTAGAGGACGCGAACCTCCGTTCTCAGCTTCTCAACCAGTTCGACCGCACCGGCTTTAGCATCGCCGTTGCCAAGCATTTGTGTTTGTTTCGATTTGAGTGGTAGATAGACTTTCTCGATCTTCGCCGCCGAAGAAAAGGCTCCAATCGTCGTTGTGACCTCGCGAACTTCCTTGCTTTTGGCAGCCATAATACCTTTTAGTGAAGCGTATCTGATCTGCGAAATGCCCGATTGTATCGTCATCAGTGCCGGCAGCTTATAGGTAAACCATTGATACCAACCGCTCTCAAGCTCGCGTTTCACCCGCAGGCTTTCTCCCAGGCTTGCGCGGTCAACCTCGATAACGATCGTCGCGTGCGGAACCCCGAGCAGTTCCGCTAGGATCACGCCGGTCTGTCCGTAACTTGCATCGTCTGACTGCAAGCCGCCAAAAATAAGATCAGCGTTCTCCTCACGCACCGCTTCTGAGATAGCGTTCGCGATCTGGTACGCCGAAAGCGTTTTCGAATCTTCAACCACAACGTGAATAGCCCTATTAGCTCCGCGTGCAAGAGCGTCCTTGATAACGGTCTTCGCACTCTGTGGCCCCAGAGTGCAGACGACGACCTCGCCTTCGCCTTTCGCCTCGATCGTCCGGAGAGCCTCTTCAAGCGCGTAGCCGTCAGACTCGTTCGTTTGAAGCGCGACATCCGATTCGTTGATCCATTTCTCGTCGCTTGCGATCCGAAGGACCGCGTCTTTATTGGCGACTTGTTTCATTAAAACAATTATCTTCATTTGTCTTCTGAAAGTTTTCTAATTATTGACTTCGCAAGCCTTTCGTTAATCTCGCTGTGGCGTGGTACAGGCTGTGACTGGCCGGTTTTGAAATTAGTGTAAAAGTCGTGTTTTCCGCCGTGACGCACAAGCTTGCATCCCATTTCTTTGAGTCGTTTTACAAGGTCTCGCCTCTTCATTAGGCAAGAACAAACTCCTCAACCTTGCGTATAAACGGTATTTCGTTCGATTCCAAATCGCCAAGCAAATCGGTAAGATTTTCGATCAGCTCATCCTTAGAATAAGCTTGCGTCTCGTAATCGGGATACTCGTTCAAATGACCGATGAAGAACTCGCCGTCTTTCCAAAATGTGTATTCTAGCTTTCGCATAGTGAAATACAAATCTACTCCGCATATCGTTTGAAAATCAAACACGCGTTCGTCCCGCCAAATCCAAAATTATTTGAGAGAACATAATCAACCGCAGCATCGCGCGGTACATTCGGAACGTAATCCAGATCACAATCGGGATCTGGAAATTCGTAATTGATCGTCGGCGGAAACTTATTTTCCAGTAGAACCTTGACGGAAAAGACTGCTTCGAGACCCCCGGCGGCGCCAAGTGCGTGGCCGGTCATAGATTTGGTCGAGCTGACCGGGATGTTGTAAGCGTGTTCGCCGAATACCTTCTTGATCGCCAGCGTTTCAAATTTATCGTTATACGGCGTCGATGTTCCGTGGGCGTTGATGTAGCCGATCTGCTCGGCCTCAAGTCCCGCATCTTTTAGTGCCCGCTGCATTACGCGGATCGCACCAGAACCGGTTTCGTCCGGCCTAGTCACGTGAAAAGCATCGCCGCTCATGCCGTAACCGACTATCTCAGCCTGTATCGTTGCACCGCGTTTTTTTGCAAATTCGAGTTCCTCGAGGATCATGACGCCCGCACCTTCACCAATCACGAAGCCGTCGCGGGTCAGGTCGAAAGGCCGCGAAGCATGTTTCGGATCGTCGTTTCGCGTTGAAAGTGCCCGCATAGAAGCAAATCCGGCAACGGACATCGGTGTGATCGCACTTTCGGCGCCACCGCAGATCATCGCGTCGGCATCACCCCGTTCAATGATGCGGAAACTATCGCCGATGGCGTGAGCACCTGCCGAACATGCGGTCGCAGTTGCGGAATTTGGCCCTTTGGCGCCGTGACGTATCGAAACGTTGCCCGATGCAAGATTGACAATAGCCGCAACTATAAAGAAAGGCGAAACTCGGTCGGGTCCCAAATTTAGCAATTTTTCGTGCTCCCGTTCGAGCGCCCAGAAATCACCGATGCCGGAACTAATATACGTCCCGACCATCTCGTCATTCGTTTCGTCGATAATCAATCCGCTGTGTTTGACCGCCTCGTCGGACGCCGCTAAAGCGAAATGCGTAAAGGCTCCCATCCGCCGCGCTTCCTTTTTATCAAGAAAGCTAAGCGGATCGAAACCTTTTACCTCACAAGCGAATTTGACCGAATACCGTTCGGCATCGAATTTCTTGATGTAATCGGCACCGCTCTCTCCATTCATCAACGCGCGCCAAGTCGTAGGCACGTCATTCCCGCACGCCGTGACCAAACCGAGACCTGTAACTACTACTCGACGCTTCATAAATAACTGAGAATTGAGAATTTAGAATTGTGAATGAAAGAAAAATTCTCCATTCTCAATTTTCCATTCTCAATTAGCTATGCTGCTTTGTGTTGCTCGACATAAGCGTAAGCGTCGCGCACGCTCTGGATCTTTTCGGCGTCTTCGTCGGGAATCTCAATGTCAAATTCCTCTTCAAAACGCATCACGAGTTCGACCAGATCGAGCGAGTCTGCACCGAGATCCTCGATAAAACGAGCATTTTCCGTAACTTCTGCCTCATCGACACCGAGCTCATCGACGATTATCTGTTTGATCTTATCCTGTACTTCTGACATATTTTCTCCTGTATTTATAACGTTTCTAAAATATTTCTCAAACCTTCCGCATTTTCAATATTGGTGTAAACGGCATCTCTGTCGATCTGCCTCACCAAACCTGTCAAAACCTTGCCGGGGCC
>JAYVER010000357.1:0-2959 GCA_043748725.1 Chloracidobacterium sp. | reverse complement strand
TTTGCAGTCCGGGCGGTATTTTTACGCCTGATAGGGCGAGTTACAACTTGTTTGGGTGTCGGTTCGACAGTTTTCTTGATAGGCTCAGCCTTGTCATTTGGGTTTGGATAATCTTCTACAACTACGACGGGTTTGTTTGACGCATTCGCAGGACTTTCCTTCGATTTTGGTTTATCCGAGGTGATTTCCGCAGTTTTGGCCTTCTCAACTTCTACTTTCTTTGGAGGAACCGGCTTAGGTTTTTTCTCAATGATAGTTCCAACCGAATTAACACGGATGCCGGACGCATCTTTTTTTGCCTGATTGATCGTTTTTGGTTCATCATCCGCCTTGGTTGGACTCAGTGCTATAAAACTTCCCGCAAACTTGATGCGAAAGATAGCCGGATCGTCGTTAGGTGACCGTGCCTCGACCCGCAATAACAGCCTTTCCGGTTTTCGGAGATATACCAGCCTTCCTGTCTCGGCTCCGCCTGTGTCTGTGTAGATCACCATTTTGGTCAACGGACGGAGACCGTCGGCGGTGAAAATATCAATATCGCCTGACAGATTTTTTGTGACAACGTTAATGAAGATATCGCCTTGTCCACCGTCAAACACGTAAAAATAGGTCGTTACCCGCGGGTCACCTACGTCGCGAGCCTTTATTTTGCCGCTGATCTCATTGGCCGTAACAGGCGTCGGAAAACTCTGATCGGTCGATTGGGCTTTTACCGAAAGCGAGACACATCCGGCAGCCAGACACAGGGCGAACAATCCAAATATCTTAAAACTTAACGCGTTCATCTAAACCAGTTCTTTTCGTAAATGAATGAGGCGGGACGTTTCGGCATACCCCAGTCGGGCATGTGCCTGGAGACTGACATCATTGCCTAACTCGGCGTCCGAAGCCATCTCGGTGCAGCCCCGCTGCCTTGCCCAATTTTCCGCAAATTTTACAAGATCGCGTCCAATGCCGTGTTGCCGATAGTCAGCTTCTACATACCAGCCTTCGAGATAGCCGACGTGGTCAGTTTCACAGTCTTCCGCAAAGGACCTAATGCTCGCCTCAAGAAAACCGACTAATTTTCCATCTCCCATATCGGCGACGGCGACGAGCTGAGAATCGACGTGTTCAATGATGTCAACCATTTCCGAACGATGATCGTCCTCATCGGCCTCGTCCCACAAAAGCGTGCGGAGCCGCAGCCACTCATTCAGATCGCGTTCTTCGAGCAGCCGGATAGTATATTCAAAATCGCTCATTGGAAAACAATTTTAGCAGTCTTGTTTGTGCAGAACAACAACTACTTACATCCAAAAGGCCGGGACGCATGTCCCGGCCTTGCAAGAATCGCTAATGTTTGAGGATTAAAGCTTAACCCGCCTTCATCGTCATTGCTTTGTCCTGTAAAACTTCGAGGGCCTTTTTCAATTGAAGATCCTCGATCACCTTTGGCGTTAGCGGCTTCGGACTTGGTGTTGGCGTTGGCTTGGCGTTTGGATTCGTTTGCTGGTCGATGAGGTTTTCGACTTCGAGCGGCTCCGGCGTGTCCGGACGTTTTACCTCTATCGACGGCTTAATGCCCGTAGTCGCGCGATCTTCGCCGAGAAAAGGTGCTCCGCTTGCGGACGCCCATTTGGCAACCGTCAGCAACAGCCCGTCACCGCCGCGAAGCGTGAACAATTTTTGCTCGGTGCCCGCTCCGAAACTTCGCTCGCCGATAACCTCGCCGCGTTTTCGCTCAATAACGGCAGATGCAATGGCCTCTGCGGCTCCGGCGGTTCCTATATCGATCAAAACAGCGAGGCCTCCGTCAAATATTGCCTTGGCCGGGTCTGCTGTATAGGTTGTTGTTACCTTATTTTCACGACCAATAACTTTTGCAAGCTCGCCTTCCTTAATAAACAGATTGGCAACGCTCGCGGCTTCCGGCAAACTTCCGCCCGCAACACCGCGAAGATCAAGGACGATCTTCTGAGCACCTTGCTTCGTAAGATTTGCGGCCTGTGTGCGAATGTCATTGGCCTCGCCGTCTTCGAGGCTATAAACCTTGACGACACCGATCTTTCCGGCCTCGATCCTGGATTCAGCTGCAGGAACTTTATAAGTTCCACGAACAACCTTGATGGTTTGCGGCTTTTCGCCGGCACGGAGAACGCGCAAGTTTACCGCTGTTCCGGCATCACCGGCCACCAACTGTCGCGCATCGTACAAGGAGATATCTCTCGTGGCTTTAGTGTCAATATATTCGATAACATCTCCCATTCTAATACCGGCCTTGTCGGCGGGCGACCCCTTGATCGCGGAGATTACATACAAATAGCCGGAAACTTGCGAAAACTCGGCTCCGATGCCGATCCGATTCGACGTTTTGTTTTCGTCGTAAGCCTTGACTTGGTCGGCGGTGAGAAACGACGAATACGGATCTAACCCGGTCGCCAGACCACGTAGCGCCCCGACGCGTACCTTTTCCATATTCGGATCGTCAACATAATCGTTTTGGATATGCTGGAGAACGGAATCGACGATCTTTAGTTGTGCCGCAGCATCATTAACAGGCTCCTGAGCCGATGTCGATAGCAAGCCGCCAACAAGCGGCAACCCGCCCAAGACAGCGTAAACGGCTATGGCGCACGAAAGAACAAGTACCCAAAGCTTTCCGCGAAATGACATATAAAACCTCTTATGATAATTCTAAACGTGTATTTTACGCATCAAACGGCGTAAATGTTCACCAAACGTAACTATTGATTATCCAATATCAAAACAACCCGTGCAAGAAAAAGATACAACTAATCAAGCCACACTTACAGATGTTTTTGACGTGCCGGGCCACGGCAGGGTCATTGCCCTTGATCCGGGAACAAAACGCATTGGCGTCGCCGTATGTGATAATCTCCGGGTCACCACGCGGCCATTGCCGCGTATATTACGTACGAGTTGGAAAAAAATGCTCCTGCAAGTCAAAAACATAATC
>JAYVER010000356.1:0-2965 GCA_043748725.1 Chloracidobacterium sp. | reverse complement strand
CGATAGACGCAAATCGCGCCAAAACCGCAGTCAGTTTGCAAGATCGACCCGTCGGCCCACGGTAAACCGTCCCTCAGCCGTAGTTTTGACACGGACTCCTTTAGGGCGTGGGTAAGGTTGTCAACAGGATCTAAAGGGCGTTTTAACGTCCTTATCGGTTTGGGCTTTAGCCATCATCCTCTTCATCCGAATGTTTTTCAAGTCTTTCGCGAGTCGTGCCATTTTTGTGATGCTCTTTTTGATTATTCACGTAATCGATAACCCATTGCAAATCTTTTGTTCCGAAAGTCACGATGCCGTAACCGCGTTGCCATTCAAGGGCTTTCGGGTGAACTTCGTGGTTGATGTAATAGGAACTCGAACCTTTTAGGTTTCCGATCCATTTTGAAACCAGAATATTCGGTTGCAAGCTGGCCGCAATATGAATATGGGTTTCGATCCCGCCGAGCGCATGAAGACGTGCTCCGGGTGTTTCAAGAATCTTGTGGGTCAGGTAGTGATAAAGGCGGTCTTCGATCCGCTCATTTATCATTGGCAAACTGGTTTTGGTTTGCCAGGTTATGTGGAAGTTTATCTCTGAATAAACGCTGTTCGACATATTTGCTAAAGCTGTGGAAAGGACGTTAAAACGCCCTATGAATTATTCGCTCAAACTAACCACGTGGTGAAGCGACGTGGCTATTTGCCCTTCGGGGAAGACGGCTAAAGCCGCCTAATCTATTACTGTAAATTACAGATTAACGCCAACCACCTATCAGACCAATGACTTTTCAATGACTTTTAACTAAATGCTTCCAAATATTTCACGCCGGAGCCGGTGTTAAAGATGACGACGGATTCACCATCATTTACAAACCCGACATCGATCAACTTTCGCAAAGCGGGCAGGCAGGCGGCGCCTTCGGGGGCGGCGAAGATGCCGGTCGCGGCACCGATCTCGCGAACGGCGGCGACGAGTTCGGTGTCGGTGACGGATACGGCGGTTCCGCCGGACGCGCGGATCGCGTCGAGGATGAGGAAATCGCCGATGGCTTTTGGCACACGCAGGCCGGAGGCGACGGTTGCGGCGTTTTCGAACTCGTCTGCAAAGCGCTCGCCTTTTTCAAATGCCCAGACGATCGGTGCGCATGTATCGGACTGGACCGTGACCATTCGCGGCCTTTCGCTCCCGATCCAGCCCATTTGCTCCATTTCGTCGAATGCTTTCCACATACCGATCAGTCCGGTGCCGCCGCCGGTCGGGTAGAGGATAACGTCGGGAAGAGTCCAGAGTCGCGAGTCGTCAGTCGAGAGTCGGCGGCTCTCCCTCTCGGTCTCTCGACTCCCGACTCTCGACTCTCGACTAAGTTGCTCGGCAAGCTCATACCCCATAGTTTTCTTGCCCTCGACGCGGTAGGGTTCTTTCAGCGTCGAGACGTCAAACCAGCCCTCGGCTTCCTTTCGCTCAGCGATAATCTTGCCGCAATCGGTGATTAGGCCGTCAATGAGGGTGACATTCGCTCCGGTCTGTCGGCATTCGACAATATTGGCTCGGGGTGTGTCGGACGGCATGAAAATATTAGCTTCCATCCCGGCTTTCGCGGCATACGCGGCTAACGCTCCCGCCGCATTTCCGGCCGACGGGACGGCGAGCTTACGCACGCCAAGCTCCTTTGCCATCGAGATCGCGGCCGTCATCCCGCGTGCCTTAAAGCTCTGGGTCGGATTCTGGCCCTCGTCCTTGATAAAAAGATCGAGCTTTACCGGCAGAGACGCCGCCAATCTATCTACCCTGAACAGCGGCGTCCAGCCTTCGCCAAGGCTTACGATATTGTCCTGATCCGCAACCGGGAGCACCTCGCGATAACGCCACAGATTCGATTCGCGCGTCTTGAGCGAGTCTTTTGTGAGCGATTTCGCCGCCTTGTCAAGATCGTATCGAACAAGCAGCGGCTTGCCGCATTCAATACAGAGGTTTTGCACAACGCCAGCCTCATGGCGGAGGCCGCACAAGGCACATTCGAGATGAGTTACGTTCATAGTTTTTTAAAAAGTCATTTACCCTTATCAGTGAATAATAATCTTTTTGAAGACATTTTGAATAGCCTGTATACTCAACCGTATTTATGGGGCTCGACGCAAACGGCACGAAATTTCTGATGTTCGCACGGCAACGCGGAGTTTCATTCTCCAAAACCGCGATGATCGGGCGGCAATCGTTGCTGTTAAGCCCGGCGAAGCTGAGCACGAATTTACGATCCTTTGGATTCGAATCAACTGCCGGGCAAGCCAAAAAACTAATCCAGGATTCGAACGAATACTCCGAAGGTTTTTTAAAACTCCTTGGTGCAGACGAAATTGTCTCGTTTGATGCGTCAGCTTACGAAAATGCATCGGTCGTTCACGATTTCAACCATCCGATTCCAGACAAATATAAGGCTCAGTTTTCGGTCGTGCTCGACGGCGGAACGCTCGAACATATCTTCAATTTTCCAGCGGCGATCAAAAACTGCATGGACATGGTCGCCGAAGGTGGTCATTTCCTCGGTATTACGCCCGCCAATAACCAACTCGGCCACGGTTTTTACCAATTCAGCCCGGAACTTTATTTCCGCGTATTTTCAGAACAGAATGGCTTTAAATTACAGAATTTAATTATTTTTGAAGAAACGTCAGGCTCCGCCTGGTACGAGGTTGCGGATCCGGATGTCGTCCATGAACGCGTTACCCTGCGAAATAATGAATCGAGCATGCTGCTGATTATTGCAAAAAAGATAAGATCTCTTACGGTTTTCGAAACGCCGCAGCAATCCGATTATGTCGCCGTCTGGCGTGGGGAAAACGATATCGCGTCGATACACGGTCTGAATCAGGCCGGGCCGTCCGCTTTGGGCAAAGCGGCCCGATTACCGCTGGCCGTTCTCAGGCGTCTCCGCGTCCGTCTCAGTCGCCATTTCGGGATGCTAAACCGGCGTCCGAAGCATTT
>JAYVER010000355.1:0-2969 GCA_043748725.1 Chloracidobacterium sp. | reverse complement strand
TAAGTTTAGTTTCTGCCGGAGGTTGCCGATGAGTGCGGTGTATCGAGCGTCCAGGCTCCGTGCGTTCATTCGACCTTGTTCGTTGCGGCCTTGAAAATATTCGCGAATGTCGTAGAGACTTGCGTTAACATTGATGTCTTTTTGGGAGTGATAGTACTTCCACAACTCGCGTCCGGCATCGAAAACAGCTTTCGCCTCGGCTGAAAACTGTCTCGGCCTGTTGTCGTAAATGCCCGTCTCAGCGTCCGTCTCAAACAGCGAACCGTTGACTGGCATGTCAGGCGTGATCTTCCCGCCCAAGAAGTCGGTCATAAACGAGCTTTCGAACTTGTCGGCGGCGTTCACTTCGTCTTCTGTGAACGGGATCCAATGGTTTACTCCAAAACTTCTGGAAATATTGTTGCTAAAAAGCGTATGGGTCAGGCAATCATTCTGAAATTCTTTATCAGTTTTCCAACTGTCGTTCGGATATAAAAACTGATCCCGGTCATTGAGCCAATTCGCGTCTATAATATGGCGAACCGTGTAGTAAATTGAGGTTTCAATTAAATTGTCTTTCGTGGTTTGCCAATTGTGATTTGAAGCCGGAACCTTCATAAACGGCTCGCCAAATCTTACCAACCTTTGATTTTGAAAATCACTTCCTACTCCGATAATTGTCGCCAGCGATTCAGACTGTGTGTATCTAAATGTTTTCACCCAGTCATTTATGAATTCAAGATTGTCGTAAGCCCAGACGCTCTTCAGGCCGATAAATTCTCCATCCTTGCCGTAAATATCAGCCTCAATGAATTTAAAGTCTTCAGTTTCGCTTGAATCCCAAATGTGAAAGCCAATGGGAAATTGTCCGGTTACATTGTCGAAACTGTCCGCAGGTGCCAAAAATAGTTTTCGTAGTTTCGCTCGAAAGAAGGCCCGGAAATCCGAAAACCTCGGCGCTTGTAAATTCTTTAATTTTGAAAAATTTGCGATTACTACACTCGGAATTTCAAAGTGGATTCGTGTTAGAAACTGGATATATAGTTCTCGTTTGGTATAACCCATCCAGTCGGAATATTTTTTGTGGATTTCTGAAACGGCTACGCCTTCCCGTCCTTCGCCTCGCCTGTTATCCGCTTCCGCATATGGCGGGTTGATGTAGATGACCAATTTTTTGCGTTTGTTCTCGTCGCTTATTATGTCCTGCAAGCCTTGCGGCAGTTTGGAGAATTCATCGTTCAAAAAGTCGAACTGGAAGACATGGCTATCGAGAAGGTTTGCGCCGTGGCCGATGCGGTCGTGCGTCACGTTGACGTCGGCCTGGTCCAGCGTGCTTGCCCAGATATTGTATTTATTGGTCAAGCCCGCTAGGAGATTCCCCGTACCTGCGGCGCAATCCCAGACATAGTATTCATCCTGCCAGTTCTCGCCCAGCACGTCTGCCAGATATTTTTGCGACAGCTCGACCCATTTCCTCGGTGTGAAGAACGCACCTTTTCTTTCACGGATATCCTGCGGGACGAGCAGGTCGCGACGCTCAATTATGTAATCCTGAAATTCTGTTAAAGGCGGGCGTTTGTAGCGTTTCCAAAATTGCTGATAGGCTTCCTTGTTCCGTATTCCGATGGTGGCATCGAACATCTGTCCGATGTCTTCTTTTGCAATTTTGTAACCCTGATTTTCGTAGATTACGAAAAGATTATCCCGAATGGTCGTATCGTCCTCGATCCGCTGCGTGTCTTTGTCATCCACAAAGAGATCGGCCAGATAAAAGTCGCTGTCTAAAATACTTGCTTTTTTAAGTTCGTCCCAATTTACGCCGATGGCGGGTTTCACAAATTCCAGCCAGCGAAGATATATCGGAATGAAATTATTCTTATCGATCTTTATCTTGCCGGATTCGGTCGCCTTTGCAATGTTGTTTTTGATGAAAAAGCTGAGTTCCTTTTCATCCTTCTCAAAATCATACAGGTGGCTATCTGACTTTAAGATAGCCTCGATCCGATTCTTAATGAGAGCGAATTCCTTTGTTGAGTGATTGCTCGACGTTACGGTCCAGTCGAAGTCATTTATATAGAAAATATCCTGAATGCTTACATAGGGAACAAAGGCGATCTTTTTGAAATCGAAAGCACCAAGGAAAGCGGGCGGCAGCGTTTTGTCGAAAGTACGTGCTTTGCCGATCGTCAGGATCAACTGAACGAACATTGTCACCACGTCAAAGTCGCCGGTTTTTGCTTCCGCCCATAGAAGCGGCATTCGACCGAAGAGCGAGTCTTGTTTGGGCAGAACACAGAAGTCGATGTTCCCAACGATCTCAGTCGTATCGAATGCGCTGAACCAGTCCCCGCCAACTTTGTTTTTTAGCTCCTCTTCTCGGATGGCTTTATATTTCATACGTTCTGAGACCTGGCGTTCAAGTTTTATTCCGTAATAGTAGCTAGAGGGAAATGGTTTGTAAAGAAAAGGCCCCGTCGTGTGACGAGGCCTTTTGTATTAGCGTGTTTGCTGACTGCGTGAGCATTTGTAAACCTAGCTTATTTCGATGATGCCGGCCGATAGCTCAACCCGGGTGCGTATCGAGCCACGATGCGTTCCTGGTGCACGACGACCCCCGACGGAAGTTTCTGCAATAGCTTCATGTAACCTTCCTCCCCCAGAACCCGCTGAGCCGCCGGTCCCTTTTCGATCTCGGCGAAATTTTGGTGCAGGGCGACGGTCGTATATTCGTTGACATCACCGCCGAACATTTGCTTTTGCAAAAACCATCCGCCGATGTCGGACTTTTTAATTTGGGGCAGCATTTCGTTCCTGATGAAGTTTTCGAACTCACTGCTCCGGCCCGGAGCCACACTCGTGAATGTGACAACGGCAATCTGGGGCGGCCCCGTCATTTTCGGTTCGTAGCTTAGGTCTTCGCGAAATTCATCGGCTGAACTATGCACACTCGTCACCATTTTCCCGGCCTTCGCATAAAAGCCCTCGGCTCC
>JAYVER010000354.1:0-51998 GCA_043748725.1 Chloracidobacterium sp. | reverse complement strand
CTTTTTCGATCTGGCGAAAGTAAGCAAAATTAAACTGATACTTGTTGTTCCCAAAACCGCCAAAAACACGGGCGCCCAGATTATTGTCCGAGAAAAGGAATCCGCGAAAATCGGCGTTGAACGGCTGGATGCCCGCACGAACGGATACAAAATCGTAATTCTTGTCCGTATCAAAAAGTTTGACCTCGACAAATGCGTCTTCGAGCGAAACCTGGGTGTCGGTACGGTTTGTGCCGCGCCGGACATCGATGTTTACAATGCCGTTCTCTCGCGCATTAAGATAATTAGGGATGCTGAATGTCGGCGAGATCTTTATCGCCCATGAGCGCGGCTTGAAAACGGTCTCGCCCTTGAAAAACTCGAATGAAAGCTGAACGGTTTCGTTGAACGAAAAGCTTTCCGGCCGGCCAAAGAAATTGTTGCTGTTGGGATCAGCCGAACTGACATTGTTGCCGGACGGCGTCCGCCGGATCTCGACACCCATCGTGCTGACGCCCGACAGGATCATGAAATAATCATTCCCGATGATCGGAAAATCACCCTTTAGGACATTGCGGTCGTAGGGGTTGGACCAATGGCTTCGTTTGAACGGAATGTCTCGGCCGCGGGCGCCCTTGTCGCCGTAGCGGTCGTATTCGGGAAACTCGAACCGCCAGCGGTCGCGGACCTCGCGGCGGTCGGGGCTTTTCGATTGAGTCGTGTCACCGGGTTTTGCAGGTTCGGTTTCTTTTTCGGGTTCGACGACGGTGAAATCTATCTTTCGCTCGCCGCCGTCGATGATCACATTCTCAAGCGTCGCACATTTCTTCCGGGTTTCATCGCAGATAAAATTCGAAAAAACGCCATAGTCGGCCGCTTTGCCGCGGTCAAACCGGGCTTCATAAGGCGCCCGCACGCTAATCCGATATGATCCGGCCCGCAGACGAATAGTGTAGCTGCCGTCTGCGCGGCTTCGCTGTGAAGAAATTTCCGAGTTGGTTTGATTAACCGCAACGACAACGACGCCGGCGACCGGCTTGCCACCCGGTTCAAGGACTTTCCCGGTCAATTTACCGCCCGACGATTGTGCCGCGACGCACAAAACCCCAACCGCAATCGAGATCGCGAGCCAAATAATCTGTTTGGTAAATCTTGACAACATAAGGGGAAATTGCCTTTACCGGAAACCGTAAAACGTTGTCAATGTTTTTAGCACATCTTGTCCGGAATAACAACCCTTTCAAAATACTTGACTATCGGGCAATATTGTATAATATTCTTACCCATCATGAAGAATAAATTATTGGTAAAAAAATCGGAGTTTTTTGCCGGCTTCATTATCTTGCTATTTCTGGGTCTTTCAGCAAGATCGCAAAGCCTAACTGTTGCAGACGTTCAGACGATCATCGCCCAAGCCGTGTCAAAGGCCGTCTCGCTCAACAAACCGGTCACGGTTTCGGTTACGGATAAAGAAGGGCATCTTTTGGGCACGTTTGTGATGACCGGCGCGCCTGCAAACACTTTGATCCGCAGCGTTGGCCGGGCCGGACAGGGGCTGGAAAATTTGTCGGTGCCGTCGACCGCCGCAGCACTTTCAAAGGCCGGTACGGCGGGAATATTCTCGTCGGGCGGCAATGCTTTTACGACGCGTACTGCATCGTTTATTATTCAGGAACATTTTCCGCCCGGCATCGATAACACGTCAGGCGGACCGCTCTACGGCGTACAGTTTTCGACGCTCTCGTGCTCGGATATCGCGATCGCCGGTCTGCCGCTTGGTCTTTCGGGTGATCCGGGCGGAGTGCCGCTGTATAAAAATGGCGCGGCGGTGGGCGGCGTCGGTATCGAGGGCGACGGGCTTTACTCGGTTGACCGCGATCCGACCGATAACGACCAGCCGGTTGAGGAGATCATCGCCGTTTCGGCGTCGCGCGGATTTGAAGCTCCGCCGCTGATCCGTGCCAACAACATTCTGGTCGACGGCATCCGCTTTCCGTTTGTGAATGTTGTCGATCCGTCGGTCGTGGCGACAATTCCGTTTGGCAGCCTGCCGGGTGTTGTAACCAGCCCGATTATCGCCACACCAGCCAGCGATTTTGTTCCCGCGGTGTTAAATGGCGTCAGCGGCCAGTTTAGCTCGCGGTTTCCGATAGTCGCGGGCTCGGCTTTGACCGCTGCCGAGGTCACGCAGATACTCGGTGCGGCGGCCGACACCGCGAACCGGGCACGGGCCGCGATCCGCCAGCCGATTGGCAGCAACGCGCGGGTTACGATGTCGGTCGTTGACACTGACGGTCGGGTTCTAGGCATTTTTCGCCAAACGGACGCTCCGGTATTCGGTCTTGATGTGGCGGTTCAAAAGGCCCGTTCCGCAAATTTCTTTGCCCGCTCAGACACGGCGACAAAATTGACCGCCGCCGGATTCGGTTCTTATGTTTCGCGTGCGAGCGCCGAGGGCTTGGCGCTCAACGGCTCGGTTGCTTTCAGCGTACGCGGTTTCGGCTTTCTTCATCGTCCGTTGTTTCCCGACGGGATAAATGGGACGCAGGCCGGGCCGTTTAGCACGCTGTTGGCCGATTGGAGCCCGTTCAATGACGGCCTGCAACTTGATGTGATAAAAGCGGCGCTCACCGCACCCCCGATGGTTTGCACCTCTCCGGTATATGCAAAACGCGATATGGTTATGGCCCCGTGTATGTGTACGGTGATTCCCGAGTTGCGGAACGGATTGCAGATCTTTGCGGGAGGCATACCGCTGTATCGAGGCTCGACGCTCATCGGTGCGATCGGCGTTAGCGGAGACGGCATAGATCAGGACGACCTGATCTCGGCCGGCGGGGCTAATCTTTTCCCGCCGCCTGATGCTATTCGTTCCGATAAAATTTTTGTTCGCACCGTTCGATTGCCGTTTCTCAAGTTTCCGGCTCGGCCGTTTCTTTAACTGACGACAATGTTTATTCTCCGCACGATCCTGACCGGCGTTTTGCTCGCATTGATCGGGCCGATGCTTACTGGCGCACAGGCCCTTGGGTCGCTCGAGATTTCGGGGCGCGTCAAAATAGACGGCCGTGCCGAAAAACTGTCGCGAAAACGGTTTTATTTACTCAAGGGCGGTCTGAAAGATAATCAGGAGCTGGTCACGAGGCTGCGCGGTGCCGAGATCAAATCTCGTGACTGTTTTTACACCCAAATGCAGGCCAGCCCGCAATACATTTGCTGGCTGCAGGCGGAAAACTGCGAATCGCCGTTTTGCCGCGTCGTTACCACCGATGATATTGGACGCGTGCCGGAATTTCAGGCCGCCTACAAAAAAGGATTGACACAGTTTAAAGGTCTTGAAACGGTCGCGCGAGATTGGATCACGACAAATATGCCGCCGGTGCTGGCGTCCGGCTATTACCTTGACCGGCGTAAACTTAACCTAAGTCTTTTTGGCGGGATCAAACCTATACAGTCGTCGATGACCGACAGCGTTTCGGTCAAGGCGATATTTATCGACATACCGGTCACCCTCGGCGCGGGCAAAAAGACCGGGACATTTCTAATCTCAAATATTTTACCGATAGAATTTGGGGCAAAGAGTTATTTATGGGCGTGCGAAGTAGAGATCGGAACTGATAAGCCGACTGCCTTTTCGCTCAAATTGCCTGAAAATAATAAACCCGTGAAAAATTGCGAGGTCTTTGTTCGCGATCTGCAAGTTTGTAAAACGGAGAGCTGCACGCAAAAGTGAAAACCTGGATCAGAATATTCCTGATCGTTGCGGTCGCATTCATTTTCGCGGCGAGTTTTATAACGCCATCAACCGCGCAAAAGCGGCTGGGTGTTTTCTCGCACAACACGCGGGCTCATAAGGACGGTAAGTACAATAATTGCGCGGCATGTCACAATATGCCGACGAAAAACTGGGCTTCCGCACGGCATGACAAGCATGCACCGTATCCGGACGTTACTACTTTTCCTTCGCATACCTCATGTTTTGGATGTCATAATCGCGATGTCTATAGTAATGGCGGAGCTTTTTGCGGAACCTGTCATGTAGTTCCGACGATGCGGGCACGGGCAGTTCTCGCGTTTCCGATAAAGTCCCATGCGCTTCAGTTCACGACGAGATTTCCGCACGATGTTCACCAAAATTTGATCGCGTCAAACGATCGGCGAATTGACGTAGCCGTCGGTCATTTTGTTTTGGCAAGTTTTTCGATGTCCCCGCCGGACAACAAGCCTGAATTTTACAATTGCGCGATCTGTCATAAGTCACTATCTCAAATGCCAAAATTCACGGCGCGGAAGATCTCCAGGGAGCAGCCCCTGGCCGATGCGGCGGCAGATACTTTTACACCAACGTCTAAAGCGGCGCCAGAGTTTTTCAAGGGCTCGCCGGACTCGCACGCTTCGTGTTTTACATGCCATTACCAAAACGTAAAACCGGCGGCTGCCGACTGTGCCGGCTGTCACACGTTGACGGCGCCGTATTCCCAGACAAATGTCATGCCGCGTTATTCGTTAAAATTTAATCACCAGTCCACAAACCACGCATCTGGCGACTGCACGACCTGCCATGTACGGATCGTGCAAAATTCGGATGTGAGCAAAATGAAAGATGCGGATGTTCCGTTTCAGACGTGTGTAAAATGTCATTTAACGGAGATCGACGGCGAATTTAAGCAGCGCGACGCGAGCGTTGCGGCCAGGCAGCCGGCCTTTCAGTGTAATTACTGCCATACGTCGGCGATCGGACGTTATGAGATACCCCTTAGTCATCGGAGCCATTGATCTGATCGGATGAAAGTTTCTGTGCAAAGGAAAAATGTGTTCAAGGCCGCGCTTCTTATAGCGGCCTTGATCGTATTTGCGGCGAGCTGCATCCAGCAAGGGGAAAAGGTGCAAGTTCCGCTAACCGCATCCGAAACGCCGGAACCGCTTGCAGTAAAGGCTTCGGATTCCACATTCGCGACCTTTTCACACAAAGTCCCTGAACATAAGCAGTTTGACTGCGTTTCGTGTCACCGGCGCGAAGGGAAATCGAAGCAGCTCGAATATGCCGGACACGATTCCTGTGTCGGCTGTCACCTAAGTCAATTTACAAACCCCGGCGAAAAACCTGCGATGTGCGCCATCTGTCATGACAAGATGGACGCCGTACCGCCAACGACACGCGCCTTCCCGGTAAAATTTCTCGAGGGGTTCAATATGAAGTTTGACCACGCCGCCCACGAGCGGGGCAAGGGCAGACCCTCCCAGGGATGCGCGGCCTGTCATTCGCCGTCGGGCAACGGGCAGACGATACAGTCAGGGATCGACACACACGCCACTTGCTACGCCTGTCACACGCCCGAAAGCAAGATCGGGTCGTGTACCGTTTGTCATGCACTTGCTCCTTACAGGAGAACGTTGCAGTCGCAATACAATTTCAAGGCCATTTTCCGGCACGGCGACCACTCCGCCCGCCAGGGCGTAAGCTGTAACGAATGCCATTCGGTGACGGCGGGTGCTCCGTTAGGGCGGCAGGTGTCCAATATTACAATTCTCGAACACCGCACGTCTCCGGGCAATAATTGCCTTCAGTGTCACAATGGACGGCGGGCTTTTACGGGAAACAACCCGTTTGATGTTGGAAGCTGCACGAAATGCCACAAGGGATCGGGTTTTGGGGCACTGCCGCCCGGCACAGCCGCAAATGAGCCGCCAACCCCATGAATTTAACGTCAATTTTCGGCAACCTGACACCACTTGGGTAGGGTTCTAAAGCTGTGGTGCTCCATCTTCTTTGTGTCCTTTGTGTCTTCGCTTTGTGTTCTTTGTGATGAAAATTGGCTTCTAATCACAAAGTTGTTCACAAAGTTAAGACACAAAGGACACAAAATAAATCGTAAATATTGGGGAACACCACAACTTTAGGACTTGCAAGCATCCGAGAAAACATTGACATTCACTCCGAAAAGAGGTTCTAATAAGTGCAAAGATTTAATAGGTGGAGAGAGTTATGAAGAACCCGGCTAAATTGATCGTGATCGCAGTTTTTGGTGTTTTTGTCCTTGGGCTTGTTTTGCATAGTGCAGGCGGCTTAGAGACTGGTTCGCGCACGTTCGCAAAAGGAAATGCAACGCCGACGCCTAAGGCGGCGACCTCCGCAAAACCGGCAAATACGGCTGCGAATGCGGCGGCGAATTCCGCAAAACCGTCAAATGCGACGGCGAATACGGCGATGCCTGCCACGCCAACGCCCGAGCCGGCCGCGACGGGCGGCAAGGAGATCGCCAAGACATTTACTTTGGCCAAAGACAGCCAGTCGGAATATGGCGAGGTGGCTTTTAATCATGAGAACCACGCTTTCAAAATGTACAGCCCGGATGGCAAATCTGTCATGGGATGTGTCCAATGCCATCACACCGATCAGCCAAAATCTGCGTTAAAACCGCCTGACGTAACATCGGAACGCGATGTGACGCTTACATTGGCTGTTTACAAATCTTCGCCTCAAAAAGTGAATGATTGCCGGGCGTGCCACTTTCAGGATGGAAATGTGCCGGACGGAAAGACAATGCCTGCGGCGAACGGGAAAGACATGACAAACGAGATCGCATACCATATTAACTGCAACGGATGTCACGACGCGGCCTTTAAGGCCCGTCCCGAACTGAAATCAAGACCGGGGTTTGCCACGTCAAAGGATTGCACAATTTGTCACAAAAAGAATTAGAACATGAGCCTGCGGCAGTGTGACAAATGCAGTGAAATGGTTGACGAGGCTAAGGCGTTTTGCCCTAGTTGCGGTCACGCTTTTGTCGAAGAGGAAAAGCGGAAAGAGCCGTCTGTATTTGACAACATGGAAGGCACGATGCAGCTGGGCAATACCATGTACAACCAGATGCTGTCGGACATGGGGCTTAATATTTCGGACGCGCCGGATAAGCCCGCCGAGTTTCCTCTGCCGGTCGTGCAGCCGGTGATCAGGCCCGCGGTTCAGCAGGTGCTCCAGCCGGCGGTGCAGCCCGTGGTTCAACCGGCTTTGGAACCGGTAAAGTCGGCCGCAAGCAGCAAGCGCAAATGGATCATTATCGGCGGCGTTGCTGTTTTGCTTTTGCTTATTTTGCTTATTGTTGTGGCCCTGGCTGCTTTTGTGCTTTGGTCGCGTTTTGGTTGACCTTCACTTACCTTTAACCGAATTGAGATAAGATGCCGCGTGTAATAGAAAACCACTCGCGAATGATAGAGGCATTTCGCGATGTTGAGATCGTATCTGAACTTGTCGCCCGAGCTTCTAACGGCGAATTTCGAAATGAGCTCGATATGGACATCATCCTGTTTGGCCGCAGCTATCGCGGAAAACAGGTCGGGCCCTATGCGCGCCTGCTCGAATTTCAGCCCGCAGAAACCATCGTTCTCGAAGACACTTGGGAAAGCAGCATTTTCTACATCCTGGTCAACGGCACGCTCGAAGCCTCAATAACCGAACAAGACGGCACCCGGAAAAAGGTCGGTGACATACCAGCCGGGAATTCTTTCGGCGAGATGGCACTCCTTTCGGGAACGCCGCGAACCGCGACCGTCTCGGTCGCAGCGGGCGATGAAAGCGCGCTTGTATTGGAATTCACGCGACCCGCAATACGGCTCTTACGCAAACTTCCGAAATTTGGCCAATCTCTCGACCGCAATTATCGCGCCTACGGTCTCTCGCTGACGCTGAACGAATTTAAAGATTTTACTAATGTAGATCTAGGCGCCGATATGTTGAAACGCCTGAACGACGCCACCCGCTTTGCCGTCTATGAAAAGGATCATGTCCTGTTTCGTGAAGGCGACCCGATAAATCGCGTCGTCTATGTCCGCAACGGTTGGATCCAGCGAGTTAGCGGTGTCGAGTTCAACCCCAAAGCCGCCGACATTTTGGTCGAGACGGATAAATCCATCGGCTTGGATTTTCTCGGCGGCGGAAGCTGTCTCGGACTGGAAGCGGTTGACAAACCCGGCGTCTGGAAATACACCGCCACTGTTCGGGGACGAGCCGAGGTTCTTGAGGTTGCTATTACACGCCTTCGCGACGACAAGGAAATGAGTACTGCGGTTTTGCCATTTTTGAGGTCGTCGTCCGGCTCTGACGACTCGGAAATTCCGCTGCATCCGGAGGATAATCGCGTCGTTACGGCCACCACCAAAGAGATCGAGACCGGCGTGGTCGATGGCGTAAATCTTCTCGTAATGGACATGGCGAAATGCATCCGCTGCGGCAATTGCTCGCTCGCCTGTCACAAAGTCCATGGCCATTCACGGCTTGTCCGCCGCGGCATCCACATCGAGCGTCCGTTCAAAGCAAACAAACCTGCGACGCAGAGCATTCTGGTGCCTTCGGTTTGCATGCACTGCCAGGACGCCGAATGCCTGACCGGGTGTCCGACCGGAGCGATCGCCCGCTTTCCTAATGGCGAGATCGATATCAACCCGATAACCTGCATCGGCTGCGGCGATTGCGCGACGCAGTGTCCATACAACGCCATCTCGATGATCGCCCGACCCGGTGCGAATAATGGTGCGGATGAAAGCCGTCTTGCGAAGTTGCTGTCGCCCTTCTCGCTGCGCGAAGACAAGATACCTCAGCCGGTCACGCAGACAGAAAACCTGCTTGCCATTAAGTGCAATCTCTGCAAAGACACGGGGCTGAATCCACCCGGAGCTAAAGAGGCAGCGTATTCGTGCGAAGAAAACTGTCCTACGGGAGCCTTGGTTCGCGTAAATCCGCGTGAGTATTTTGACGAGGTAAACGCGACTATCGGCCTCATACAACGAAGCAAGACCCACGCGATCGGCGAGAACATCCATAAATTCGATCTGTGGTCGCGGATCTGGCATATTCTCGGAACGCTGATCGTTGTGATCTTTGGCGGCCTTGCGGTTTGGGCAACGTACAAATTCTCGCAGGACATTGCCCTTAGCCCCGGCACTTGGGTGACGATGCGTTGGCTGACCGGTTTGACCGGACTTGCGAGCATCGCGTGGGTGATGGCATATCCGTTCAGGAAGAAGGTTTATCGGCGGCGGGCGGGAGCACTGCGTTATTGGATGCTGTCACACATTTATTTGGGTATATTGGCCGGCATTCTACTGCTTGTTCACGGCGGTGCAAGCTCCGGCGGATTGCTGACGACATGCCTGATGATCTCGTTCGATATGGTCATTTTTTCAGGTATTTTCGGTGCTGTTTGTTACATTATTGTGCCGCGTTTTATGACCAGGATCGAGCGCGAGCCTCTGCTCGTGGAGGATCTCGAGGCCCGCCGTGAGGAATTGCGTGTGGAACTTATATTGGCAGTCGAACAGACCGAGAATCCCGAGCTTAAACTTCTTATCGAGCGAAAAGTACGCCGCCGTTTCCTCGGCCTCGGTTATCTTCTGCGGCAATATATCCGAAAAGAAGACCTGCCCGAAATGTTGGCCTCGGCGCGGCAGGAATTCAATATATCGGCCGAGGGAATGTCTCGTAACGAAGACGCCCGCCTGATGGAAGCCGTTGAAAATGCCGCCACGCTTCGCCGCGTTGATGCGCTGCTATATCTGCATCGGCTGCTCAAATTGTGGGTCGCGCCGCATGTTTTGTTCACATCGCTGATGTTGATCCTGATGGCCGTTCACATCGCACAGGTCGTTTATTTTAATGTGCGTTAGGTCTCTAAATTAACGGGATGAATCTTGATTTTCGAAAATTTGTGATCGCGTTTGCCGACGCCTCGGTTCCACCCAGGGACATCGATGACGAGTCGATCCTTATCGGCCGCCTGGCAAGTTGTGACATCCAACTCGACCACAAGGCCGTCTCACGCATCCATGCCGGCATCAACTTTGCCGATTCCAATTTCACACTCGTAAACCTCTCCACCTCAAACCCGATCACGCTGAATGGCAGATCGCTCGGGCCTCAGAAAAGCGACGTTTTGGCCGACGGCGACACGATACAGATCGGGCCGTTTGCAATTGACGTTGAACGTATAAGCGATGCTTTATTGCTGACGGTGCAGAGCGCGGTGACAGGCAGCGCTCTCAGCCAAAAAGACGTTGTGGCGAAACCCGCTGACCGACATGAGGCTGAATCGGGCGGCGTGCTGGATGTGTTTTGGGAAAAACGCACCCGCGAAAAAGAAGACTGGGGAACCAGATTAAGGCCAACCGAAACGCCGATACCGGGCAAAGCAATGTTCAACTGGAGACCGACCGGTGATCTACGTAAGCCGTGGCAGATCGGCTTATTTATTTGGGCATTTCTTATTGTCGGAGCCATTGCGGCATTGGCCTACTTTCGTTACCCCCAAGTGTACGAGCCAAAGCCGCTTTCAAACCCGCACTCATCAAAAATTGAGGGCAGCCCGATCGCCGCTGCCGAAAACGGAAATTCATGCACGACCTGCCATACGATGAATCAGCCGATCGAAAACGCCTGCATCCGCTGCCACACGGCCGAGCAGTTTCACTCCTCGAACACGAAAGCTCATCAGGAAGCCGGTATAACCTGCACGGTATGTCATAAAGAGCATCAAGGCGCCGAATATCAGCTCACCGCCACGGCAATTGCCGCTTGCGCGGCGTGTCATAACGACAGCAACAACAAGGTTTATAATGGGAAATCCGTCCGCACCGCCCACGGCGGCTCGTACGGTTATCCGGTAAATAATGGCGTGTGGACATGGAAAGGCGTCTATCGCGAGGTGGCGGACGCAATTCCGGAGATAAATTCACCTGCGACCGGTGATAAAGACGAACAGGCACGACTGAGCCGTCATTTTCACTCTGTTCACGTGGCGCGTCTCGTATCACCGCCAGGGTTAAAGGCTGATAAATTTGGACTTGTCTCTTGTTCGACGTGCCACAATAGTTTCTCGCCAGTTGATCGGGTTACGCCCCGACAGACATGTGCTGCATGCCACACGAACACGCCTGGTGATGAAAAACGCGACGCGAGATTTGCGGGCAGCCAGGTAAATTGCATTTCGTGCCATGTCCAGCACGCTTACAGCGGCACGCGCTGGAGCGAATTTCTGTCTGCGGAATCTCTGAAACGCAGAAACGATGCGGTCGCCGCGCAAATCGAACGTCTTAAGGAAAAATGAAACCGACCTATATCATCATTTGTCTTCTGGTGCTTACCTTGCTGATCTGGCTGAATCAGGCCTCGGCCTCGGCGGCGCCCGCGATGTACGGCGGGCTGTCGTGGATCGGCTGGGCGAGTATTGCGGTGGTCGTTTCCGGGCTTGGTTTTCTCGTCCTTGTCGGCGATTCGGCACGGGCATTCGGCCTGTTCGGTTCGCGGGATAAAAAGGCCTCGCCGCCGCCGAATATCCGTGTTCTCAGCGGAACAGAACTTAAAGAACTCGGCCTCGACAAATATCGCGGCCCCGTCTATCCGCACCCGGTAATTTTCCCCGAACGCTGCATCGGCTGTCAAGCCTGTGTCGATGCGTGTCCACACGACGTGCTCGCAATTGTTGATGGCACGGCGGCCGCCGTTGCCCCCGACCTGTGCATGGAGGACACCGCCTGTCAGGCCGAGTGTCCCGTTAATCCGAAAGCCTGCATCATCATCAACACGACCAAGGACATCCGCTCGATGCCGACGCCGACGCGCGACGGTGCGACCTTTCAGACAAACGTGCCGGGCTGCTACATAATCGGCGATGTTTCCGGCGTGCCGCTTATCAAGAACGCCGTCCGTGAGGGAGCGGATGTGATCGCGCGGATCGTCGACGAATTGAGAGCGGCCCCGCCTGAGCCAAAGGCCGCTTACGACGTAGCGATCATCGGCATCGGCCCCGGCGGTGCGTCTGCGGCGGCCGAGGCCAGGATAGCCAATTTGCGTTATATCGGGATCGAGCGAGGCAAAATTCTCTCGACCATCGACCGGTACCCGAAAGGCAAATACATCTTTTTCAAGCCCGATACCAACGACTGGCTCGGCGGCATTCCGGTCATGGGTTTGGGGCTGTCGAAAGCAAAATACGGCGGCGGCGAGGCGGACGATAATCAGCCCATTTTTGACGCTCTCGGCGACGATCTTAAATCCGTTGTCAAAGAACAAACACCCGCGCTTCATCAGCGCCTGATCGACAATATTCCGAGTGCCCTGCACGGCGAGCTTTCGCAGAAGTTGTTTGAAAAGATAGAGAAGGAGTTGAAAAAGCGCATTGCCACCTATTTGAGGTCCAAAGGATCGGGCGATTGGGCCGCGCTCTTTGGCAAGCATTTTATGCCTGACCGCGACAATCTTCTTGCCGGTTTTAGTGACGACATCGCCGACCAACTCAAAACCAAGATACCCGGCGACCAACGGGAAAACATCCTCGATGTATGGCTGAACAGCCTTACGGAAAAAGGCGTTGTGATCAACGAAGATGAGATCTGTTCGTCTGTGACCCGTGCCGAGGACGGCGATTATTTTATCGTCAACACAAAACGCGGCAAAGAGGAAACACCGCAGACGTATGCTGCAAGACGCGTGATCATCGCGATCGGCCTTTTGGGTGCCCCTAATAAGCTCCGTTTGCCGAACGAAGATTTGAAAACAGTTATCGATGGCGTAGAGGAGCAAAAGGTAATTTACGGCCTTTCGGAACCGATGAAATTTCGAGGGCGTCACCTCGTCGTCGTTGGCGGCGGCAACGTCGCCGTCGAGGCTGCGGTCGATCTGATCGCCGTTCGTGACGGTGCCGCGATCACGCCCAGAAAACCCGAGGACATGAACAAGGTAACGGTGCTTGTCCGTGATTATTTGGCGCCGACCGTTAAATTTGGCAATAAATTTCAGATGTATCAATGTGCCGAAGACGGCCTGCTCGATCTGCGATTTGGCGTCGGCATCAAGGAAATGCGCGAGCATGAAGTGGTGCTCGAAGACGTCAAAACAAAGCAGGAACTCGAAACCATTCCCAACGATTACATCTTCGCCCTGATCGGCGGTGAGCGGCCGAATAGATTTTTGGAGTCGATAGGTATTACTATCAAATAGAAAATTGGCCACGGATGAACACAGATTTTACGGATAAAGCAAAAGCCAAATCCTATCCGTGTCCATCCGTGAAATCTGTGGCAAAATCTTTGTATGAAGAAAGAAAGCATTATGTTTGGCGTGTTCGGGCTTGTCGTGGGCCTCGTCATTGGGTTTATGGGAGCCAACAGTCTTAACCGTTCCGCAGCCGGACAGATCGCCCAGGCTCCCGTCGGTTCGACCACCGCTCCGTCCAGCAATCCTAATCTTCCCGCCGATCATCCCCCCATTGGCACGACCGGAGCCGACCAGCCGTCGTCCGGAGCGCCGCAGGCGCAAGTGACCGCGGCGATCGACAAAGCTACGCAGCAGCCGCAAAACTATGAGGCTCAAATGACCGCCGCCGATCTTTATTACCAGATCCAGCGTTACGAGGACGCAGCAAAATTCTACGAAATAGCGATCAAGCTAAAGCCCGGCGAAACGGAACCGCTCATCAAGGCCGGCAATGCATATTTTGACGGTGAAAAATACGATCAGGCCGAAAAATGGTATCTGGCGGCATTGCAAAAAAATCCGAATGACATAAACGTCCGCACCGATCTGGGCTTAACATTTTTCCTCCGCGACCCCCGCGACATCGACCGCGCGATCAAAGAATATAAAACCTCGCTCGCCATCGACCCCAACCACGAGATCACCCTCCAAAACCTGGCCCTCGCCTATACCGAAAACGGCGACAAGGACACCCTGGTCAAAACGCTCGAACGGCTGAAAAAAGTAAATCCAAACAACCCGGTCATCAAAAAAGCTGAGGCAAATTAACAGCGGATTAACACAGATAGACACGGATTAAGAAAAATAATATTTGGCCTGATCAGCCCAATGTTTCGAAGATCATCAGCCGTTACAATCACCGTTCGGTCACGCGTCGAAGGCGTTTGTAAATGTAGACCTGATGTTTCCACGTCCAGGTCATCGACGGCGACACGAGCTTGAGCCATTCCTGAAACTCGTCAAAATCTGAAACAAACGTGGCGGCCTCGGGATATGAGGGTGTTTGAACCGCGGAGTCGCCGTGACGCGGAGGAAGAATTTTTTGACACAGATTTTCGCGGAAAAAAACGGATTTGCACGGATCCGAGCCATCTATAAATTTCAGATCAGTGTTGATCTGTTACAATCCGTGTTCATCCGTGTCTAATTTCCTGCTTTCCTTTTCTTCTTCCTCTCTGCGTCTCAGCGTCTCTGCGGTGGAATAATCCTTTAAACCCGGTTCCACCCATACCGCTCGATCCACCCCGACCGGCAGCGGCCGCGTTCGAAACGCCTGTACAAACTCCGCCGGTGAAAATCGTGATGCCCCAATCGGCGCATTTCCTTCTCGATCAGATCATGATGCTCTCCCTCGTATTTCAAATACAACTCGCGGCAATCTTCAATCTTTTGTGTTTTGGAAGGGTCATATCTCATACGACCTTCCACGCTAGCGCGTTCCAGCAATGATTTAAATGCTATTTTGCGGGGTTTGTCGTATTATGCGGATTTTTCCGATTTTGCACGATTTGATGTATGACGTTAATTGTTTACGACCAGGTTGAGGGCAATTGCAAGTTCTATCCGTGAAACCGGACGCGTCGGATTGAACCGGTTTCCGTCGAGTCGGAGAAAACCATTTTGCAAAGCCACGGCCACATAACCGCGCCATGCAGATGGTATAGACGAGGCATCCACTACCGACACCGGGAGAACTGCATTTGAAGCTGAACCATCGAGCCCTGCGGCCTTAACAAAAGCTACCGCGGCGACCAGTCGGGTTGCCTGATAATTGGGATAAAACAGCCCGCCTGGAGCCGCATCATAAAAGAGTCTTCCCGAGGGATTCGACTGAACGCTCTCAACGGCATTGCGGGTTTCAAGGTCACGAACATCGGTATACATCGAACTCGAAGCCATGTACTGCGGAACGACCCCGGCCCGAACAAACGACTCGGCAAGCTCAAATCGTGAGACGGCAGATCCGGGTCTGAACTTCCGACCTTCGGGCAGCATTACGTTCGTCAGCAGGCTAAGCTCGATTTCTGCTAAATCGGCGGAGGGGAGTACCGCAAGATCATTAAGCACGGGATACTCGACTCGCGTCAATTCGACAGTACCATAGACATTCTGCGTAGTTCCGAGCCCGGTCGTATTCTGGATCGCGGCATGAAATGTCTGACTTTGAGGAGATCGAAGCACCACCTTTTCACGGAGGCCCGTAAGACCGGGAAGGTTCAAGTGGTTCGATTCGCCGACCAAACTGTTAGCAGAATTAAACAGCCTTAGCCCGAAGTCATTTGGGCTGAGATGCCATGATACGGCGACTCCGGCCTGGACAGTATCGGCGGGAACCGGGATGTTTACATTGGCAGTGATTCCCGGATTCACTAACGCGGTGAAAGTTTGAGCGGTCGATGTAAGGAAACGAACTCGATTTCGTGAAACTGTTGAACGAAAAATACCCATCCGGCGGTTTGGAAATGCCGCTTCCAGCACTGCGGCGTAGCTGTTGAGCATTCCCGCGCCAGTCTCGTGGTAAAAATACTTAGGCATCGGCGTGGCCGTACGGCTTATGATGTCTTTGATTTTCGCAGGAGTCAGTGCGGGGTTCGCTTCGAGCATCAATGCGATCGCCGCCGCCGTTTGGGGAGCCGAAAATGAAGTGCCGCTAGCCGTCGTGTAATATGTCATCTCCATCGGTGTGAGCCGCTGCGTGTCGGCGCCGCCGGCACCGGTAATGCCTGTAATTCCGCTCGGGCTTCGCAAACTAACTATATTAACGCCGGGTGCAACTAGTGTCGGGTGCTGTAATGTGTCGCCAAAATTTCCACGCGACGAAAATGATGCCAGTCGTCCCGCTTCGTCCGTTGCCCCCACGCTGACAACCCACGGGGCCTCGGCATAAGGATTAAGAGTTCCGTTGCCCGCTCCGGCATTTCCGGCCGAGAAAACCACGCTAACCCCCGCGTCGCTCAACATCTTGGTTGCGATGTTAACCGGGTCGTTATAGTCAAAGACGGTATTGGCCGAAAAACTACAATTCACGACTCGGACATTGTATGTGGCCCCCCTATCAAGCAAGTAATCGAAGCCCGAAAGGACATTGGTTAGATTAACGTCACCCGCGCTCAGGCCGAGGAGCCTTGCTCCCGGAGCGACGCCGTTGAACCTGCCGCCTGAGCTTGTCCCGCTCCCGGCGATCACACCTGCGACAAAAGTTCCGTGACCCGCAGTAAAATCAGAATTAGCCAGATTTTCGATCGGCACCGGATTAACAAAACTTCCCGGTATGCTTTGCGTATCCAGGAGCCGGACGTTTTGCACCACGCGTCCCGAAAGATCCGGATGCATGGCGTTGATACCCGTATCGAGGACCGCAACAGTCACGTTTCGACCAGTTACCGGCAACCCCCTATTGGCCGTCGTGAGATCATTATCTAAAGGGACACGTTGGGCACCGGCGATATTAAAATAGGGATCCGAATCGAAATTTAACGTTCGGTTGCCATATATTGAACGGACGGTCGCCAGATGCGAAACCGCTGCGAGTTGTTGCCGGGTGGCCGTCACGTAGATCATCGGCAGCCGCCGAAATCGCGTCCCGCCAAGAATGCCGATCTGCGTGAGCTGCGCCGTGTCCGAGTCAGTTACGGCCCGGTGATAGACCACCACGGCGTTAATGCTGCTGTCGTCCGTAGCTCCATTGAGAGTGATCGCAAGTTCCGGATCCAATCCCTGAAGTCCCGTTTGCTCATCGGCGCCTGGCAGAGTGATGCCGTCCAGACCTAAAAGCCTGATGCCGTCAGCACCGGTAAGCGTTATGCCCTGCGCCCGGTTCGTTACTATTCCATCCGCACCGGTAAGCGTAATGCCCGATGGGTTAGGCAAGTCAAAAATCGCACCGGTTGGTCCGAATCCTGTCACGCCGTCCGCCCCGGTCAGCGTGATCCCATCCGCTCCTGTCAGCGTAATTCCGTCCGCCCCGGTCAGCGTAATCCCTTCGGCCCTCGTCAGTGTTATGCCGTCAAATGCCGTGCGGACGATACCGTCCGCACCGGTCAACGTAATGCCGTCAGCACCGGTCAATGTAATGCCGTTGGCTCTTGTTAAAGTAATGCCGTCGGGTCGGCGAACCAAGATCGAATCCGCCCGGTATTGTGTTCCATCAGCTCCTGTCAGGGTAATTCCGTCGGCACCGGTAAGTGTGATCCCGTCTGCACCCGTCAACGTGATCCCGTCGGCGCCCGTTAGCGTTATTCCGTTCGGGCCGCTGTATGTTACGCCGCTCGGGCCTGCCGATCTGACGCCGTCAGCACCGGTAAGCGTGATTCCATCGGCTCCGGTAAGTGTGATTCCGTTTGTGTTGTAATTTAGTAAGCCATCCGCTCCTGTCAGCGCTATGCCCGAAACGCCGATGTATCGAATACCATCGGCCCCGGTAAGGGTAATACCGCTTGAACGCACGAAATCAATGCCGGCTAGCGCCGAACTAGCCGCAAAATTGAGCAGGATAATAAGACAGATAGCTTTTTTCATTAAAATCAAGATTCGATCTTGCAAACTAAGCGACTCGGTTGACGGAATTTTCAGAGCATCTCGTCCTTATCCCAAAGTGAAATGTAAAAATACAGTCACTTCCTATTGGTGGGCAATGCCCCGATTTTACTACACGGCTCCCCTGTCCGCAAAACTCTTTATTGCGTTCGAACCGAATTGTTCAGTTGCAACTGAATAATTACGCCCTTTTCCAATCTAATATTTTTGTCTGCCGACGAAAGGGTTGTACCCGATTGCAGAGAACCATTGACGGCGTTAGAGATTTGAATGCCGTTAATAGTTTGCCCCAACGACCCGGTCGTATTGACCGCCGTCTGCCCAACAGTATTAGTGATGTTTCCGGCAGTTTGCGTGGTTGTATTTAAAACGCCGCCAGCCGTATTGGTAACACCTCCAAGTAAACCGCCGCCGGACGAACTGCCACTGGATGCCGCAGCCGATGTACTTGATGATCCAAAGACGTCTGCATCCGCAGTGTCGCCAAGCCGGCCGTTGGCGGTTGCATTCGTGATTGACACAACCGACGCACTTATTGGCACCGCCAAATCCTTGCCTTCTATCCGGTCAAAGACCATGCCGAACTTTGACGACGCATTCGATTTTGACTTCGTCTGAACTTCGGTAATTCTGCCGACTAAATTCGACCCTTTTGGAACCACGATTTCGCCGTTCTGCTTAATGGATTTGGTTGTTTTCAATATGACCTGATCGCCAACTTGTGATTTCTTAACATCAATCATACTCTGAAGCTGTCCGTCAATTCTTGTCCCGGAAGCGAGAGCGACGCGTCTATCAGGCGAACGCTTGCTTCCGCTTGCGCCATCGTCCATGCCCGATTGTTGTTTTTGCTTTTGGCCGAAGCCATAAACGCCAAATATTAGTATAAGGCCGCTGCATACAATGATCTTTTTCATCTTTTTACTCCTTTTATTGCTGAGTCAAAAACATTTTGGGAAGAGAAAATCGAAACCTTCAATCTGGCATACATTTTATGTAAGGGCGGTTGAGAAAAACTTGAGTTTTTAGTGATATTTTTTCGTTAGAGTAGAAATTTGAAACATTTTTCAAGTTTTTCTCAAGGTTTGCGATGTAATTTTCAGGTGTTATGATGATGACCTTTTCCCTCCATAATAGTTGTCCGCCGAATGGGGCGGCTGAACCTATTGATTTTAGTGGTTGTGACTCGCATCAGGCATGCGAACCCGCCAGGGAAGAATTTCATCTTTTGCGCGAAAAGCTGAAAATACCAAATATCGAAAAGATCATTGAGCGGCCCCGGATATCTGCCCTTTTGAGAAAGTCACAAGATCAATTTCCCGCAACCTTGGTCTCGGGTCGGGCCGGCACCGGCAAAACGGCATTAGCGGCGAGCTTTGCCTCGCTTTACGAAAATGTGTCATGGTATTCAGTCGAATCGACGGATATAGAATGGCCTGCATTTTCGCAGTATTTCTCGGCGAGTTTGTCTGGAACCGAATGCGGCTCCCTTATTAGTGCCGACGCTAATGTGTATGAAAAAGATGCTTCCAAAAACGAAATTTCGCGTCTAATGCTCAAACATTTTTTCCATACAGACACTATTCCGACAGGAGAATCTTCCTTGATCGTCCTGGACGACATCCATCATATTTTTGACGCAGCGTGGTTTGGCGATTTTTTCCATCTGCTGCTTTATTCACTACCGGCCGAAACTCATTTGTTATTGCTGTGCAGAAGTAAGCCGCCGAGCCCGTTATGGCGTTTACGCTCAAAACAAATGCTGAATGTTTTAGACGAAAAGGTTCTTGCCTTCACGCTTCCCGAAACGGAAGCCTTGTTTGATGGTATGGGTCTTTCGGCTTTTTTAGCCCAGAAAGCTCACCGGCAGTGTTTCGGGCGCATTTCAAAACTATTGCAATTTGCGGAGGATTTTTCAACAATTTCCACGCACTTATAATGTCAATCAGTACAATTTGTTTCGCGCCTGGATGGGTACTGTCTTGCTCGTTTAACCTTTAGAGATATGCCATAATAATTCCCGCATCCCTTCTTTTTTGTGGCAGCATGCAACAATCAAATTTCTTTCTCAGGACTAAATTGCTCCCGCCACGCCCTGTATCTGAGCTTCTCAAACGTCCGCGTCTTACCGAGACGCTGAAGGCAAATTTAGGTGCTCCGGTTACTTTGGTTGCCGCCGACGCCGGTTGCGGAAAGACTACGCTAATTGCGGATTTCCTTCGCGATAGCGCGCGCCCTTCGGTTTGGTATCAACTCGATCATACCGACGCCGATCCGATTGTTTTCCTCAACTATGTTGCTCAGGGAATAAAGAATATTGAGCCTGATTTTGGTGATGCTCTGTTCCCTTATCTTTCTGAGGCGAATGAGGAACTGCTCCTTTTTCCTGAGCGTGCCGCCGATCTGCTTATAAACGAGATACTTCGATCCATCGAACAGCCGTTCATCCTGGTTCTCGATGATTATCACCATATCGGGACGGATACTATCGTCCATAAAATAGTCGATCGTATATTGCAGTATTCGTCCGAGCATTTGCATTTGATAATCACCACCCGCGATCTGCCACCGCTGGCAATAATGCGTCGCCGCACGCAATCAGCCGCCCTGGTTATCACACGCGACGATCTGTTATTTACGGATGACGAGGTTAGAGAACTTTTTCTAAAAACCTTGAATGTTGAACTCAAGGACAACGAGATAGCCGAATACCGCACGCGAACCCACGGCTGGATCACCGCCCTTCAACTCGTGCGCCAAGTGGCGGAAAAAGAAATCGGCGCAGATAATGCTGCCCCAACGCTCGATCTGACGGAGATCCTTCAGCGATCGGAAAAGGACATTTTCGACTATTTCGCCGAAGAAGTCTTTTCGCGTGAAGACAATGAGACCCAAAAAATCTTGCTGTATCTCTCTTTGCCCGAATCGCTGCCCCTTCAGCAATGCAGCTTATTATTTCCGGACATGCGTTGCTCAGCAGCTCTGCCGGAACTAGCACAGAAAAATGTATTTTTAACTGTTGCCGGCGATGGCGTTGCGTCTGAAGAGTACCGCTTTCACCCGCTATTCCGTGATTTTCTGCAGCGTCGGCTGCGGTCGGAGATCGGGCAGGCCCGTGTCGCCGATGAGCGAAATCGTATCGCCGAGGCCTTTCTTCAAAACAAACAGGGGGAGCTGGCTCTTCCGTTTCTTCTCGATGCGGAAAATTTCGAGCGCGCCGCTCAGGTGATCGCGGAACGAGGAAACGAGTGGATCGCGGCCGGAGCGATAACCTCGCTCGGAATCTTCGCCGAAAAGGTCCCGATTGAATTCCTGGAACGATTTCCGCGTTCGTTGCTTCATAAAGCCGAAATTGCGCGTCTTCAGGGCGAAACAGACAAATCATCGCATCTTCTGCATGGAGCCGTGAAGCTTTTTCATGAGAAAAAAGACGCATTTGGCGAGGCCGAGGCACTACATTCGCTCGCAAGCCTGGCACGGCGTAAGGCGAAAACACATGAGGCATTAAAACTTTTGGAAGATGCCGAACGCCTAGTGCCGCAGAATTCCGAAACCTATCTAAAATGTTTGAATACGCGTGGCTTATGTCTGATCGTCGAAGGAAACTGGAATGAGGCTGAGCAACAGTTCCGTGTCGCTTTGGAATTAGCCGAAGCACAATCAAACGAACAATATATCCGCCTGATCGCTCACAATCTGGCGCTTGCCCCCGGATTTCGGGGTGATTTTGGCGAAGCCCTTCGGTGGTTCAATCGGATATTTCGTGAGGGCCAACCCGACAAACAATTGCCGCAGGAGGCAATCGGGCATTTAAATGTCGCCCGGCTGCATTTATACCGAGGAGAGTTTGAAAAAACAGAAACACATCTCGAACGGGCGCTCGAACTATGTCAATTATTTAATCTCCGATCTTTGCTGCCCGAGATATTTGAGACGTACGCCAATTTTTATCGTGAAAGACAGGATTTTGCCCACGCTTCAGAATTTTACGAACGTGCGTTAATTGCATACGACGACGCCGGCATAGATCTTGCGACACGTGAACTAACGGAAGAGCGTGCCAAGTTTTATCTTTTACGGGGCGACCCGGCCAAGGCCCGCGGTCTGTTAGAGAGCCTTGTCGAATCAAGACTCAAGCAAAACAATGAATTCGCGTTGAATACGGCTCGCCTTTGTTTGTGCCGGGTAGATCTGGCCGAGGGGAAAACCGAAGGCTTGCCGGCCCGAATACTGGAATTACTCACATTTTTTCACAGTCAAAATCACTATTACGACGAGGCTCTTGCGTCTATGCTTCTTGCCGAAACATTCTACGCATTAGATATGACGAAGGAAATGGCAGCGCCCATGCAGCGGGTTCTGGATCTTTCGGCAAGGTTTGATTACGAATACTGGCTCAAAAATGAGATTCGCAAAAATCTCGGCATATTTGGGCATGAAGACATCATGGAAAAACTTCCACCCGATCTGTGCGAAGAATTGGGTGCGGCTAAATCTGCATCTCCGGCGGCACCGATCATTGTTTCCGAGATCTCCGCGTCGATAACCGACCTCACGATCAATGTTTTGGGACATGTCGAAATATTCCGCGATCCAGCGAGGCCTTTTGCCGCTGATGCGTGGACGACGCGTCGATCCCGTGACATTTTTTGCTACATCGCAACCAGCAGGCACCGCCGTGTCGGAAAGGACGTCCTGATCGATGCCTTTTGGCCCGACGAAGATCTTGAGACGGTAGAAAAGAATTTTCATCCGACAATCTCCCATATCCGAAAGGCCTTGAATAGCCGCCAGACATTCAAGCAAAATTTCCTCGTTTTTCGTGACGGCGCGTATCAACTCAACCCCGAGATGTCGTACTCGATCGATTCCGAGGATTTTGAACGCCTTATAGCCGAAGCCGAGGTCGCCAAACGGGAAAAGGACGCGAAAACGTTGCGCCAATCGCTCGATGCGGCTTATGCACTCTATCGCGGCGAATTTATGTCAGGCGTGTATGAGAGCTGGGCCGAGGAACGTCGTGGTTTCTACACCGAGCAGTTTGGCCGCGTGCTGGCAGCTCTCGCAAAACTCTCATTTGCCGAAAAACGATGGTCGAGCGCTTTGAAATATGGGAATCAGGTACTGAAGGACGATCCATTTCGCGAAGACATCCATCGCCTAATGCTGAAAGTTTTTGCCGCTCAATCCAAGCCCGGCGCCGTAAAGAAACATTTTGATGATCTTCAAGTTCTTCTAAAAAAGGATCTGGGAGTCGAACCTGCCGCCGAAACCCGCAAATTGTTTCAAGAATTGATGGGTTAGGGTTTGGAGTAAGATTCACCACAAAGGCACAAAGGACACAAAGGTAAGAAAACAAATTGAAAAAAGTCTTTGTGTCCTTTGTGCCTTCGTGGTAAAAGCTCTTTACTACGGATTCACAGTAACGAACGCCGGGCAAGTACCCCAACCGCAACTGCTTTCTTCTTAACAAAAGCCATTTTTTGCCTGACAACGCCGGATGTCAGGCCGACAATGACGATTGTTCGCATGACAATGACGATTGTTAGTCTGACAATAGCGATTGTTAGCCCGACAATGACGATTGTTAGTCTGACAACGACGATTGTTAGCTCCGCCGCCGGTCATCCTCAAGTTTGCCTCAAGTTTTTCTTTCGGCCTCTCAAGTATTTCTCAAACCTCTTAATTTATTCTCGCTTCAGTTTTTGAAAATTCAATAAATTGAAGGGAGATAATACGGTGAAAATCAAACAAATCTATCGGAGCATTTCGAATTTGGCACTTACGCTCGTTATTACGGGCATTTTTGTCATTGGGATGAACGCGGCAACATTAAGCCCAGCTCTGCAAAGCCAGATCAATGGCCTGGCCAACAACGCCTCCGTCGGCGTCGTCATTATTAGTTTCAACACATCAAACGGGCTGGACACGACTCATCTAAATATCCTGCGCGGACTGGGTATCACGTCGGGCGTTACATTCCAGACACTCGGAATGGTCGGAGCGGTACTCAATGCCGGACAGGTTCGCTCGCTCGCCGCTAATCCGTCCGTGAGGTCGGTCTGGTCAAATGATCGCCTCCAATACTTCATGAATGCCGCCAGAACAGTGACCGGTGTGGATAAGATCCGTACGGATGCTGCTTTCACACTCCGAAACGGCGGCATGCCGGTCTCGGGAAACGGTGATTTTTCTGTTCTCGTTATTGATACCGGCATCGACACGACACACGCCGATCTGCCATTCGGTACAAAGGTCATTCAAAACACCCAGCGTGTGGTCTCAGCCAACACGGGCAACACGGGAATAACGGTCGGCGGCGTACCGCTTAATGGTTTCACCCCGTCGCTATCGATCGAAAACGTTCCAAACAACGACAATGTCGGACACGGCACACACGTAGCAGGTATCGTCGGCGGCCTCGGTTCACGCTCGGGCGGTACATACGCTGGCGTTGCTCCCGGTGTAAAGATCGTGGGCTCCGGCGGCGGCGCGGTGATTTTAGTGCTCGATGCTCTCGCTGGCTGGGAATACGGCCTTTCGCATCAGGACCAATACAGGATACGTGTCATAACAAATTCGTACGGTCCGCTCGGGGGCGGACACTATAACCCGGACGCACCGCTGATGGTAGCCGCACGAAACGCATACGAACACAATATAACCGTCTTTTTTGCCGGTGGAAACGACGGAGCCGCCAAGGACACTCTTAGCCCGTACGCTCAGGCTCCGTGGGTTATCGGCGTTGCGGCAGGAACCAAAGATGGCATGCTGGCGGATTTTTCTTCACGCGGGCTTCCCCGCGAAGAGCGGCTCAACGACAGCGATCCGCTGAACGATAATGAGGCTCCGACGCTAACCGCGCCGGGCAACGGCCGCTTTTTCGCAAGCAGCCTTGCCCGTTACGGTTTCACGAGCGATATTGTTTCGGTGCGATCCTCGACCAATCTAACCGCCAACGGCCTCAATGCCGACGCCGAACTCCCGGTCGGAATGATTCCGTTTTACACTCAGATCTCGGGCACGTCCATGGCCACGCCATTCTCGGCCGGTGTGGCCGCGTTGATGCTCGATGCCGATCCGACGCTTAACCCCGACGAGATCAAACAGATAATGATCGACACCGCAACCAAGATGCCCGGCTATCGGGATTTTGAAGTAGGAGCGGGTTATATCAACGCTTACGCTGCCGTTGACAAGGTATATAACCGTTCGAAATCGTTCGCAAATTTCTCCGATCCGACATTCAATGCCGTTTTTGGCGAAGAGCGGCCTGCGGGTCAGAACTTTCACATCGATTTCAGTCCGGAAGTTTCAGGGCCGACCTCGACGAATGCGACAACATTTACCGTACAGCCGGGTATGAATGTTTTGGATGTCTTTGCGAGGGTCGATAACCTTGCACAGGCAGGTACGGGTAATCTCGTCGGAATGCGGGTTACCAGCCCTGGCGGCGTCAATTATTCGACGGCGATCGAGTATCCGGTGATCGGAAGCGAAGCCCGCGAGGTTACCATTCAGAATCCCGCGGCTGGAACCTGGACGATCGAGGTTCGCGGTGCTCGCGGGCTGACGGCGGTGCAGCAAGCCGCGTCGCCAGTTCAGATCGCTTCGCCGGGACCGGTCGACGGAACGGTTACACAGGTCAGGTATGTACTGCCGATCATTTCTGACATTCAGGGACATCCGCAGCAACCGGCAATCGAATTTGCTCTCAAAAACCGGTTCATCGACACGTATGCGGACGGCACATTCCACCCGGATGCGACCGTTACGCGTGAAGACTTGGCCCGATCACTGGTGTTGAACACGCCTCTCAGGCAGTCAATAGCGGCGACACCTAGATTTTCAGACATAACGGGCGACCTCAGCCGCATCGCGGAGGGCGTGACGGCCAGGGGCTCAACGCTTCGCGATTACGATTTCGTTCCGACCGGCATGATGAGTTTTACGGGAACAACATTTAACCCGACAGGAACGGTCAACCGTCTCGATCTGGCAGTCGCCTTGGTCAAAGCGCTCGGTCACGACGCCGAGGCTCGAGGGCTGGCCAATTCAAACGTCACATCTGGCGGAAGCCCTCTTTCGGATAATGCTCAGATACCGGGCTCGCTTCGCGGCTACGTTCAGGTCGCTTTGAACCTGGGACTTTTCGAGGCATTTCCGGCCGAGGTACGCCAAATCGGTCCAGGACAATACCTGGTTATCCCAGGGCCGCGATTCGAACCGGCGACCACCGTCAACCGCGCGACATTTGCGGTCAAGCTGGGCATATTCCGGCAATTGTTCAGCACGGGAAGTTGAGGATACTCGTTCCTCTGCTGGGGAGGAACGGCAGAGGCGGGGCACTGACGTAGACGAACTTTGGCCCCGCCATCTCAACCATTTCTCAAGTCATCTCGCAGGCGGTTCAACCTAACCTCAAGCGTATAAACATAAGATCACGGGCATTGAAACGAGCTTTCAAAAATTTATTAAAAAGGAAACTTTCGGAGGAAAAATGAAAATCAACGCAAAACGAATAAACAGGAATTCGCTTTTTAGATTAGCTCTAATTGCGATCATCTCGGGAGGGGGCATTGCCGCACTCTGGAATCCATTGACCGGTTCTACAGGTGCATCTGGCACGGAAAACACTCCGTTGACCAATATGTATGCCAAACCGGCACCGGATTTCGATCTCAACATCGCACGCGGCTTGCAAAATGTAAGGCAGGCAACCAGTGCCCAAACTCAGGCATTGAATAATCTTAGATCGGTCGTCAATGCTCCAAATATGACGTCCCGGTGGAACGATTTTGGCGGCTCGCCGGATGTAATGTACGATTTTGCATCCCAACCGTTACCTGGAACACCCGAAGAAGCGGGTCGTGCGTTCATCGGTCAGAACGCAGCCCTTTTTGGCATCAGCGACATAAATACTATCCGTGTTTTTAGCCAACGAGAGGCGCTGGGAGGAACTCTGATTCGCTTTCAGCAGGTATTTAACGGCATTCCGGTTACCGACGGTGGAATCGGTGTTGTACTCAACCATGATAATCGAGTCGTTATGGTGTCCGGGCCGTTTTTCCGGGATGTCGCGGTCAATACCCAGCCGACTATATCGGCAGATCAGGCAAGGGCCGCGGCGAATGCAGACCTGAATCAGTTCAACGTCAATCTGCCCTCCTATATCACCAACTTGCTGCAGGTGGGCTTTGACAATCTTGCACAACAGGCATCAGTGGTTGACAATCTTCCGCCGGCACTCGGTGTTTATCCGACGACGGATGGCTATCGCCTGGTTTGGAAAGTGGCAAAATTCTCCACTAATCCATTTGGCCTTTATATGGTGTCGGTAGATGCTCAAACGGGTGAAATCGTCGCCCGTAAGGATTTCGTTGATTTTCAGCAAGCTCCCGGACAGGAACTGGCCGATATTTATCCAAAATATCCGCAGATCGACGACAATTTAAAGAATAACAGCATCATCAGCACCTGTCAGGGCCCGTTCGGACCGGCTCCATGCGGCCAGGAACGCGTATCGCTCCGTAATTTCGACGCTTCGAATCGCACGAGCGGTCTGATGGGAACACTTGTCGGAACTCATGCTCTGGTAAACAACGCTCTCGCAACCAAGCAGCCATTCGCCCAGGCCCCACTCGGGACATGGTTCTTTCGCCAGGATAATCCGACGGGTTTTGAGGCACGTACAAACGAACAGGATCAGTTTGCCGAACCCGCCGAGCATCAGGATGAAATAAACTCTTTCTTTTTTGTAAATTACCTGATCGAATATGTAGATTATCTGCATCGGGCTGGAGATCCTACAACGTTCGGTTCGCAGGGCGCTTTTCCGGACAATTATCCGAACAGCAACATCCCGTTACCGGGAACTGTTCACATCCCAAACATCTTTATCGCACTTGACGCCGCTGCCGGAAGGTTGCCGAACGCATCGGATCCGGACTTGGCAAAAAAAGTCCTTGGGCTCGACAACGCCTTTGCGTTAAATTTGACATCCCTTATCGAGGGAGTGACAGGCACGAAATCACCCGTTGTGGTCAATCCGACCTCTTACGGCCACGGGTTTTACTTCAACGATCTGGCTTTGGAGGGTACTGTTCCTTACCACGAAGGCATGCACTCTATTACCAGCCCGATCGCGGGGCTTGAAGGTTCGCCTGAGGGCGGAGCCATGAACGAGGGACAGGCCGATATGTGGGCATTCTCGATCACCGACAACGCAAGCCTCGGCGATTACGTCGTAAACGCCAAAGGCTATCGCGATCTGGCCCGCAGCCGCGGCCGCTATCCCGATTCGATCGCATATATTAGAAGCGCTCGATCGACGCTCAAATATTCGGATTTTGGCACGCTCAGCAGTGCCGGGAGTTATATTTTCGAGGTCCATCGCGATGGCGAGATCTTTATGTCAACCATGTGGGACATTCGCGAGATGTTAAATCGCGTGTATCCGAACAATACGACTTACAAACGGCCGCAGCCAAAAGACGGGCTGCCGCGAAAAGCGATCACCAAGGGAACGAACATATTCGAACGCGACTTCCTGGGGGCAATGTATCTCCTCGGCACAACCGCACCCGATACATATGTCAAATGCCGCGACGCGATGATAGTCGCCGACCAGATGCTGTACCCATCGGACTCGACCGACCCCACCGCGCCCGGCAAAAACCGTGCTTTGATCGAACAGATCTTCGCAGCCCACGAGATGGGCGTCAACGCCCTGGCAGTCAGCGGCGGACAGGCCACGATCTCCACACAGGTAACGCCCTTTGCCGGCACTCAGGCAGCACCTTCGGTTCCCACAAATGTACGGGTTGCTCCAGCGACACCGCGCACCGTCCGCGTTAGCTGGAACGGAGTAACAGGTGCCACGGCTTACGAAATTCTCAAGCGAAAGATCGGATTTGAGAACAGACGCGAGCCCAACGGAAAACGCGTGTATGCGGACGGCGACTCCTCGACCACCGGATTTCGCCACGTCGCGTATGCGGACGGAACCGCTCTGTCCTACGAAGACAAAGGCCCGATTCACGAGGTTTTCGCACCTGAGGGCTTAAACAGCTTGTTCGACAACGATTATGTTGTCCGGACGATCGGCGTCAATTCGACCGGACAGGCCGCCTGGTCCGATCTGTCCGGCAATTCGCGGGCACTGCAAAACCGGCAGGATCTCACGGCCCAGGTTGATTCGGCCATTTCTAACATCAGCTTTTCGAATGGCGTGATGGCCTTCGATAATAGATTAACGAATGCTCGCGGCGCGTTTTCGACTGATAGAACTATCTACACGCCGGTCGAGTTTCAGATCGTCAGTATTTCAAATCCGACGGTAACTGTAAGAAATGCTGATCAGGGCAATTCGTTTATCTATAACCAAACGCTTGCCCTCAGCCAGGTTTCGGCTGCGAAACGGCTCGAGTTTAACGATCCCGCGGCCCAGCTATTCAGCTTTGACGCCCGTATCTATGGAAATGCTTATTCCGGCTCTACGGTTGGAACCGGCTCTCAGGGAGGCGACGGGACTTCGAACCCGCCGGAACCTGTGACCTATTCGGTCTATAACGAAACCAGGACAGGGGCATTAATAGCAGGCGATCCGACCGGAACGGGCGGTACAAGTGCGACATGGGGAAATCCGATGTTCAAGGGCATCACTTGGGACGATATTCCGGTGACGACCAAATCGGACGCTTTGTTCCTTGAGGCGGCCCTTAGTTCGGCAACGGCAGTCGATATGGACTTCGAGCTGAGAACGACAAGTGGCCAGGTACTCATGAGTTCGGCCGGAGCGACAGCTAACGAGTTCGTTACGTCGGCGGTGCAACCCAATACGACGTATATTCTCCGCGTACTTGGCTTTGTAAATGGCTTGTCAACCTACAACATTGCGGTTACCGAGCTATTGCCAAACGGTTCACCCAATGCAAACGGCGGAACGCGTACCGGCGGCAGCACATCCGTCATCAATGCGACGACCACGCGGTTGTCGGGCCTGTTTAGGTTTACGGTCAATCCGGCGATTAGGACGGTAAACGTATCGGCATTGCCATAACGTCTGTCCGAGAATTTGCGTCGGTACATATAGACGCATGCAGGGTGGAATCCGTTTGGGTTCCACCCTTTTTTTTTACGTTCGTCAATCTCAAGTCTGGCTCAAGAATGCCTCAAGGCAGTTGATTTAGTCTAAAACTGGACAAAAATCTGAGTAGGAATTCGATTGGAGACAAAAGCGATGAAACAAATTAAATATCTATTAGCAGCCTCAATTTTTACGCTGGCTGTGCATTATGCGATCATGGCCACTGTCTCGGTTGACGGTCAGCTAACCAGCCAGGTCACCGCATCTCCGTTGGCTCTGACGCCGGTCATAATAACTTTCGATCATCAGCCGTCTAATGCAGATTTTTTAATGCTGCGATCCCTCGGCATCACCGGCGGGCGTTATCTGGCACAACTGCCGATCGTCCTGACAAAGATCAACGGCACGCAACTGAACGCCCTCAGAACCCGCTCAGGCGTCCGTTCGCTTTACGCGAATCGCCTGTTTCGACTCCTCGATAAAGAAGGCCGCACGATCACCGGCATAGAAAGCCTCGTCCGCGATCTGGAAGCTACGACGCGCAACAGCGGTTTGCCGGTTACAGGTAAAAACATCGGCATCGCTTATGTTGACACCGGGATTGACGCTACTCATCCTGATCTGCAGCTTGGTCAAAACGTCATTCAAAATGTTTATTTTGCGACCGCCGAGGTGCCGGTTGAACTTCCCGCCGGTTTTGTGCCGATCCTGCCGGTTGAAAATGTGCCGATATCCGATGTGGAAGGCGGGCATGGAACATTCGGGGCCGGGGTTACGGCTGGCACGGGCACCGCTTCGGGCGGTCTTTACCAGGGAATGGCTCCGGGGGCGAAACTGATCGGCATCCGCGCGGGGAACGATGTTGGTCTCACGACATACGCGATCGTTCAGGCAATGGATTACGCTCTCGTCAATCAATTTCGCTACAACATTCGCGTCTGTAACAACTCCTACGGCACGACGCTCGCCGATCTGCCGTACGATCCAAATGACCCGGTAAATGTCGCTACCCGCACGATGCACGACCGAAATATTACGGTCGTATTCGCGGCCGGCAACGACGGCGACGTTCCGAACGCGATCAATCCGTTTTCGGTAGCTCCGTGGGTGATCTCGGTCGCGGCTGGCGAAAAGCAAGGCCTCGGAACACCGGCCGGGTTTTCCTCCCGCGGTAATGACAACGGAACAGGCAGCGATACTGCCGGACAGCCCGCCGATCCTACGACAGCTCCGAATTATCGACCGGATATCATGGGTTCGGGCGTCGATATCAAGAGTACGCGTTCAAAGGCTCCGGGCGAGACAAACGTCGCGGGAACGCTGCCGGTTTTTGTAGGGGCGAATGATCTCTCGACGATTCCGCCTGCGTTTCTTCCTTATTACACAACGTCACAGGGAACAAGCTTTTCGACACCGCAGGTGAGCGGGATTATCGCTTTGATTATGGAGGCCAACCCGTTGCTAACGCCGGATGAGGTGGTCACGCTTCTCAGACAGACGGCGACACCCATGCCTTACGAAGAACGCGTCGTCGGAGCCGGATATGTCGATGCTCACAATGCCGTGCGCGCCGCAATGTTGCTGGCTTTGGTTGCTCACCCGGTAAATCTTTTCCCGATTAGCGACCCGAATGCTCCGCAAATTGTCGACGCGGCGAACGACCAACTAGGTACGACCGCGCAGGATATTCGCGAGGGGTATTTCAAGTACGACGCGGCGGCGAACCAGATCATTTACCGGCTGCGGGTTTCGGATGCGTCTGTCAGCACGCCAAACATGCGTTGGACAATGCAGTCTTCGTTTGGAGCGGTTCAGGTGTTTGTTACGGCTTCCATCGATGAAACAGCTACTTCGTACAAATACGGCAAAATAACAACACTTCCGACCGGCACTACGAACCAGCAAACGATTGGTGACGCCGATTTCGGCCAGATCAATGGAAACGAGATCACGATCAGGCTCGCCCTCAATAAAGTAAACTCTGCCGTGGGTGCGAATGTGCTAGGAACGACATCCACCACGACGCTTGCCAAGTCTCAGATACTGATCGGCTCATCGCTTTCAGGCGGATTGCTGCTGAATTCAGACTCAGCGACCGGTTCAGATTTTGAGATCGCCGCCGGGCCAACGCCAACTCCAACTCCGACGCCAACTCCGACTTCGACGCCGACACCGACACCGACGGCGACGCCAACACCAACACCAACCCCGACGGTGACTCCGACACCGACGGCGACGCCAACGCCAACACCAACCCCGACGGTGACTCCGACTCCAACTCCGACTCCGACTCCGGACGCAAATGGCGGCCGGTTTGACGAGCGGTATTCGGGAACGATAAATCCCGGGCAAACGGCCGTCACAATAACCTTCGAGCTGCGTCGTTCGCTGCTTGACGCACAGATCAATCAGAATCACGGCGATCAGCAGATCTATTTTGACCTGCTTGACTCAAACGGCAATCTGATCGCCACGGCTGCTCAGCAAAAGATTCGACTCGACGGCCTAACGCCGGGAACTTATATCTACCGTGTTCGCGGCAATGTAGCGAAAGCGGTTGATTTCACCATAAAGAGCGGGCAGGGGCAGTGAAAAGATCACCCTTATATTTCCAGACATTTCAGAAATGAGGCTAAGTCTTGACCGACTTTTTCTTACTGCAGGATAAATAGTTCTTCATTTTAAATATCACTGGAAAATGCTGTCTTCGGGAAATGTGTGCAAAAGTGTGTGCAAAAGAAAACGGGCACCCGACGATGCCCGTAAATGATTGATTTAATTGGCTCCGCAGGTAAGACTCGAACTTACAACCCTTCGGTTAACAGTCGGACGGACACACATTTCTCGCATTTTCTCACTCTCTCTTAACCTATTGCTTTATTGGTAGTTATGAATTGACTTCCTTTCTGTATATTTCTTATAATTACCTATCTCACCTAATTCTTACCTATTTTTAGGTGAGATAACAGGTGAGACAGGACGGGCGAGGTAAATATGGAAATAACGGCAAAGGTATTCAAGCGGAAAAGCGGAAAGTCTAAGGGCAAGTGGACGGCCCGCGTGTCTTATTTCGATTCGATCACGGGCAACACTCGAACGATCGAACGGGCGAAGGACAAATCGGGTGACGCGAAGGACGAACGCGACCGATTGGTTAATGAGATCAAGAAATCTCATGGTGGAATCCGCGAAGGCGAAAAAATGACCTTTGCCCGGTTAACGGAAGTTTGCTGCAAGGCGTTCTACAAACCGGCGACGATAGAGAACGGCGTAAAGACCGAAGGCGTTCGATCCATTGCGAGCATTAGAAGCGCGTTGAAAAATCTCAATCTGTATTTTGGCAAACGCCGGATTGGTGAGATCACAACCGAATCTCTATTCGACTATCGACAACGGCGACAAAAGCAAGGCGTAAAGATCGCGACGGCAAACCGCGAACTTGAAGCAATGCGGCGAATGATGCGTTTTGCATTTAGCAAAGGCTGGATCATTCGAGACATCTTTTTCGGTGCAAGGGCAATCGTCACTTCCGCAGAAAGCGTAAGGACTCGAATCCTAACTGAAAGCGATCAGCAACGGCTTTTGACCGCTTGCGAAGGCGAAAGGGCCGTTACCTATACTCGGACTCATTACGGTAAGACAGAGACGATCACAGCGAAATTGACGGTAAATAATCCGCATCTGAAAGCAATCATTTTGCTTGCCGTTGATGCCGGAATGAGACGCGGCGAGATATTGAAACTCACTTGGAAGGATATTGATCTTGAAGCCGGGATCGTTACCGTAAAGGCAAGCAACACCAAAACCGAAACAGAACGGCTTGTGCCTTTGACCGATAGAGCGAAACGCGAATTAGAGCGCGTCCGGCTGTTTACACCTTCAGACGAAACCCGACCGTTTCCCGTTGTCGATTTTAAGCATAGCTGGCAGACGGCAAAGCGGATCGCCGGGATCGACGATCTGCATTTTCACGATCTAAGGGCTTCGGCGATAACACGCTGGCAGAGAGACGGCCTTCCGCTGGCTATCGCGTCAAAGATCGCCGGACACTCGAACACTAAGACAACGGCAAAATACTACACTTCCGCAGATGCGGAGATAGTCCAGGCACTTGCCGAAACAATGAATCGCAAACACGCGGACGCTATGCCGGACGCTGCAAGCGAGTTTGTTAATTGATCGTGGGTCCTTCCCGGCGGTTCGCTCAATGCGGGTATCGCACAACCGCAAAGTGTCAGTAACTGCGTAAAAAATTATCAATTCAACATCAATCAAATGCCAACTAAGAAAACTAAGCCGAAGGTTTCAAGCAAACGATACGAAATAGATATAACGCGAACTGATCCGGCGGACATTGCGAAATTTGCGGACACGCCGGAAGGTAAGGATTCGCCATTCTTTGCGGCTCCAGACGGGCAAGGCGTGACCATTGGCCGTTCGCGCGAATACGAAGGCAAGGGCTTGCCGGACTGGAAAAACGACAGGCAATTATTCGCAGAGTTGAACCTTAATTTTGTTGTCCGCGTGACTTGCGACCGGGAAGGTATAACGTATCTTGAGATTCACCAAGCCGGACATCAAACCTATTTCAAATTCCCGTTCAAAGGGATCGAATACAAGGATTTATTTTCTATCGTTCCAGACTTTGAACAACTGCTTTCACGCTTCCTGATTAGGTTTGGTATCTATCCTTTATTTTGGGCTTTATACCGAGCCAAAGAATCGGAAAAGGAGAAACGCGAAGATGCCTATAACTCGATCAAGGGAAACTTTGAGATATTTTTCAAGAAGATTCTGAAACCAAAACCCGAACGCAAATCCGAACCCCGCGAAATCCTTCCGGGTTTTACGATTAGGACAATCGAAGAAAGGGACGGGCGGCCCGACAAGACCGAAGCCGAACTCGAACAAGAAAAGAGCAAGTTTATCTCGGACGTTTTCAAGGCCCTGAAGCGTATCGAATCGGAAGGCGGAAAGCGAACGCAGCTCGACGTAGGTTTGATCGTTTTCGAGGATAGAAACTCTGAAGATGTTCAATCGCTAATGAAGAATAAATGCAGGTTATTCGGCCTGAAATGGAATGAGATCTTGAGCGAATACGACCCCAAAAAAGTGTAAGAAACTAATTTTAGTTTTTTGCCTAAATCGCTGGAAATACTTCGATAGGCTAAGGATGAAAGAGTTAATCTTTCATCCTTTTTTCATTTAGGAGTAAATCAATATGACAGAAACCAGCGACTTGCTAACCGATAAAGAGGCTGCACAATTCTTGCGGCTTTCAACTTTAACACTTTGGCGATTGCGGAAACGCGGCGAATTGCCGTTTGTCCGACTTGCGACAAAATTGCTCTATCGACGAACAGACCTGATCGCCCTAATTGAACGCAATCAGCGAAACGCGGAGGTGACGCAATGAACCAAAATAGAGAAGCCGAAGCGTGCGACCGCTTCGGCATTGAATCGAAAACTAATGATTATCTGGACGGGCAATCAAAGGCGTTTTCTGCTTCTGATTATACAGATTTAGAGTCAGTTGCGTCAATCATTGAGCGAATGATGCGACCGGGCAAAACGATCCGGTGTTACCGCTGCTTTGCGTGTAACCAGCATTACGCGGCCTCAAAGATGACAACGGCGCTTGTCTTATGCCGTGAGTGTCTGACAGCGACACGCGACAAAGGACGCATTGCACGGCTAAACGTGATCGACCGGATCACGAACGATTTTCGGATATTCCTACGCGGACGGCTGGAGGCGAAATGAAGGATGGATCAATTTACCAGCCAATAGATGCGGACGCGATCCGGGCGGACGCTGAAGCCTTGCTTCGCGATCCGGGCGACGAAGGCGATCCTGGAGCGGACACATCGAACGATCACGGCAAGCGATTTTTTCCCGTCCTATCCGAGACGGCATTTCACGGCTTGCCCGGTGAAATCGTTAGAGTGATCGAACCTCATACGGAAGCGGACAACGCAGCCTTGCTGATCCAATTGCTCGCTGGCTTCGGAAGCCTGATCGGTAAGGCTGCGTATTTCAAGATCGGCGCGGACAATCATTTCACAAAGCTATTTGCGGTCTTAGTAGGTGCGACGGCAACGGGACGTAAAGGGACAAGCTGGAGTGAGATTGAGCGGTTGCTTGTCCGAGTTGACGAAGGTTTTCAAGACGCGATCCAAAACGGACTTTCTAGCGGTGAAGGTTTGATCTATCACGTCCGGGATCAACAAACGGCAAGCAAGCCGATTCGTGAAAAGGGCGGTGTGATTGCCTGCTATCAAGACGAAATAATTGATGAAGGCGCACGGGACAAACGGGCGTTCGTGATCGAACCGGAATTTGCCCGCGTCCTGAAGGTGATCACACGCGAAGGGAACACGCTTTCTTCCGTGATCCGACAAGCGTGGGACACGGATCGGCTATCGGTTATGACCAAGAATCCGATTAAGGCAACCGAAGCGCATATCTCAATTGTAGGACATATTACAGAGACCGAATTGATCCGCAACCTTCAGGAAACTGAGACGGCGAACGGCTTTGCAAATCGCTTTCTTTGGCTATGCGTTCGACGGTCGAAGTATCTACCGGACGGCGGAAATCTATCCGAGAGTGATCTAAACGACGCGGTGCAGCGGCTTCGCCGGGCTATGGATCACGCTCGAAATACTAGGGAACTGAAACGGGATCAGCGGGCAAGCGAACTGTGGCGAAAAGTCTATAAACCGCTATCGGACGGCTTCAGCGGATTGCTTGGATCGGTAACGTCACGGGCGACGGCACAAGTTATGCGGCTGGCTTGTCTCTATGCCTTACTGGACTGCGCGGACGTGATTCGGCTCGAACACCTAAACGCTGCGCTTGCCGTCTGGAAATACTGCGAAGATTCCACGAAGTATGTATTCGGAATGAGCGCCGGTGACAAGCTGGCAGATAGCATCTTCAAATCAATTGAAGCAATCCCAGGCGGTTTGGCAAAGACTGAAATACATAACCTTTGCGGACGCAATCGAACGGCTAAGGAAATCGACGCGGCTTTGGAGCTATTGCTCGAACTCGGACGGATCGGAAAGGTGACGGCTCACACGCCCGGCAAGCAAGGCAGACCGCTAGAAATCTTCAGGATTACGGCGAACGAATTTAACGAATTTAACGAATTAAGTATCCCGGACGGCGATCACAGCGGACTTAATTCGTTTAATTCGTTTAATTCGTAGGGGCAACGCAAACGTATGAATTGGCCGGAACTCGAAAAATATCACGGATCAGGATCACGGCACACTTGCCCGGCTTGCGGACGTGCTAGGAAATTTTCGCGGTATATCGACACAGAGACCGGGCGTTATATCGCGGACAATGTAGGACGCTGCGACCGCGAATCATCTTGCGGCTATCACTACACGCAGAAGCAATATTTCGCGGACAATCCGGGCGCGGGAAATGTCTATAAAATGTCCGGTTTTAAGCGAGTATCAAAGCCAGGCTCGAACCGTGAAAACGGCTTAGAACGCGGCGATGAAGCACGTTTTCAAACGAAGAAGCCTGATTATCTCAAAAAGGCTCATTTACTTGATACTTTGACCGATTACGACCGAAACAGCTTTGTGCAATTCCTTCTCAGACTCTTTCCTTTCGATCCTGAAGACGTTTGGCAATCCGTGAAAGATTATCTGATCGGCACAAAGGATAGCTTCACGGTTTTTCCTACAATTAGCAGGATCGGAAACGTCTGTAAGGCGAAGTTAATGAAGTTCGATATTGAGACCGGAAGCAACGGCAAGCTGCGTAAGCAAGGCATCTACTGCATCGACTCACTTGAAGCCAAACTCAAAAAAGCTGGGGATCTGAAAGAAGACTTTGAGACCGACAAAGAAGTTTTCTTTGGAGGACATCTTTTGGCGAAATATCCTGATTTGCCGATTGCGATTGTCGAAGCGGAAAAATCGGCGGTGATCGGTTCGATCTGCAAAGGCGTGTTTCCTGATATGGTTTGGCTGGCAGCCGGATCGAAGCAATGGCTAAAGCTCGAACGTCTGCAAAGGCTTGCACAGCTCGGACGTAATCGAACAATCATTCTTTACCCGGACGCGGACGGCTTCGGGAAATGGCAAACAATCGCTTCTGACGCTCGAAAACAAGGTTTGACTGTCAATGTATCGGATCTGATCGAAAGAAGCGCCACAGACGCGGACAGGGCAACCGGCTGCGATCTGGCAGACTATCTGATAAGCGAACAAGCCCGGCGAAACGACCCGGCGATCCGGGAAGCCTTCCGAGACCTGATAGAAGAACGCATCGCAATTATGACAATCGACGGCGGTATGAGCGAAGAACAAGCTGAAGCCGAAATACTGGCTTCAGGTCTCTATCAAGACGCTATTCGACCGAAGCTGAAAGCCCGGAAACTTGCGATCAATGCGGAAAGGTGATTGAAAGAAAATTGATAATTGTCGAAGGCGTAAGACCGGAAGGCGCTGACGCTATTTCGTCTCAACGGCTTTGAGAAATTTCTTAATGAGGCGGTTTGCGGTATCGCCTTTGAATCCACCACCGGTTGTGCTTTCCAGCCAAGCAATTATCTTTTTCTTGTCCCTGTAAATATAGACTTCCATTTGACCCGTCTCTGTGGTCCCGGCAATCGCAATGGGCTGGCGTGAAATCGTTTTGTATTCGATGAAGAATTCGGCATCATCTGATTTATCGACAACGGTAAACACCTTTTGTTTTTCGATCTGTTTCAGAATCGCTTTCCGCGATTCGTTATCGGCAACAAGATAGAATTTTGTTTTGTTGTGAATGTCAGAGAGGCTTCCCTTTTCCGGTAAATCGCTTTGTGAAAATACCGAAAAGGATAACAAGAAAATAATGATTGGCAGTAGCTTAATCACAGAATAATTCTCCTTCAACTCTTCTATTTCAGAATATCGACATTATCCTTATTTTCAAGTGTTCGAGAAACAATCGTTATTATTTCAACTTTGCCCGGATAGGTCATATTATCGTTAATCGCGCTTGTGCCGAGAACAGAGCCAATACTTGAGTTTCCTATGCCAGCCATAACAAAGGTTTTGTCAGATTTGCCGACCAACTGATACCAAACAGGATATTTTTTCGCGTGAATTTCACCCGCATCACGTTCAAACGAACCCGGATTGAAAGCTTGATCGATGCCGCTAAACAAGGGACGCATCTTAATACCGTAGGCACTTTCAAGAACATTAGGGGACAACTTTTCCGGTCTTAATTCAATGACAACGAGTTTGTTAGATGAAAATGTGAGAGTGACCTTTTTGAAGCCGTTGACATCCTTGAACTCCAGTTTGCGATAGTTTTTTTCGTGCGTTGCTTTCGTCAATAATCTATCGAGCTGATACACGCGACAAGAATCGGTCTTGTCTGAATCAGGCTTTCCGAGAGCCACTATCGCTTGTTCGGGCGTGGATTCGTCGATGATAAAACCGTGCCAGCGATCCGGCTGTTGACCGAATGTTGCAACGGCGGCAAAAATCAGAAGGAAGAACGGAAAAAGTCTTTTCATAAGATCACCTCTTGTTTGATTTGTCGGTTGCCTTCGATGCCGGGCTTGCGATCCGACTTTTCGAGAATGATAACACAGCAATTCGAGGTGAGTTTTATCTTTTTGAGATCGTTTTAGGTGAGAATTTAGGTGAGAGAAGTAAAATGGGCATCTCACAATCGCGTGAAATGCCCGTATTTATTGGCTCCGCAGGTAAGACTCGAACTTACAACCCTTCGGTTAACAGCCGAATGCTCTGCCATTGAGCTACTGCGGAATATGGCTCGCCCGTTGGCGAACTTAAAGATTAGAAATTTCATAGGCTGTTGTCAAGTGTTTGGTTCAGCGGCCTTTGCCGCGTACAATGCACGACGTATAATCATCTCTTTGATACCGACGCCGGAGCATATTTTTGCAGCACGAACTCATCATCATCCTCGATTTTGGCTCGCAGTACACGCAGCTTATCGCGCGACGCGTGCGTGAGCAGGGCGTTTATTGCGAGATCCATCCGTTTCACTTCGCGGTGGACGAGATCGCCAAGCGGAATCCGAAGGGCGTGATATTGTCAGGCGGGCCGTCGAGCGTGACCGACGAGGATGCACCGCGTGTTGCTGCCGATTTTTATGACAAAATAACCGCGCCAATCCTTGGTATTTGCTACGGGATGCAGTTAATCGCGGCGGATCTTGGCGGTGCCATCGAGCCGGCGGCGAGGCGCGAATACGGCCATGCGAAGCTCAAAGTTTTGAGCGGCAAAACTGCCGTTTTTAACGAATTGCCGTTCGAGCTCGACGTCTGGATGAGTCACGGCGACCATGTCACGCGTCTTCCAGAAGGCTTTCACACGACCGCGACAACCGGCGAGGTCGTCACCGCAATCGAAAACCCGGAACGCGGTATTTATTGTGTTCAGTTTCATCCTGAGGTCTCGCATACTCCGCTCGGAAAGGAGATACTGCGAAATTTCTTGTTCAATATCTGTAATTGCAAAGGCGATTGGACGCCGGCGCAATTCATTAAGGAAGAGATCGACAAGATTCGCGCAACTGTCGGCGAAACGGATAATGTCGTCTGCGGCCTGTCGGGCGGCGTCGATTCGACCGTTGCGGCGGTGCTTGTTCATGAAGCGATCGGGCCGCGGCAGACGTGCATTTTTGTAAATAACGGCCTGCTCCGCTACCGCGAATTTGAGGACACGCTGCAGGTTTACAAGGACAATCTTCATCTAAATGTTCGCGGCGTTGACGCCTCGCGGGATTTTTACTCGGTACTCGCGGGCGTCATCGACCCTGAAAAAAAACGCAAAGCCATTGGCGGCAAGTTCATCGACGTTTTTGAGGCCGAAGCGAAAGAGATCGGTGATGTGAGATGGCTCGTTCAGGGCACGCTATACCCGGACGTGATCGAATCAGTCAGTCTTCGCGGCTCGTCCGTCACCATCAAGTCGCATCACAATGTCGGCGGCCTGCCTCCGAAGATGAATTTAAAACTCATCGAGCCGCTCCGCGAGCTTTTCAAGGATGAGGTTCGTCTAATCGGCCGCGATCTCGGCATACCGGAAATGATCCTCGAACGCCACCCGTTCCCCGGCCCCGGTCTCGGCGTCAGGATACTCGGCGACATCACACCTGAAAAGGTCGAATTGCTGCAAAAAGCCGACCGCATCTTTATCGAGGAGCTACATAATTTCGGCATCTACAACGACGTCTGGCAGGCCTTCGCCGTGCTGCTGCCGATCCAGTCGGTCGGCGTGATGGGCGATTTCCGCACCTACGAAAAAACCGTCGCCCTGCGTGCCGTAACCTCGACCGACGGCATGACCGCCGACTGGGCCCGCCTGCCGCACGATTTCCTTGCCGCCGTTTCCTCGCGAATCACTGCGGAAGTCCGCGGCGTAAACCGAGTCGTTTACGACATCTCTTCAAAACCGCCGAGTACGATCGAGTGGGAATAGTTTGGAGTTCCGCCTTCAGGCGGCCTCCGTCGCTAGTAAAAGGCCTGCCTTAAGCAGGAACTCCGAACGGCTGAGTGGGAACCAGGCTGTTTCAAATTTTTCGATGCGGCATTATACTCACGTTATGGATACTTTCCATATAAAATGCAAAGTAGAAAATGTTGCTAACCGTACGAAATCCGCGAATATTCCTGGTATGCTGGTCGGTATGGGAAGCGAATCTACCTGGGTTTCGCGGGCAGTACTCGACAAACTCGATATCAAACCGGAAAAAAAAGACTTGACCTTTATCATGGCAAACGGCCAGACGATCCCAGAAGCGTCGGGTTTGCGATACTTCGGTTAGACGATTTTTTCACGGTCGATGAAGTGGTTTTTGCCGAGAAGGGCGATCTGCTGCTGCTCGGAGCGCGGAACCCGCCGCGTGATACAGCGCCTCCGATACTGACTTGGACTTTTAGTTACTTCGCTCGTTTAACCGAAAACGTCTTGCCGTCGGCTCGGTAAAATGTGCCGGAGTTGTAATTTTCGTCATCGAAAACGAAACGGTTAGGCTCGCCTTTGTTGGGTGAGGATTCGAAGGTGGTCGAGTCTTTAGAGAAGAACATCTCGACGCCGGTGCCTTTCGCCCACTTTATTTCAAAGGCCATCTTGACAGGTTTGACGGTGCATGACGTGTCGCCGATCTGATATTTACCTTCAAATTCGCCGCCCGGGCTGGGCTGGGACTTCAGGTCCGTCGGATAATTTTCCTTGATGACCGTGACCATGCTGGTGCCTTCGGGCCAGATGATGTCGTCGATCTTCCAACTTCCTGATACCATTTTGAGCTGAAACTTGATCGTGTTTTTTTGGCCGTAATTTGTAAAGTTGACAGCGACAGTTGCATTTTTGCCCTTAACGTCTGCCTTGCCGATTGAAAAATTCTTAATCTGCATGTCCTGCGCGGCATAGAGCGGGTCGCCGTCGAGAGCTCCGACCTCTCCTTTTGAGCTCGTCGCGTCTTTCCAAATTAGATCGGCGGTTGATTTCGTGAAATATTTATCGACGAGCGCCCGATTCTTTGTCTGAAAGAACGGGCTTTTCTTTGCGTTATGCTGTTTGTAAAGATCAGCAACCAGAGCTTCGGCGGCGGCGGTCTGCGATTCTGCCGAAGCTGAGAGAGGCGTGCCGGCCGGCTCGGCGTTCGCATTTGAATTTGCGGCACCAGCCTGCACCGACACATTGACGTTCGCTGTGTTGAGCGAACAAGCCGATCCGACGGAAAACAAGACGGCCAATGACAGCGATAAGAATGCGATCGATAGTTTCATGCAAGCATATTAACGCGGCGGCCATGATAATGAAACTTATCCAAGCGGGAAATGGTATTATTCCCAGATAACTAATAAATCTATGAAACAGATTCGACGTTTTTCCTCGACTATTTTCGTTTTTGTAATTTTTGTCTGCGCGCAAAGTTCGTTTGCTCAAAAAGGCGCACTTGCTATCGACTACACGGTTTCGCTCGCAGATCCCACGTTGCAGCAGTTTCACGTGGCAACCAACATCAAAAATATTAATCAGCCGCGACTGAGCTTAAGCCTGCCGACATGGGCGCCGGGTTGGTACACAGTCGAAGACTATTTCAAGAATGTACTGCGCTTTCGCATCACGGACGCAAGCGGAAATATTTTGCCGCACACAATGTCTCGAAAGCAGACGTGGAATGTTGATACCAAAGGCATTAAAGAGATAAGGATCGATTACGATTACCGCGCGACCGTTTTGGCGCTGAATCAGGCGAAAATAACCAAGGATTTTGCGTTTTTCACTGGCGTTGAGCTGTTCCTCCAGGCCGATGGTCACCGCGACGAACCTAGTACGGTTCACCTAAACATCCCCGCCGGCTGGAAGATCGCAACTGCTCTCAAGGACACGTCCGATCCGAATGTCTTTACGGCCGCAAATTATGACGTGCTCGTCGACGCGCCGGTCGAGATCGGCAATTTTGACGTCACAAAGTACGAGGTCGAGGGCAAGCCGCATTATTTTGTCGCCAATCCGGCCGGTGCATTCAGCAAGGAAAAAAGTGAGAAATTTTGCGAGTTGATGGCAAAGGTCGTAAAGGTGGACAGCGCTATGTTTGGCGGATTGCCGTATGAAAAATACCTTCACTTTTACTTTTTCTCACCGCCCGAATCGAATGCAAGCGGTGCTCTCGAACACCTGAATTCGTTCGTCGCCTTTGCCCCCACGGGCGATGTTGCGACACCCGAAAGAATAATCGGCACGGCGGCGCACGAGTATTTTCACCTGTGGAACGTCAAACGCATTCGCCCGGCTGAGATGTGGCCGTACGATTATTCGCGTGAAAACGAAACGCCGCTACTGTGGGTTTCCGAGGGATTTACAAACTATTACGGCGTTGTTGCGGAATACCGTGCCGGCCTGATGACGCCGGAGGCATTTATTGCACGAGCCGCCGGTACCGCTGCCGGCGTCGAGAATGAAGAGGCACGCCATTACATTTCGCCAGCCGAATCGTCGGTCTCAACATGGGCCGGATACGACACTCCGGTTGCGTTCGGAATCTCGTATTACACGCAAGGGGAGAATCTCGGAGCATTGCTCGACCTCTCGATCCGCAACGATACCGACGGCAAATTGAGCCTCGACGACGTAATGCGGGCTCTTTTTAACGACCATTACAAACGCGGGCGTGGCTTTACGACCGAGGACATGATCGGCATCATAAATCGCCTGACAAAAAAGGATTATCACGATTTTTACCGCCGGTATGTTTTTGGCACCGACGTGCCCGATTACGACCACATCTTCGGTTATGTGGGCTACAGGCTGGAGAAAAAGACCGAACAGGCACCGGAGTTTGGGTTCAACGGCCGTTTTCGAAGCGGTGGTTTCGCGGTCAATTCGATAGAGCCAAATTCCGCAGCCGATATGGCGACTCTTAAGGTCGGTGACGTTATCATGAAAATCAACGGCGATCCTCCGCAGCGTGAGCAACTCGGAACATTGGCCGGAAAGACGATAAACCTGACGATCAACCGACGCGATAATGAAATTGAACTCAAGATGAAAGTCGGCTCGCGCAACGTTGCGAATTACGCGCTCGTGTCGTCGCCAAATCCGACTCCGCAACAAACCAGGATTCGCGAAGGCTGGCTTAAAAGATGATGAATTCAGTCTTCTAATTTGGAAGTGGGTTAACCCAAAGTCATTTTTCCACCCAAATAACCTTGATACATAAGAGCCGTAAGTATCAAAAATGCGACCGCGAAATAAATAATTCCCGGTTTTTTATCAAGCAAATAAATTCTGCCGCGCCAAACGGCAAGGAACAGAAAACCGATTACGAGGCTAAACCCGAGCCACTGATGGGTTGTCAATATGGCTGTAGGTTGAGCGCCGCCCGTTATTTCGCTCAGCTTGCCTGCCCACAGCCAACCGGCCAAAGCCGTCAGCGGCGTGGCAATCGCTCCATACAACAACATCCACCAGGCGGCTGGTGTCAACGAGCCACGGCTTGTAAATCTGCCCAAAAGATCGCTTGCGACTGAGACAGGTAAAAGTGCCGTCGTGAAATGAACTAAAACCGGATGCAGATCGCTCCATGGAAATAATGATGATAATAAAAACATAGCTTTTCGATCAGCACAGTTTAGGCGAGTGCCGTATCAATAATTGCCAACGAGCTGTCCTTTTCAACATATCTCATCTGGGTAATACCGATGCTTTCACCTAGATGTTCGGGCGGTAGATCTTTGATCGGACCGGGTGCGGGCGCCGTTCCAGCCACCGGCTGCGGATAGGCTGTCGAACGCGCGGTGTGAAATGTGATGTTGCCTTCGATTTTCTGCACAACCTGATGAATATGACCGTTCAAAACCGTCACCGAACCGAATTTTTTGAGATAAGACAAAGCTTGTGCCGAATCTTCCGTCCCCCAACCCCACTGCGGATATACTGCCCACAGCGGAACGTGCGTAAAAACAACGATCGGCGTGCTTCCGGTTAGTCCCGCAACGTCTTTTTCGAGCCATTCAAGCTGTTCTCTGCCGAGCGAGCCAAGCCCCTCGACACCACCGTTGGCAAACGAACCGGGCGTTGGCCCGGCACTTGCCGCGACCACGTTATTAAGCCCGATATAATGAGTTCCTTTGACATCGAAACTTTGCCAGCCTGAGCCTTTTGTTCCTTTTCCGAAACGTTCGAGAAATTGTTTGCCCTGATCGACAAAAAAATCGTGTTCACCCGGGCAATAAAAAATCTGATCGGTTTTTACGCCTTTGAGAATTTGTGCAAGAGTGTCAAATTCTTCCGGTTTGGAAAGATGGGTCAGATCGCCAGTATGAATCAAAAAAGGCGGAGGTTGAGCTAAAGCATTGATCTTGTCAACGGCTGCTTGCAGCGTTTCAGTGACATTCGGATTCGGGGGCTTGTTAAACCCGATGTGCGTGTCGCTTATTTGTATAAATGATAAAACACCCTTGGGTGCGGCGTCTTCCATTTTGCAGGACGACAAAATGCCCCCGCTCATCGCAAACGCCAATCCGGTTCCGGCCCACGCCATGCATTTTAAAAAATCACGGCGGTCATATCCTTCATTTTGATTTTCGCGGTCTTCACTTACATTCCTCATAAATATCTCCCTTTATATAAGCTGTATTTTTGAATTTTTATTTAACCTTGATCTGAGCTTTCATCTGCGGATGTAGGGTACAAATATATGGATAATCGCCTTTGTCAGTAAAGACGAACGAAAATTTCTCGTTGGTGTCGAGCCCGCCCGAATTGAATTTTTTATCCACAGCGGTGGCGGTATGCGGTGAGTCGTCCCGATTGGTCCAAGTTACTTTTGTCCCCGGTGCGACGGTTACATCGGCCGGTGTAAAGACAAAATTTTCGATGACGATCTGAACTTCGCCTTTTGCAGGCTGTTCGGCATTTGCTGTTTGCGGCGCAGCTGTTGTCGCTTTGTCCGGCATGACTGAATTTGTCTGTTTAGTTGCCGCAGGATCGTTCTTTTGGCTCGCCTTGTCAGCCGATGTCTGGCATCCAGTCAATGTGATTCCCAAACTGAATATGACAAGAGCAAGCTGGATTTTTCTCTTTACCTTAATAAACATCTTTACAATTCTCCTGATTCGTCTCGCAAAACCATTCGGCTTTTTGTGCGTTCAGTTGTAAAGACTAGGTTCGGGAATCGTTTATTCCCGGTATTGAAAAAAATCTGAGTTGTAGGAACGGAAGGGAGACAGGCACGAAAAACAGGCGATACGCTGGCATCGAAATTTAGAAAATGATGGCTGAAACAACGACGCTTGGCGCCTGTTTAGTTCTGAAGTGCCTGAGAAAATTCCTGCAATTCACCCAGGTTAATATCGGAAACCGCCCAAAAAGTCATGTCCGATCTGCTCCAATGGATCAGGTTATAACCCTGACGCATCGAGAGTTTGTTGCCGAAATCGACATTATCCGAGGATGGAAAAACGAACAGGTTTACAAAATGCTGCCGCCTTTGATAAACGAGGGCCGCCACCGGCCGGCTGCCGGCATAATCGAGACGCCCGCCGATGAGAGGAAAACCCTTAGAACTTAAATCAACCACTGGTGGCGAAAAATCAAGCTTGCCGTCAAACCACGGCTTGACCGTGTGCTGATCGGTGGACGGCACGTCGGTCAGGTGATTGGCCATCATCGAGCGAATATGGGCAGAGACGATCTCTTGCGCGATCAGATCTTCGCTCGTCGTATTGGTCCTCAAAAAAAACACGCCTACAATCAAAAGAGCAACCACTGCAAGCGATGTTACGAACGCGGGCATCCAGCGCCATTGCCAAAATGGCGGTGCCGTCTGTTCGGGCGAGATTTCGCGAAGCGATGTTTGTATCCGTTTTTTCAGTTCCGGCGGGGCATGATAATAAAATATGTCGCCGGTTATGTCAGTTTTTAGCGTCATAAGATTTTTATAGGCTGTCGTACAACCCGGACAATCCTTTAGATGCCGCTCGATCTCCAAATGATTGACCAGATCGAGTTCGTCGTCCGCGTAGACGTTTAACAATTTCCGGGTGTCGTCACAATTCATTTCGCAACTCCTTCCAGCATGGCCTGTCCGCCGCTTTGCAATCGCTGTCTCGCCCGGGCCAGACGCGACATAACCGTCCCTAACGGCAGATCGGCAACGTCGGCAATTTCTTTGTACGACAAGCCTTCCAGATCGCGTAGGATCACAACCTCACGAAATTCAACGGGCAGATCCTCGAGCAGTTGTTTTAGTATCCCCTTATCCATATTTTCGATCAGCGTCGTCTCAGGGCTGCATGTCTCCGCGCCGTGCTGCTCCTCGTCAAATTCTGTCGTCGCGGAGTAATGGCGGTTTTTTTGCATCCACGAATAACATGTGTTGCGGACGATTTTCAGCAGCCACGCCCGGCTGTCGCCGCCGCGAAAGCCGCCAAAATATTTAAGAGCACGCAAATAAGATTCCTGCACCACATCGTCAGCATCTGCATCGTCGCGGGTCAACCACCGCGCAAGATTAAACGCAGAATCGATGTGCGGAAGAACGGCAGCTTCAAAATTGGATACTTTAATATTATCCGGCAACGGCGTTTGTCTCCATGCTCGACAAGTCCTCATCAAGAATATAAGACCGATATTCTCATTATTTTATTCCCGTTGAAAACTTTAATTACGCTCGCGGGAATTTTTTGCTTCCGACGATTGTCTTATATATCAAGGCAGTTTGGCATGAGCTTCGCAGACGGAAATTAAAAAGGGGAGATAGAACTTTGCAGATCAGTAATATATGGAGGTGGTTTTCGAATCCGCCGACTGACGGATCGACGGCGATTATACTGCTCAGGCTAATGGCGGGCAGCGTGTTTTTTTGGGAGGGAATCCTAAAATTTGTCTATGCGAATCAAGGCGTCGGGCGTTTTACCAAGCTCGGTATGCCGGTGCCGGAATTTACTGCAAACTTTATCGGAGTTTTAGAGATCGTCGGCGGAATGATGCTGCTGACCGGACTGTTTACGCGTTTTATTTCGTTTATTTTCATCGGCGAGATGATCGTAGCAATACTTTCAACCAAGATCACACTCTATCTCGGCACCTATCCGCTGCCGCTCCCGCCCGCACCGCCGCAAATCGGATTTTGGGCCGTGCTTCACGAGATACGCTCGGATTATGCACAAATTCTCACGTCCGCATTTTTACTCATCGTAGGCCCCGGCAGAATGTCACTTGACGCATTCTTTAAGCGAAAGACGGTCGATAGCTGCGAATGTTACTCGACAGCGGTGCGGACTTAGAATTTATCCGATTCAGCAGGTTGCAAAAACGGCGTCGATTCCATCTTCGCGGGCGGCACGTTTATCCGGCTTTATCCCCATACAATTAAGTAAGGGTCATGGCTAGCCAAGTCATATTTCGCTAGTCATGGCCCTAAATTATGTGATTTATGCCAACTTATTCTCAAAAATTTAATAGAGTGAAAAAATTCTTGCTTTACTCTATTCTGATCGCTAACTATTGTGTTTTGCTGTCGTTCTGGTGGCACTTTTCCGGCCCTTTACTGCAATCGAATAGCCTTTCGAGCAGCTTATTGTCGTTTGGTCATCTAGTCGGGTTATTGACTACAAATCTTATCTTATTACAACTAATCTTAATTGGCCGTGTGAAGTGGGTGGAATCCGTATTCGGCCTCGATAAGCTATCCCGCATTCATCGTCGTGATGGTTACATTATTTTGGGTTTGATTATCATCCATCCATTCTTAATAATTTTATCTTACTCAATACTTAACCACACTACTTTTCTAGGTCAATATGCCGATTTTTTAAGGAATTGGGATGATATTCTTAAAGCTTTCCTGGGTTATATAATATTGTTGTTGACTGTCGGTTTATCAATCGTAATCGTACGCAAACGACTTCGTTACGAAACTTGGTATTACGTCCATATTTTTAATTATGCTGCGATTGCTTTGATCCTCGGCCACCAATTACGCTATGGATCTATTGCTCAAAGTGTTTGGTTTCGCAGCTACTGGTATTTAATTTATGCTTTTACATTCGGCAACCTGATTTGGTTCCGCATTTTTAGGCCATTGTACTATTTGCGGCGCCACAATTTTCGAATTACCCGCGTCGTACCCGAAGGAGTGGCCACTTCTATATATGTTACAGGCCAACGAATGGAAAAGTTTAAAATAAAGCCGGGGCAGTTTATGATTTTCCGATTTTGGCAAAAAGGTTTTTGGTGGCAAGCTCATCCATTCTCTATGTCAATGGTTCCGAAAAATAATGAAATCCGTCTCACTGCAAAAAAATTAGGAGATTTTACCAATGAGATGCCTAATTTAAAGCCTGATTCAATAGTGTTGATTGACGGCCCTCACGGAGTTTTTACAGCAGATAAAATTTCCAAAGATAAATTGCTATTCATTGCCGGCGGAATAGGTATAACCCCGATTCGATCTTTACTGGAATCTTTGGGACCATTAGGAAAAGATATAATTCTGCTCTACTCCAATAAATCACGAAGCGAAATTGTTTTCGATAAAGAATTGGCTGAACTATCGCAACAGTATGGATTTGAAATTGTAAATATTTTGGGTGATGAAAAGGTAGAAGGCTATGAGAATGGCCGCCTGGATCATGACATGCTGAAGCGATTGATTCCAGATATAGCTAAACGTGAAGTATTCGTGTGCGGCCCACCGCCTATGATGACCGCGCTTCAAACTTCACTCGAACAATTAGGGATTTCTAAAGATTACATCCACTCCGAACGATTTGAGCTATAGCCTTAATCTCGCTCTGCCTGACACCTATAACCTTTATTGTTATTGTCGAATTTCGCAACTCAGATGCGCGTTCTACAACCCTGCTATTGTCAGTAAATTGCTTTTTGAATTTTGGCGAAATTGAGTCAAGATAATGGCGTGACTGACGAAAAGGTGTTGGCTAAAGCTATACTCGGCCTACCCGACGATATGCAGGCAGAAGTGAAACGATTCATCTCTCATCTTTCTGATTACGGTACTGTCGTAGGCTTCGTCCCGGCTCTCGCTTTTGCCGAAGCGTTTTTCGCCTGCAATGAATCTAATTCTGACAAGTTGCCGACAGATAACGAATAATAGTTATGACCAATGCGATCGATGCCTCATCTATTGTAGGCTTTCGCTCTGTTCACTATAAGATAGATGGCGTCGCGATACTTGACGATCTAAATCTTAGCGTAAACGCGGGCGAGGTTTTGGTTCTGCTTGGCGAATCGGGCTGCGGCAAGACAACCACGCTGAAGCTCATAAACCGCCTTATCGAACCGACCTCAGGCGAAGTGCTGGTCGAGGGCAAGGCAACGACCGCGTGGGATGCCATTCGGCTGCGGCGTCATATCGGCTATGTTATCCAGGACGGTGGTCTGTTTCCGCATTTCACCGTGGCCGAGAATGTGGCTCTCGTGCTCGGTCTTGAAAATTGGGAGGCAGCGAAAAAGCGCGAGCGGACCCGCGAAATGCTCTCTCTGGTCGGTCTCGAACCGGCGAAATTTGCCGACAGATTTCCACACGAGCTTTCCGGCGGCCAGCGTCAGCGCATCGGCGTCGCCCGCGCACTTGCATCCGACCCCGCTCTGCTGCTGCTCGACGAGCCTTTCGGCGCACTCGACGCCATCACGCGGACAAACCTGCAAAAGGAATTCGCCCGCTTGGTACACGACTTAGGCAAAACCGCCATTTTCGTCACCCACGACCTGCACGAAGCGATGCTCCTGGGTAATCGTATCGCTCTGATGGAGAAAGGTAAGATAGTATTGCTCGATACGCCTGAGAATTTTGCGAATGCTGAATTGCCGCTGGCAAGAGCGTACCTCGAAACGGTTAATATTTAGTTAGATTGCTCTCGCTTCCTAACGGTCTAAAACTCAGGAGAGTTAAAAATGCGAAAAGTAACATTCCACGTTGCCAACAGTCTGGATAATTACATCGCCCGCAAAGATGGCGCGATTGATTGGATTCTGTCAGGTGAGGAAGCAGCTTCCGCGATGACAGATTTTTGGAAGAACATTGACGCGGTGGTGATAGGGCGCCAGACTTACGACCCAGTGCTGAAAAACGACACGCCTTTTCCGACCTATCCGGGCGTGAAGAATTACGTCCTTTCACGCGCGTTGGAAGAAGGCTCAGATAGGAACGTGGAAATTATACGGGAAGATGCTGCCGAGTTTGTTCGCAAGTTGAAAAACCAAGAAGGCAAAGACATCTTTGTCATGGGTGGTGGCTTGTTGGCGAAACCGCTTTTCGAGGCAAACTTGATTGATGAAGTCGGAGTGAACATTCATCCGGTATTGTTGGGTTCAGGCATCCCACTCTTTCACGAAATGAGTCATCAGATTGATTTAGAACTGATTGAATGCACGACCTTCAAAAACGGTTGTGTGTCGGCTACTTACCGGGTAAAAAGTTGAGGCGTGTAAATTTACAGCCTGTGGGCAAATCATGGGCGCAATCTCACAAGTTGTTCGGTTTTTCAGGCGGGTTTTCGTGACAGTTGTTGCTTTGACAGCGGTGTTTTCTGCTACAATTCAAATCGATCCATAACAAATATCCAAAATTTCACTAAGTGGAGATCTGACAGATGAAATCCGACGATAACGGTAATAAAAAAACATCCCGCCGCGACTTTGTAAAAACCACTGCGGCTGGCTTGGCCACAATTGCTTTGTTTCGCAACGCAAAGGGCGAAATTATGACCGGTTTTGCGGAGGGCGATCCGTTTCCGGAGCTTGTTGAGGTAACGATCGGTGAGCTTCAGGCGAAGATGAAATCGGGCAAGCTGACCTCGCGGCGGCTCGTGGAAATGTACCTCGAAAGGATAAAGCAGAT
>JAYVER010000353.1:0-20482 GCA_043748725.1 Chloracidobacterium sp. | reverse complement strand
ACAATCGCCCTCGCAAGACGTTAGGCTTTCAAACGCCCAACGAAGTCTATTTCAAAGATCACGAGCAATCAAAAGTTGCACTTACTACTTGAATCTAAGCAATGTTTTGGAATGGCTTTCGGGAAAAATCAATGTGCCAAGCGTCCTTGGCTTCGAGGTTTTAGACGAATGCGAATATCTTTTGATTTCTGAGATTCGCGGCCAAACATATTCTGACCGACTTGCGGCCTCTAACGAAACTGATGATCTGGAAAGTTTAGTCGAATTGGTGGCGACCCAGATACGCGGGATTCACGATCTTGGCATCGAGAATTGTAATCTCGATCAACGGCTTACTGCAAAAATTAAAAAGGCCGAGGAAAACATTAGAGGCGGATTTGTGGATGAATCCGATTTTGACGAAGAAAACCTGGGCAAAACAGCCGGACAAGTGTTTGACGAATTGTTGTCTTCGCTGCCTCTTAACGAAGATATTATCTTCACCCACGGCGACCTGTGCCTGCCGAACATCATCATTCAGAACGTTGAAAACGTCGGGTTTATCGACTTTGACAGGGGAGGGGTGGCGGATCGCTATCAGGATATAGCTCTTTTCTTACGCAGTTTCCGTTTCAATAGCTCGAAGTACTTAGACATTACGTCGGCTTTTTGTCGTGGCTATGGAATCAGCGATCTGGACGAGGATAAGATCGATTTCTATCGAAAGCTGGACGAGTTATTCTAATATTAATGGAAAGGACTTGGAGAACGTCAAAAAGAGAAATTAATTACGTCGCGCGGCCGCTCGTGATGGGCATTCTCAACGTGACGCCGGACAGTTTTTCGGATGGCGGCGAGTTTTTATCAGTTGAGGCGGCCCTCCAACAAGCCGAAACGCTAATTCACGACGGAGCCGATATTATCGACATCGGCGGCGAATCGACGCGGCCGGGCAGCCAACGGGTTTCCACCGAGGAGGAGATTCGACGTGTAATCCCCGTAATCGAGGCGATAGCTAAAAGATTCGACACACCTATTTCGGTGGATACGACCAAATCTGCTGTTGCATCGCAGGCTCTCGATATGGGAGCGGAGATCATCAACGACATTTCGGGGTTGAGGTTCGACCAGCGTATCGCCGAGGCCGCCGCTGCGACGGGTGCAGGTCTCGTACTCATGCATTCGCGAGGCGAATTTGAAGCGATGCATGCCCAGCCGCCTGTCGATGACATCTTTGCCGAGGTCAGCACCGATTTACGCCGGGCCATCGATCTGGCAAAGACGTGTGGCGTTCGCGACAAACAGATCGCTCTCGACATCGGCATCGGCTTTAGCAAAACACAAGAGCAGAATTTAGAATTGCTCGCAAAACTTGATAAGATCGTAGATGAATTCAAAGGCTATCCGATGATGGTCGGGACTTCCAGAAAGTCCTTCATTGGTAAAGTGCTAGGTGATATCCCGGCGTACGAAAGACTGGGTGGCAGCATAGCGACGGCCCTTATTGCGAGCCAAAAAGGAGCATGCATTCTGCGAGTTCACGACGTGCGGGAGACTGTTGACGCGCTAAAGACGGCGGCGGAAATTGGAGGATTGTGAAAGCATACTTTGCGACCACCGGTATTGTTTTTTTTCTGCTTGCGGTGGCGCACGTCGCCCGTGTTTTCGTCGAGGGCACACACGTTCTGACCGAGCCGATTTTCGTGCTTACCTCGATCGCCTCGATCGTTATTTTTATTTGGGCAGTAGTCATGTTCAGACGTACAAGATAATTTGATGCGCTATTTACGTTTTCTCGCCATATCGTTCGTGCTGTTCGCCGGATTAGGGTTTACCGATTGCTATAAGCCTGTCACAAATTCGGGTCTGCCGAAGAATATTAAGACGATTGCGGTACCGGCTTTCCAATTTGAAGCAAAGGGCCTGCGTTACAAGATCGAATCGCGATTTACCGATGCGGTTAGCCGAGAGATCATCAGGCGCGGAAACGGGCTCAAGGTGCAGGGGGCGCGAGCCGGTGCCGACGCAGTGCTGGAAGGTACTATTCGGGATTTTGGCTTTTCCGGCGTTTTGCTTGACAGCCAGGGACGCGCCCGGGTTTATGAGGTAACGATCGTTACGGCGGTCACGATCCGCGATATTAAGGAAAACAAGATCCTTTACGATAATCAAAATTTCATTTTCCGGGATTCGTTTGAATTCTCGTCCGACCCGCGATCTTTCTTTAACGAAGAAGACCCGGCCGTCGAGCGCATGGCTCGCGCCTTTGCCGACGCCGCCGTGTCCGCTTTCGTCAATGGAATAGGCGTAAAGGAAGAAAAACATTAGCCGCAAAAGGCACAAAAAGCCACAAAAAAATAAAGAGAAGGCAAACTATGGTGCTTGAAGCCCTATTTTCTGACGACGATGATCGTGATCAAATATTCCAACTTTGCGATTTGATTAGAGAAACTAGTTTTGCAATTCACAAGTTTCATCGTTACGGTCATTGGAAAAGGTATATGAAAATGCACTAGGTCATCGATTAAGGAAGTTGGGATTACAAGTAGGCCAACAAATTCCGTTGCCTGTGTATGACGAAGATGGTACTGAGATAGGTGATTACTATGCTGACCTGCTCGTCGAGCAATGCTTGGTTATTGAGATAAAAGCATGCCGGGATATTGTCGATGAACACATTGCACAGCTGCTTGGTTATTTGCGTTCGTCCAAAATCAAACACGGGCTGTTGATCAATTTCGGGAACCAACGGTTACAGATTAAGAAATTCGTACTCAGTAAAGAGTAGATTTATTTTTTTGCGTTTTTTTGCGCCTTTTTGCGGCTATTTTTGTATGGCAGTTCTTACACGAGAAGATTTACGAAACCAGCTCAAGCGGCGCGAGATCGCTCCGGTTTATGTTCTTTTTGGCGCGGAGACTTATCTTCGCGATCTTGCCGTTAAAACCATCGCGGATTTTGCTTTTGCGGACGGTGACTTTCGCGATTTTAACGACACTCATTTCAGCCTTAATACCGAAGACAATCTAAAACGGGCGCTTGCCGTTGCGGATCAATTGCCGATGATGGCGTCGCGACGAGTCGTTCGTATCACTGACATCCGAATTTCTGCGACCGGTTTTCGTGACACGATAACCGAAGACCATGAACCGCTGTTGACCGCCTATCTTGCAAATCCGTCACCGACCTCGGTCGTGATATTTATCGCCGACGATCTGAACGGCGTCCGCAAAATGTCAAAGCTGCTCAAAGACAATGCGACAGCCGTTGAGTTTAAGCCGTTGGCTGACGCGGAATTGCTGAAATGGGCACTGGACGAGTTTACAAAAGCCGGAGCCGAAGCAGATCATACTACGCTGAATCAGTTCGTGGGACGCATCGGGGCCGACGTCCGGCGTCTTACGAACGAGATCAATAAACTCGCCACAGCGGCCTTGCCAGGCAAGACGATCTCAACGGAATTGATCAACGCCCTGGTGCCCAATACGCGCGAGATAGACCACTTCGAACTAACAAAACGGATAGTCGGCGGAAAAGGATCGGAGGCGGTCGCATCGCTAAGAAAGGCTCTGGATGATGGAACCGAACCTCTGCAACTGCTCGGCCTGATCGCCTACAACTACCGGCAACTGCTTAAGGCAAAAGAAATGATGGAACGGGGCGTTGATCGACGCGAGGTCGCAAATGCCGTCAAGCTGCGCTACAACGATCAGGAACCTTTTCTAGCGGCTGCCCGGCGTGTAGATACAGCAAAACTTGTTTCTGCTATTCAACGTCTTGCAAAAACGGATCTTGCGATAAAAACCTCCAAAGGTGGCAGCGGCCCTGTTGGCGCAAGGATGCAGATCGAAATGCTCGTATGCGAGCTTGCTCAAATGTAACGCCGTTTCTGAGTCCGTTGATAGTATCCTAAAGTTGTGGTGCTCGTCGGATATTTGGGTTTTACTTTGCGCTCTTTGTGTCTTCACTTTGTGATCTCTGTGATAACGATCTTTTGTTATCACAAAGAACACAAAGTGAAGACACAAAGAACACAGAGAATAAACCACCACAACTTTAGGACACTATCAGTCAGTTATTAAATAGGTGCGAAGCCGGAAGCTTTATTGAAATGGTTGTAAAGATCGTTGTAATCGCCGACCGCCCGGTTCAGAATCAGCGGGAGCTGGGGCAGATCGTTGGTATTGACGATGAGATTGAGGTTTCGCAAAAAGCCATCGTGGGCGTTCATGGTTGCTCCGCCGTCTTCGAGCGATATAAAGAAAAGACGCCTCCGCTCCGAAGAATACATTGCATTTGCTTTCTGCTGGAGAACGGCCGCGCCGCCCATGTCGGCGGCAAAATCCGGTGAAAATATAAGGATTTCGGTCCTGCCTTCGCGAAGTCGTTCGTTCGCTTGGGCGGGCGTCTGCGCAATATAGACCTTATAACCTGCCTTTGCGAGGACCTTAGCGGTTTCGTCGCATTTCTGTCCCAGACAGAGCAATACGCGACGGGGCTTTTCATCGTCTTCGTTAACATTGTCCAGCGTTACTTTTTCGGACTGTAGAGCGGTCATCAATGACCGCAGTGCATTGTTGATCTGAAGGCCGGATTCCTTAGCGGCAAAATCCGTCGCGCCTTCGCTTGCCGGGGCGGCTGGTTGGCTCGCCTCAAGCTGTTCAACCGTCGAAAGACCGCGGCCTGACGCATCTTTCTGCACCCGCAGAAGGTTTTGGCATCGCGGACAGCGAACCGAAAAATTCCCACTCGGGATCTTGGATTCATCCAGCTGTAAAGAAACTGAGCAATTGTCGCATCGTATAATCATAGTGGTCAGTGGTCAGTGGTCAGTGGTCAGTGTGGTTAGTGGTCAGAGGTCATAATTCATTCTGAACACCGACCACTGGCCACCGACCATTGTTACTCGATCATGTTCAAAACCGAATCGGTGTTCTCCGGCGGCGGCGGCGGAGCCATTGGTTTGGGCATTGGTTTCGACCTATGAGCGTTTACATAATCCTCGGTTGACGCCAGGCCTTTGAGCTGCAGCAGCAGGTTATTCTGGTTGGTCGCGAAGGATAAGCCGTCTTCCATGGATATCTGCTTTTTCTCGATCATGTCGCGGATCACCGAATCAAAATCCTGCATTCCATCGATCTCGCCGTCGCGTATCGCGTCCAGAAGTGTCTTGCCCTCGGTCTCGCCTTTTTCTATATATTCGCGAGTACGCGGGTTAGACCTGAGTATTTCGACCGCCGCGATCCGGCCTCGGCCGTCGACTGTGGGTATCAGCCGTTGCGAAACGATATAGCGAAATGTCTGTGCCAATCGCGTTCGGATAATTCGTTCCTCGTTCTTGGGATAAAGACCGATGATTCGGTCGATAGTTTTCGATGCGTCGATCGTGTGAAGCGTCGAAAGCACAAGGTGGCCGGTTTCGGCGGCTTCGAGTGCGATCTCGGCTGTTTCCAGATCACGCATTTCGCCGACGAGAATTACTTTCGGGGCTTGCCGTAGGGCGGCACGCAGGGCCGAAGCAAAATCCTTCGTATCGGCGCCAACTTCCCGCTGATTGATCGTGCTTTTTTTATGATTATGGAGAAATTCGATCGGATCTTCGATCGTCACGATATGGTACGCTTTGGTCTCGTTTACACGGTCGATGATGGCCGCAAGCGTCGAGGTTTTGCCCGAGCCGGTCGGCCCCGTCAGCAGCACAATGCCGTTTCTGATGTCGGCGATTTCGGCAAGCTGAAGAGGCAGGTTAAGAGATTCAAAGCTCGGAATTTCGTGCGGTATGACACGCATTACGATTGAATACGAATTCCGCTGCTGAAAGATATTTACACGAAATCTGCATTTGCCCGGCAGAGCGTAACTAAGATCGGCGGTGCGGTACTTAAAAAGCTGAGAGGCCGCATCCGGATTATCTCGCATCAGCGACATCGCGATCATTTCGGTCTGAAAGGCCGACAGCTTGCCCAAACCGATCGGCGACGCCGGATAAAGCACACCGTTTATTTCAACCTGCGGCTTTTGCCCGCACGAGAAATTAAGGTCGCTGACATTTTCGGAAACGAGCAGCATCTGCTCAATAATGGGTGCTACATCAAGCAAGCTCATGGTATGGATTTACTCCTAAGGTTTGTCGAAAAGGCAGGAAATGTCTTGGTTATGCCGAGACGGCGGAGAGGTTCTTTATATCCGCCAATAAGTATTATTGCCTAACCGGTCGGTTGTTTGCAAGTAAAATTTTAATAATGATAAATTTTGTTGTGCATCACGATGGACAGAACGCAAGAAATTCGGCCATTCGTTTTTCGATCATTGACGCATCTGCCACGACAGCGCCAACCATTGCGGCGGAATCAGCACCGGCAGCAAAAATCGACAGAATATTTCTGGCATTAATGCCGCCGATAGCAACCAATGGAAAATCACCGATCGCGTTTCGCATTTGTCTCAACCCTTCAATAGAAACGACCGCATCCTGTTTCTGTTTGGTGTGAGTTTCAAAGATCGGTCCCACGGCGATGTAATCGATGGGCAGCTTCACTGCCTTTATTGCCTGTTCGAGCGTGTGTGTCGAAAAACCGATGACCGCGTTTTTGCCAAATATCGCCCGCGCAGCATCAGGCGGCAGATCGTCCTGTCCCAGATGAACGCCGTCAGCATTTAGAGCCAAAGCGATATCGACCCGGTCATTGATAATTACACGCACGCCGTGCTTTCGTGCGATGCGAATTGCATTTTCCGCGTCGTTGAAGAAATCGAGCGATGACAACTGCTTTTCCCTGAGCTGGATGATCTCAGCGCCGCCGGCGATCAATTTCTCGACTTGTTCGACGTGAGAGATGCCGGAAACAAGCGTGTCCGTAATCGGGTATATTCCTGGTAGTTCAAAGTTCAAAGTTCAAAGTTCAAAGTTCAAAGCGTGATTCCAAAGCTCAACTTTGAATTAACTAATACAGAGATTTCATCATCAAAAAACAGTCTTCACCGTTATTGTAATATTTACCGATGCGTTGAACGACCGTGTAGCCCGACGTCCGGTAGAGGGTTTGAGCGGTGTGATTGCCGACGCGGACCTCGAGCATAATGGTTCCTACCTCACGTATTCGCAGAGCATTTTCGATATGTTCGAGCAGCCTCACGGCAATATTGCGACGCCGATGTTCGGGTGCGACGCCGATCGTGGTCAGATGTGCCGCGTTATTTTCATTCACCATCACGAACGCAAAACCGACCAATTCGCCGATCTGCGACACCATCCGGTAGCTCAATGTTTTTGGCTCGTTGAGCAGATACTCGAATGTGTGTTTAGTATAGTTGTCGCCGTTGCGAAAGCAGCGAATGTTGAGCCTCAGCACCTCTGGCAATTGATCTAAAGTCAGCGGCCGTATCTCATAGGTTGTTGGCGGAGCCAGAATGATCGTTTCCGGTCCGGCCAATGCGGTCGGAACGAAAAAGTTTCGAATTGTCTCAAGAACGGCCATAGGAAGTTTTGAGTTCACTGAGTTTGCAGAGTTGCAGAGGTTAAAAAGACTTACTCTGTAACTCTACAAACTCTGTTAACTCTGCAAACTAAACAATAAGCATGCAGTCGCCGTAGCTGTAAAAGCGATAACTCGCGGCGACAGCGTGCCGGTATGCATTCATTATAAGTTCGTGGCCGCCAAAGACGGAAGTCAAAACAAGCAGTGAGCTTTTTGGCAGGTGAAAATTTGTAAGCAATGCATCGACGGCGCGAAATTTGTATCCCGGCGTGATCGTCAGATTCGCAGTATGTTTCCCGGGTACAAACCGGGCGAATTCTGCAATATTCGATTCGATAGCTCGCGTTGTCGTTGTTCCGACCGCAATGACACGGTTTCCATCTTTCTTTGCGCGGTTTAACGTCTCGGCGGTTAATTCATCTATTTCATAATCTTCCGGCAAGACTGTGTGCTCGGCAACGTCGTCAACACGAATCGGTTCGAAAGTGCCGTAGCCGACGTGCAGTGTGATTTCCGCGACTTTTCCGCCTCGTTCTCTGATCTTTTCTAACGTCTCAGGCGTAAAATGCAGACCGGCGGTCGGTGCTGCGATCGCTCCGCGTTTTCGCGCATAGACCGTCTGATATCGTTCACGATCCGGGTCAGGGCTGTCTTTCGTCCGCTTGATATATGGCGGCAGCGGCATTTTGCCAAGTTCGTCGACTATCTCGTCCAGATCAAGGTCAGTCTCAAATTGGATTATCACCTTTCCGTCGGGCAATTTGTCGAGGATCGAACCGCTTAACCGGTCGTCAAAAATGATCCGCTTTCCGGGCCGCAGCCGACGCGCCGGGCGGGCGAGAGCCTCCCATTTATTATGGCCTGCCTCCCTGACCAGAAAAACCTCTATCCGCGCTCCGGTTTCGCTCGACCCGAACAGCCTTGCCGGAAAAACTTTGGTGTTGTTAATAACAAGCAGATCATTTTTTTTTAAAAATTGCGGCAGATCGATGAATTTGTGGTCGAAAATCTTTCCATTTTGGCGGTCGGCAACCAGCATTTTCGACTCGTCGCGTCTGTCGGCGGGTTGTTGAGCAATCAACTCTTCGGGTAGAAAGTAATCGAAATCGGAGATCAGCATCTGAAAATTAGTCTAATAGAGAAAACATTTTGTGAGCAGCGTGCGATTGGAATATAATCATCTTATTAATACTTTCCCCTAACTATGACTAGCCGCAATCATATTTTGATTGAATACAAAGTATTTCACACGTTTGGCCGTTCGCATTAGAACAACGGTCGTTATGCAGTTTAAAATAAGGGAGATGTTATGAAAAACAACAAATTATTCAGTCTGATCTTAACAGGTTTGATCCTTGCATTTGTCACGGTTGTATTGCCGGCGACAACAAATGCGCAGGGGCGTTATGCAAACACATACAGCAAAAATCAGGTCAAGGGATATATTGACCGTTTAGAGCGCAGCAGTAACACTTTCCGTAAAGATTTTGACCGCGCGATGGACCGGAGCTCTTTAAATGGGACACCTACGGAGGATCGGTTCAACGCTAATGTCAAGGATTACGAAAACTCGCTTGATCGATTGAAAAGAGAGTTTAACCGTAATAATTCGTGGTGGGACAATCGGTCAAATGTTCAGGATATGCTCGGATATGCAAGGCCCGTCAACGTAATGATGAACTCCCTGCCTTTTGCCCGTGATCTTGAGCGGCAATGGCGGGCTATGCGGGACGATATTAACAAAGTAGCCGACACTTTCGACCTGCCCGGTATCAACGGCGGCGGCTGGAACGGCGGCGGCAATGATGGCGGATGGAATGGGGGCGGCAATGCCGGTACACCTCCCAATTGGGCTGTGGGTAACTGGACATGGGTAAACGGCACGGACAATCGCCAGATGACGATTGACAGAAACGGCCGGGTTACGGTGTACGCACTTGGCAACACATCCTATGGGACCTATAACCGCAATGTTATTTCCCTTGACCGAGTCACCTTAAATGTTACCCGCAACGGCAACGGAATTAGACTGCAAGATCCTAACACCGGGGAAATCTCTAATTGGCGGAATGACGGCGGGAACGGCGGCGGAAACGACGGCGGCAATACCAGCGCTCCCCCAAGTTGGGCGCAGGGCACATTCTACTCGACGAATATTCAGGGATATACGATGACCATCAGCCGCAACGGCCAGATCACCCTTGTCGGCCCCGGCCAAACCTCGTACGGACGCTGGTATCAAGGCTCGATCTTCATCAATAACGATGAGTATCCGGCCACGAGGATCAATAACGGATTGAGTGCGTTGAACCGCAACACAGGACAGGCAACCATTTATAGCAAACGCTAAGGCCAACGTGAGTCAAAGGAAAAGAGGCTGTCCGATAACTTAGTAATCGGACAGCCTCTTCTTTAATTCCGGATCATTTGGCGATCCAATAGATCCGTTTAGTTTGTAATTACCTCGTTTGAATTATTTATCATAATATCACCCCCAGTAGTGACATTATTACACGGTGTTCTAGAATATTGCCAGATAAGTATCGCGACATTCAAAATAATCCGTAAATCTTGACTGTCCACGGAAATCCGGTAACTTAATTCTGATGACGAAAGAATCTTCGATGATCGGCTGGATCGATCTCAAAAAGGACCGCTTTATCGCATCGGCTTTCGTTTTCGCGGTGTCATTCACGCTTTACTACTTCACGCTTGCACCGACTGTTACGCTGGTTGACAGCGGTGAATTGATCCTTGCGGCCCGAAACTGGGGTGTCCCACATCCGCCCGGATTTCCGCTTTATGTTTTGCTCGCTCACGCGGCTTCTGTTTTGCCATTTGGCAGCATCGCGGTCCGGATACATCTTGCTTCGGCACTTTTTGCGGCCCTCGCATCTGCAATGATGTCGCTGCTCGTTATCGAAGCCATGCTCACCGACTCTAATAAGCGAGCAGAAAATAAAACGAAAACAACGAAGAAAAAAAAGAGCGGGCAATATACAAATGAAAAAAATGCGGATTTAGAACTCAATTCAAATCCCATCACAACAATCGTCCCCGCTCTAATTGCCGGATTGCTCTTAGCCTTTTCCCGAACGCTTTGGGCCTACGCGACGATCGCTGAAGTCTATACGCTCAACGCGCTGCTCATTATGACAATTTTTTGGCTCATGCTCGGCTGGCGGCGCGATGTATTACAGCCAAATGCAAATCATCTCGTTGCGAGCAACCGCAAACTCTACGTTGCGGCATTAGTCTTTGGGCTTGCCCTCGGCGTCCATCATGTCACGGTCGGATTAATGTTGCCTGCGCTGGCGGTTCTCGTGTTTTCGACCGAAGGAATGTCGTTTTTTCGCAGCAAACGGATGTTACATGCAACATTATTCTCAATTGCGGGATTGAGCGTTTACATCTATTTGCCGCTTGCCGCCTCGCATTCGCCGCTGATGAATTGGGGCGATCCGCAAACACTGGAACGCTTTTGGTGGCACGTGACGGGCAAGCAATATCAAGCCTTTTTTAATTTCTCGCCTTCGAGAATTTCTGAGTTCTTAAAGTTGGCCCTGCGTGAGTTTGGCTCGCCGTGGTTGCCTTTTGCCCTCGCTCTTGCCGCTGCCGGATTTGTAAATCTTTTTCGCCGCGACCGAAGCGTGTTTTGGTTTTTGGCTCTCATTATTTCCGCCGATGTCGGCTATTGTCTATGCTATGAAATCGCCGAAGACAAAGACGCGTACTATCTGCCCGCGTTCATATCATTGACGATTGCCGCGAGTTTTGGCGCGCATTGGATCATCGTTAGTATTCAGAAAACCAGACTGCAAAATGCGCTTACCCCGCTTCGCACGGCAATAGTTCTAATCATAATTCCGTTGACTGCGTTCATCGGCAATTTTGGCTTTAATGACCGCTCACGCTATTTTATAGCTCACGATTACGTCGATAACATATTAAAATCAGTTGAGCCGCGCGGGATGTTATTGACTACGGATTGGCAAGTGTATTCGCCCTCGCTTTATGTCAGAGAGATCGAAAATCAGCGTAAGGACGCTGTGGTTATTGACATTAATCAGTTGCGGCGGTCGTGGTATTTCGATTATTTGAATCAGGTTTACCCGGAGGTGACAGAAAAATCGAGCGACAAGATCGGTGCGTTTTTGGACGATTTGCGGGCGTGGGAACGTAACCCCGACCTTTACGCCAAAAACGCCTCATTGAATCAGCGCCTCAATTCGCGATTTTACGACATGATCCTTTCGTTTGTGACGAATCAAATCAAAGAGGCCCCCGTTTACATTACTTCGGATATCGCGGGAACACGCGGTGGCCAGGATGCTGAGCTAACAAACGCACTTAACGAAAAGTATAAACTTGTTCCGAAAGGTTTAGTCTTTCGAGTAGGCGAAAAAGCCGGTCCTGATGATTACGGCTCGCCCCAGATTCTCACACGCGGGCTTGGTGACGGCACGCTAAAGTTTGACGATGACGACGTGGTAAAGAAAAAGGTTCTGCCTGTTTACATAAATATGGCGATGAGTTCGGGAATGTATTTTGCTTCGCAGGGAAACCAAGGGCGTGCGATAGAGGAGTTTAAACAAGCCCTCGCGATCGATCCAACATTTGAGCCCGCCAAAAAAGCCCTGGCGGCAAGTCAGAACGCCATGCGGCAGAGATTGTCGAAATAAGAATAAAAAGCAGAAAGTTTAGCGTTCAAACGTATCAATTAAGTGCTGCCAGACATTTCGGGTGTCTGCTTTTTCTCGGGGCTTAAGGGAGGTTAGCCACCTATTTATTATCTCGCTGCCCTCATTCTCAGTATTCTCTATTTCCTTCAACGGAAGATGTTCAATATATTGTTCAGATCCATCTTCCATTAATATTCTAGGCATGAGTCGAATACTACCATGTATGTAAATCGATTTAATGCCATTTGAAAATTCTACCGACAATATGATGATTGTATCCGGTGCAAACAGCCCACGACTCATGTAAGCAGAGATTCGCTGGGGTATAATACTTTTTACTCTTAAAGAGTTATCAGAATCAACCATGTGTTACAATGTGAAACGCCCCAACCCAATCGAAAGGAGGAAAGAAATTGCCAGGGATGAAAACACACCGCGATCGGAAATCGAGTAAGCGGCACATGCTCTTGGTGTGGCTCTTTCTGTTGGTATTTATTTCCGTAATTAACGTCTTGGGTCAGCGTAAAGGGACTTCAAAGCGCTCGGGTACCAGCGGAGTCTCGAATCAATCGACCAACCTAGCCTTCGACACGGAGCCATTTGACCTTGCAAGAAGTTCTTTGCCTCCAGGGTATCTTGGCCATAATTTCGTCAACGTGTTTCGGGGCCTTGAGACAAGCGATGCACTCGCCGTAAAGGGAGAATACGAGGCCACAAACGATTTTCGTTCCCGAATGGATAACTTTCCCGGGGTTCAAATTACCGGAAAGCTGAATACTCGCAGCATTTTTGCTTTTAAGAGTGAAGATTTCAAAACCGTCTACGACGCTGACAAACAGATTTTGATTATCTATGTACCCGTCACGGAAAGGCGTAATCGAGCTCTCAAGTCATTTGAGGTTAGATCAGGGACATATATAGGCACAAACGCACTTGGCGTAAAAACTAAAGTAAGGTCTACGCAGTGGGTCGATTACTCACTTTCCTTTAAAAACGGCGAGAACTTTTGGCGCCTTTCGAAGTCGAAGAAGAGACGATTGCCATTCCGATAGCGATGGCTACCCAAACGGCAATGACTGTACGTAATAACTTACGCCTAATTATCGTTTGCCGGGCAGCCAAACCAGCTACAAGCCGGAGCGAACGCCAAAAAGACGCTACAATTGATGATCCGGTTGATATCGTAACAACCCACAACTACATTAATGTAGAGTTGCTGGAACTTTGGGTCTATGACGAGATTAGCGGAAAGCTCTACCACAAGGGAGACGCAAAACAGGCTTCAATTGCAAGTTTGATTGGCATATCGTCAGAGAATCTCTCGTCTGACATTCAACAATTACGAATGCTGCCATCAGAATACCGTGAGCAGATTAAATCCAGTATAGACAAGCTAAAAGTGCCGTTTACTCAACAGTTTAATGCGTTCAATGAGGATGAAACCTTTGCAGCAGAGATGATTATTAACCCTGAAAGGAAGCCAGAACGGTTTACGCCACTCGATTCCAACAAACTTTACCAAACCACCAAACTTCTTCCAGATGGCCCCTTCAAGTCCTGTTTTGTCCGGCTTCATAACGCTATCGTTGATGTAAAAGCATATGAAGAGTCGTCACATTGGCAAAACCAGTCAAGATATTTTCATTCCAGTGCCCAGCCACAGGTTGTGCAACCAGTGGATGAAGAAGCCTTACAAAAAGAAATATTGGCTAAATACAAGAACTATAAATCAAAAAGTTTTTATAGATATAGCCACCAGGTTATTTATGTCATTGCTATCCAAAATTATCGGTGTGCGGATTTAATATGGTCTTTGGTTAGCATGGACCCGCCGACCGGTTCTGTGAATCGTCTTAGTGGAAACCCTTACAACGAGCGGGAGAAACAGGAAAGTCCCCCACCACTTAAACCTTTCGTACCACGCGAAAGTGAAATATCTGTTAGCTTTGTACCTCCACTGCCCATCAGTCTCCCTAAACCGGCATATCCGTCGGCGGTAAGAGTGAAAGGAGTGGCAGGCATTGTTACTGTTAACGTCAAGGTCGATGCCGAAGGGCGTGTTGTATCCGCAGAAGTTGTATCGGGTGACCCATTGTTGCATAAGGCCGCCATCAATGCCGCCATGGGGGCCAGATTTTCGCCTGCCCGAAGGGATGGGAAGCCTACCGCATCTACTACAGAATTGACGTATACCTTTGTTCCGTGACAAATCCGCGAGCAGATTAAGTTTCGGGCCGATTCGACGCCTCGCCCGCTTCAGTGTTCACATTTAAGTTCTAAACAAAGCAAGAAGAAAAAGCAGAAAGTTTATATTTCCTCTGTAGTTTGCAAGAAAGAATGGTACCGAGGGTCGGAGTCGAACCGACATGGGCGTTAAGCCCGCTAGATTTTGAGTCTAGTGCGTATACCAATTTCGCCACCCCGGCATGGAATTAATGATGATAAGGGTCTGACCCCGTGTGGGTCAAGACACCCGCTCAATTAAGGAGCCAAATCGCCTCTAAACCTCGATCAGTATGGTGACCTCGACCCGCCTTTTTGATTCGTCCAGAAAACTCTCGATCGCAGCGGCGACCTTTTCGCGTGTCAACGTTCGGTGAATTTCCAACCGTTTTTCTTCCAGCGTCGGCAGCAAAATGCCGGGCGATTTTCTGCGAAATTCCGGTACAAAAATATTGCGATAGTATTTTGCCTCATCGTCGGGAGTGATAACCACAAAAGACGAAAATCGAAAATCGACGTACTTTTCGATCGAGACACGCTCGGTGAGCAGATGTACAAAGGCAGCATCTTTGATAGATTCAAAACCGACTTGTTTCAATCTGGCTTCGAAAGCCGATGCGGTCGGAAAAAATGACAGAGTTGCGCTGATTTTGTCCGCGATCTCTTTTTCATTCGGCGCGGCGCGCGGCAATCTATCTGCCTCTAATGCAAAAAGCCTCTGATTTATCAACAGCTGCAGAGCCTGATTCAGTTCGTCGGATTTTGGTGGGTCGAGCTGTGCGCCGGGCTGTAAAGCCAGTTGCCAGATCAGATCCGAATAAGTGATCAACTCGGTATGCGCTCCATCGCTGACAACGGCGACAGTTTTATCAACTATCTCCTGCCCATTGGCAAGAGTAGGTAGAATTGCAAAGCAAATCACCAGCAAACTGAATAACAAACCCCTTGTTTTATGTGAAAAAAACTTCATCGCCCTCAACTCAATATTCAACTGCTTTTATGGTCGTGTCAACTGAAACCACGAAACGTTAAACTTGTTGACAATATGTTTAAAATTGTTTCTAATTAAGAAGGAGATTTCCAAGCTTCTCAACTCGAAAAATCTCCTTGACGATCCTTTAGTCTGCACCGATTTACCCGGCTGCGATCAATAAAAATGTTAACTTCCTCGCCGCCGAAAAATAATGCGAGCCCTATCTCTCCGATTGCGTCCACCGACGACTCGACGCACGACCTCAAGTTCATTTCCGAACTCGGCCGGAGCCTGCTGTTCACGGTTCATCCGAAAAAAGTCGCGAGTCGCGTTGCCGAAGCTATCCAACACGGAGTAGATGCCGACATCTGTGTATTTGTTGCCGAGCTTGAAAACATCGGCCTGATCAGCTGCGCCTTTAGCCGCGATGGCGAAGAAGAGGGTAAATTTTTACACCGGTCGAGGTTTGAAAAGTGGATGGCGTTTATGCCGCCGCAGATCGGCCATTCGGAAGAGATTGAAAGCGAGTTTCTGATCGGCAAATACGATCACCGCCACGAATACATTTCGCCACTGCACATAAACGGCGAGATCAAAGGCGCGATAATCACCGGTTTTGCAAGTAAGCGGGAGTTTACTGACCAGAAATCACGGCTCATCGACGCGGCGACCCAGTTGGCCGCGATGAGCGTCAATCTTTCGGCACATTACGGGACGGCGCTCAACAATTCGATAAACGAGGCTCGCGAGGAGCACCGCAAATTTACAGAATCGATCCTCGATGCCCTGCCAGTTTCGCTGTATGTAGTTGACCGCGATTACCGGATCGTCACCTGGAATCGCCATCGCGAAGTCGGAACGCTGGGGATACCGCGCGATCTGGCAATCGGACGCGATGTTTTTGACGTCCTCGAGAAATATCCGCAGGGGCGTGTCCGACAGGAATTTGAGCGTGCGTTTCGAACCGGCAACATTGAGCGTATCGAACAGCAAACCGTTGCTGACGACGGCTCGACGCTGCATTGGTTGGTCAGCAAAGTGCCGATGAAAAACTCCGATACCGGCGAGGTTACTCACGTTATAACGGTCGGCGAGGATGTGACAGCAAGAGTCGAGGCGATCCACGCCATCAATCGGGCCGAAAAGCTGGCGGCTGTCGGTCGGCTTGCCGCCGGTGTGGTACATGAGATCAACAATCCGCTGGCGACGATCGCCGCCTGCGCCGAGGCGCTCGAACAGCGAATTGACGAGGGCGCATTTGAGGCGTCCGATTCCGCCGAGGATCTTACGGAATATTTGGGATTGATAAAAAGCGAAGCGTTTCGCTGCAAAACTATCACAACGGGGCTACTTGATTTCAGCCGGATCAGGACTGGCGAACGCACCGAACTCGATGTCGGCGACGTTGTCCGGTCGGCGGCAAATCTCATTTCCCATCAAAAACGCGGAAACGGAATTTTGCAGGAAATAGAGATCGAACCTGATCTGCCAATGGTAAGTGCCGATGGCGGCCTTATCCAACAAGCGGTGATCGCCCTGGCGACAAATGCGATCGACGCAATGCCGGATGGCGGCACGCTCACGTTCCGGGTTTTCACTCGCGGTAACCGCGTGATGATCGATGTCGAGGATACGGGAACCGGCATTCCTCAAGCGGATATGTCCAAGATATTCGAGCCGTTTTTTACGACCAAAGAAGTCGGCAGCGGCACCGGCCTCGGCCTTGCCGTCTGTTACGGCATTATTTCCGAACACGGCGGCCGGCTTAGCGTTCGATCCAGCGTCGGCAAGGGATCGACGTTTTCAATCTTTATACCGGCTGTAGTGAGTTGAGAGTTGAGAGTAGAGAGTAGAGAGTAGAGAGTAGAGAGTAGAGAGCGAAGAGAAAGAGCATGGCTGGATTTAAGAAATTTGAAGAGATACAAGCATGGCAAAAGGCGCGGATAGCGACTAAGCGTGTCTATGAAGTAACAAGCGACGGAAAATTCGCCAAAGATTTTGGTTTGCGTGACCAAATCAGGCGTTCTTCGGTTTCAGTCATGGCAAACATTGCCGAAGGACAAGGCCGATTTTCAAACAAGGAATTTGCGAATTTTCTCAATATGGCGCATGGTTCTGCGGCAGAAACTCAATCTCATCTTTATATTGCGATTGATTTGGGATATCTCGATCAGCTGGGCTTTACTGAACTCTACGATCTGCTGGACGAAGTCGCCCGAATGACAATGGCCCTTATGAAACATCTGCGCAGCTAAATAAGGGCTGCCCTCGTTTCTTCGTTTCTCTTCTCTCTCTACTCTGTACTCTCCACTCTCCACTCTCCACTTTCTAGCAAGATTATGGCAAAACTATTAGTAGTTGATGACGAAAAGAATTTGCGGCTTGTCGTGCAAAAAGAAATGGCGCGCCAAGGACACGATGTCGAAACCGCGTCCGACGGCGAAGCCGCGTGGGAAATGCTCGAGAAGCAGGACTATGACGTCGTGCTGTGCGATATCAATATGCCCCGTCTCGACGGCATCGGATTATTGCGGCGAACGCGTGAGCAGAGCCAAAATCCGCCCGAGGTGATAATGCTTACCGGCCAGGCGACAGTCGAATCGGCGATCGAGGCAATGAAGCTCGGCGCTTACGACTATTTGACCAAGCCATATCGTATCGGAGAGCTCTCTGCCCTGGTAACAGCGGCCGCCGAAAAACAGCAGTTAAAGGTCGATAATCAGCGGCTCCGCGCTCAAATCGCCCGAACGCACCCGGCGCTGCCCGAGATCGTCGCTGATTCGCCGCAGATGAAAGAGGCTCTGAGATTGGTGCAGCGGGTTGCGCCGTCCGATACGTCCGTTCTCATCACCGGCGAATCAGGCGTCGGAAAGGAGCTGATCGCCCAGGCAATTCATCGCCTCAGCAGCCGCAGCGACAAACCGTTTATCGATCTCAATTGTGCCGCCCTGCAGGACACACTGCTCGAAAGCGAGCTTTTTGGTTATGAGGCAGGGGCTTTTTCCGGTGCACGGACACGCAAACTAGGGCTTTTTGAGATCGCCGACGGCGGTACGCTGTTTCTGGACGAAATAATGGAGATGCCGATGCAGCTTCAGTCAAAATTGCTGCGTGCTTTGGAAACACGGTCATTTTTCCGGGTTGGCGGAGTGAAAAAGGTTGATGTTGATGTTCGCCTGATCGCGGCGACCAACCGCGACAAAGACAACGCTATGGCCAATGGCGTTTTCCGCGCCGATCTGATGTACCGCATTAATAGTTTTGAGATAAATGTCCCGCCGCTCAGAGAACGTCGAGAGGACATCGAACCGCTTGCCCGGCATTTGCTCCACAAATTAGCCGGTAACAACGAACCCGAATTGTCGCCGGCGGCGATAGATGCGTTAAATGCCTTTGACTGGGCCGGAAATGTTCGCCAGCTTCGCAATTGTCTCGAACGCGCCATTCTGCTTTCGGATAACGGAATGATCACGCCCCGCGAACTGCCGCCCGAGATCGCCTTTCGCACCGAAATGCCAAGCGTATCCGTCAGCTACAACGCTCCGCACACTGGCGGCGTTGCTTCGTTTCAAAACGCATCGCCGACAAATCTCCGCGATGTCGAACGCCAGCAGATAATCGGCGCCCTCGAAAAAACCGGCTGGCACCGCGGCAAAACCGCCGAACTCTTAGGAATCTCGCCGTCAACGCTTTACCGCCGGTTGCGGGAATACGATCTCGATGTAAGATAGCGATCAATGCCGGACGACAAAAAGAAATCGCTGGTCTGACATCGGCATTAGTCTTTCATCAAAATTCCGGCCATTAGCCTTTAAAGCTTCACGCAGATTATTTCCACCGAACAGCAGCAGCCAGCACCGCATCGACCATTTTAGGAGTCGAGGGAGTTTGGTTGTGAAATTATCAAGCGCACGGCACGTTACGAATTCGCATCTGCCGGGATCGGTTTCTTCGAATTGGCGATTAATTATCGTGGCGCGCGCTTTCAGGCCGAGGGTTTCTATGGCGGATTCGAGAAATTTGGTTTTTTTAATTTTTGATTCGATCAAGACGGCTTTTAGATCGTCACGAATCAATAGACACGGTATCGACGGCAAACCGGCTCCGGGGCCGATGTCGGCAAACTTCACATTTTCAGGCAAATATTCGAGCAGCGTGAGCGATTCGAGAATGTGGCGGAACGCAAATTCCTCCGCCGACATCGGCGCGACCAGATGGAGAAACTCGTTATGCTGTTGGATCAGATCGTAATAATCCGCAAGACGCTCGATCTGCGTGTCGGAGAGGGTCAGGCCAAATGCGGTTTGATGAGATTTGATAGCTGAAATGAATTCAGAACGCATTCAGGAAAGTGCAGAGGCCTGCACGTTAGTAAGGGCGTAACACACAACGTTGAATGTTACGCCCTTGCTCACGCGCGGGCTTCTGCATTCAATATTTGGTGCGGACGAGAAGAATCGAACTTCCACTGCCTCGCGGCAACAGGCTTCTGAGACCTGCGCGTCTACCAGTTCCGCCACGTCCGCGAGCGAACATTGATAATACGAATTCGAACGCCAAAACTCAAGAAAGGCCGTCCGATTTGCTATATTTGACGGGTGGAAACGCAATTGCAAAAAAATTTGGCGGATGTCCGCTCGCGTATTGCGCAAGCGGCTTTACGTGTCGGCCGAAACCCGGAAGACGTTAAGCTGGTTGCGGTTAGCAAAACGCATCCCGCAACGGTTTTGCGCGAGGCGATCGCTGCGGGAGCCGGAATTCTCGGTGAAAATAAGGTTCAGGAAGCCGAGGGAAAGATCCTTCAGATCGGTCGCGATGCAGCGGAATGGCACCTGATCGGGCATCTACAGTCGAACAAAGCTCGCAAGGCCGTGCAGCTTTTCGACGTCATACATTCTCTCGATTCGCTCGAACTTGCCCAGCGGCTTGAGCGTATTTGTATTGAAGAGGAGCGTGCGGAACTCGCGGTTTTCATTCACGTCGATCTCGCCGGCGAGGAAACGAAATCCGGTATTGCCGAGAGCGAACTCGCTGAATTGGCCGCTTATTTGCGAAGTTGTAAATGCCTGAGATTGCGAGGGTTAATGATATTACCGCCGTTTTTTGACGATCCGGAGGCAACGCGGCCGTATTTCAAACGGCTCCGG
>JAYVER010000352.1:0-2981 GCA_043748725.1 Chloracidobacterium sp. | reverse complement strand
ACTCCGGCGCAGGCCTGGGTCCACGACGACAATACAACCCAAGCTCCAAAGGAGCGAACTCGAGGGTTTCACACATGCCGCAATCTCTCGCGAATGTACTGGTGCATTTGGTATTCAGCACCAAAGACCGCGTCCCGTTAATTCGCGCTGACGTCGAATCGGAATTGTACGCGTATACTTCAAAGGTGCTGGATACATCCGATTCGCCGATGATCGCCATCGGCGGGATCGAGGATCATGTCCACATCCTGTTCAAGCTGTCGCGCAAGTTTGCCATCGCGGACCTAGTCGAAACGGTCAAGACAGATACATCGCGATGGATCAAATCGAAAGGCGCGGCGTACACTGATTTTTATTGGCAATCAGGATACGGCGCTTTCTCGGTCAGTCCCACGACGGCGGATAAAGTCATCGGCTATATTCGCAACCAAACGGAACATCATCGCGCCAAATCGTTTCAAGACGAGGCGCTCTTCCACCCGAATAATGTGAACCGTAAGCCGAGGGGAAGGCTTCTTGTTCCCTGCGCTTGCCCTCCCGGTGGGATGGGCTACCAGGAAAAGCATGTGAGGATGTAATACATTACTTTGACTTATTTATCTTTTTCGCGATGGATCTATCGGACGCTATCAAATCGATAGCCGAAATGAGTTGCTTTACGCCTGAGACAAAACACGCAAAACTATTGGAGCGGGTATTGCCCGGATCAAGATGAGGTCCAATAGCGCGGGAGCCGCTCACTTTTTGGTATGAAGGCACTGCTTGCTTAATTATTTGGGATGGTGCCGGATAGGAATCAGGGGTTCGAAACATTTTCTCATTTTGCCGTCGCGCCAAGCCGCGCAGCATCAATCCCTTTTCGACCGCAGCTAAATCACCTAAATACCAACTTTCCAATTCGTGGCAGGCGACGCGTATCAGGGCGCCGGGTTTTCCGGCTTCATCGCATTTTGAACGCAACCCCGCCTTGACCGCTTTGCAATCGCCAGCGTCTTGATCGCGCAATATGACGAATTGCGCTCCAGGAAAAAGATACCCGCGCATGCGCTGGACCATTTGCTTCTCCAAATCTTGCTTTCCGTCAAAGACAATAAAGCGCGGGATCACACCGGCAGGCAAAATTTTAGGAAGCAATCCAGTGAGCATTTCACGCGCTGAAGGTTCTTCGAGCAAGAAAACCAGTTCGCTCATTTCGGATCGGCCCCCCCGAAGAATTCTTGTTTCCATAAGTATCCCATTTTGTCGCCATTTTCCATATAGGCTTTGATTTGCTTGTCCTCCGACGCGCGTTTAATAACGGTATAGCCCTTTTCTTTTGCGAGCCAGAATACTTCATCTATTTCAGTCGCGTTTAGGAATTCAGGGGAGTGGGTGGAGATAAATACTTGTCCGCCGCGTTCCGAATATTCTCGAAATTCTTCAGCCAACTCCACAAGCAACTTGGGGTAAAGCTGATTCTCGGGCTCTTCGACACACAACAATGGATGCGGCTTGGGGTCGTGCAGCAATACAAGGTAGGCAAACATTTTAATGGTGCCGTCGGAGACATGTCGTGCCAGGAACGGGTCTTCAAACGCTCCATCTTGAAAGCGCAGAAGCACGCGGCCCTCCTCGGTTGTCTTAGCTTCCACTTGAGTAATGCCGGGCACACGCTTCTTGATTTTGTCGATGATCCGATCAAACACGTCTTTGTGACGCTTGAATAAAAACTCGGTCACCAACGAAAGATTTTCGCCTTCTTTTGAAAGATGTTCGGCATAGCCCGCTTCCTGTTCCGGGCGGGCACGCTGAATGTGAAAATCAGATATGTGCCAATTGGATATTAATTCGCCCAGCAATAATGCAGCCGGAAACTTTTTGAATTGAGCGAGTCCTTTCAGCGCGAGGGTATCGCGGGATTTAAGTGTTTCTTCAACGCGCTCCAAGTCCTCTTCGACTTTGACCTTCGCGGGCTCATTTGTGACGGCCTTTCCGACACCGTTCGCGAAATCCAAAAAATTCCAAGGTCTCCCTTTGCTGCCTCGGCGATACTTCAGTATTTCACGTGCGACAAACGGCCCCTCATCGTCTTCATCAATTGAAAGAAAGTAAGTAATCAGAGGTGAGTTGGAGTCCGCACGCAACTTCAATTCAATTTCAATCGGGCCATCCGAATTCCGGCTGCGAACCTCTTTGAATCCCCGGCTACCACCGAGACGAGTCAGCGCCACGTGGATGTTTTCTGTCAAACAATCCTTAAGAAAACCAAAAACACTGAAAAGTGTGGATTTGCCTGTACCATTTGCTCCGACAAGTACGCACATTTTCGGCACATCACGCATTTCAGCGTCTTTGAACGCCCGGAAGTTCTTTAATCGAATTGCTTCAATCTTCATCGTTCGCTCCGCATTATCGGCGTCAGAATGCTCTATGCCCGCTGCTGTCGTGTCGAAATTAACAATGAACGTAACTATATTGTGTGATTGTGTGTTTCAATTTCATAGATAAGTATCGTCATTTTACGCTTTATGGCCATTTTATTCCAGCGCAATTGATGTTGCGCTATTGTTATTTTCGAACTATCAGTGCGACAGGCGGTGCATGCATTCGCATTTCTTGCAGCACATGCTGATCTTTTTCAAAGACAGGGCTGTTCTTTTCCTCAAATTCCGTTATACTCCCGTTTCGCGAACCCTTGCTAGCCTGCGTCTTCAGCCGTTTCTTTAACGGCGCGTCAGAGCGACCGGGGATGAGCTTCACAATGAAAGTGTTCAGCTTCGAACGGTGAGGCGCAGCAGTCGCTGCCCCCGGTCGGGCGAGTTGAATGACACTGCCTTTATGCCTCTCGCAAAATATCCCCTCCCGATGTCCCTCGACGAAGCGCGCCGCAATTACGGGTGGACTGAATTTGATGTGATTCTCGTCTCGGGCGACGCCTACATCGATCATCCCGCGTTTGGCGCGGGCATCATTGGCCGCTGGCTGGAGCATCTCGGTTTGCG
>JAYVER010000351.1:0-7852 GCA_043748725.1 Chloracidobacterium sp. | reverse complement strand
CTCGCCATGGAACGCGCCCTCGAGCTCGGCGAAGGTGGCAAAGAAGACCTCTTGATTTGGAAGCCGATTGCTGAGGTTCGCTCCATCCGGTCCCCGAGGGTTGTTCTCCTCGATTACTGAGACAATGAGCGGCTCCGTCGGATCGAAGACGAGCAGCGGGAGGGCAGCCGCCGCTCTTGCCTGATTTACTTCAGCTATTACCCGCTGCACCGCCGCCTGTGCCGTGGGTCCAGGGGTTTGCCAATAGATCCACTGCTTCCAGACGCCACCGCGAAAGTGCTTGCTCGGATTCGAGCACTGCGCCGATGCACTCGTCGCGGAGACGAGAGATAGTACGGCAAAAATTACGATCATCCAAACGAACCGGTGTATTCCGTTCGTCTTACGAGCCATAATATCCATAGTTTTTCTCCTTCTTTTGTAGATTATTCTTCATTCTTCGATTTGTGTTCGGCATTCTACCTAAAACGGAACTTGGCGAAATGATTGCTGCCGTCCGTCAGCCGCAGGGCCAGTAAACTTAGTTCTGCGGCAATTTCAAAACGGCCGCGACGCCTGCATGGTCTGATGGCCATAACCCGAAAGGGGTGCGAATTGCGGGATTGTCGCCAACCACGGTCGCCGACAACGTTTCGAGGCCGTTTCGCGTGAGTACGACATCGATTCTTCGACCCAGCGTGGAAACCGGATTCAACAGATTGCCGGCCTGGCAGCAGGTAAAGCCGCTGCCGATTCCCGCCGCGCTCCAGGTATCCGCGAAGCCGGAGGCGATGAGCGAGTTATAAACGCCCCCGGTCCCATCGGCCGGCGAATTCAGGTCGCCCAGAAGCACGAGCGACAGCTCGGTCGATAAAGGCCCGGCCATCAATTCGGCTGCCTGTGCATTCTGTATAGCAGAGGTGAACGGCAAACAATCGCCGTCGAGGTGCGTACTCACGACTCGAAAGCTCTTGCCGCGAATCTTGGCATCAACCGAGACCCAGCCCCTGAGAATGGTGATCCGGCCGACGATCCCACCCGGGATCGTGCAATTTACGGCAAAGTGTCCGGCCTGCCGGTTGGAGAGCTTTAGATCCGCAGTTGTCAGATCCGACCGCGCGAGGATAACCTCACGGTCAGTGTGGCGCACGTCAAAGCCGAGTGCGCTCGGCGCTTCGATATCGAAGCCGATAGACTGTACGACTACCGTATATTGCAGGCCGCGTGCAGCCAACGCATCGATAAGGATCTGAACGTAATCGAGGGCGACCGTCTCAGCGGGAGCCGGATTGAAAAGGAGACCGGTGCGCACAAGTACCGCCTCCTGTAGCCCGATCAGATCAGGCCGTGTCGCCTCGATCTCCGCCGCCATCAATTCCGCCCTCGCGGGAAAATCCCTGGCGATATAGCCGTTGTAAACAGCGGCTACTCTCGCGAGCAGTTGCGGAAAAGTGCTGGAGGCGGCAGCGGCTGAGAATTCCGCGTCTACGCCGTGGTAAGCATTTCGAGTTAATACCCTGACCTGCCTATTGTTGGCAAACGGTATATCCTGCTGGGCCACCGTAGTTGATGAGAGAATGCCGGCAAACAGAAGCAGCGTGGCCGTTGTCCGCAATAAACTTCCGGTTTTCGGTTTCTTCTCGATGATTTTCAGCAAGAACGAAATGCAATGTTGATCTTTGTCGTTATTCATCTTTTTTCTCCCTTTTTCGTACATTATTCTTCGTCGATCGGTGCTGCACCTCTGTTCAGATTACGTTCTGCAGAAGAACCGGCGAATATGAGGTGCAAAAAGCACGTTACTCAGATCTTCTAAATTTGTGCTTTCAATAAGTAATGCGGATCTCTTGCTGCTCGACGAGGCGCTCAACAAGCTTGCCGAAATCGACCCGTTCTCGGCACGCATCGTCGAGCTCCGCTATTTTACAGGATTGACAATCGAAGAAACGGCACGAGCCTTGAGTACATCACCGATGACCATCAAGCGCGAATGGACAACGGCACGCCTCTGGCTGCACCGTGAAATTTCCGGTAAATAGGCGGATGTATAAAAGGTTGGTCTGATAGGGATCGCTCTCTACGCATTAGTAAATGGAACAGAACTTTTTTGCGCTCCACCGGATTTGAGCATAGAATCCCGTCGGTCGCGTCACGTGTTTCCATATACCGGTACAATATCGCAATGACGTCATGCCGCGGCCGGAATAACGACGCCAACTGAAACCAACGGCTCTCTCGCGGCAGGCACGCCGAAGTATATGTCGCCTGAGCAGATACGTGGACAGCCCGCTGATGCCGGATCGGATGCATGGAGTTTGGGAATCGTTCTTTACGAAATGTTGACCGGCCATGCGCCTTTGGATGGCGACGTGCACGACGACCTTCGCCCGTCGAATGCGCCGCCGGTGAGTTCAGAAGCTTCCGGCGAACTTCACCGTGTCATTCGCAGATGCCTCGAACGTGACGCCGGGAGCCGCTACCAGTCGGCCACAGAGCTTCTGGACGATCTAAAAGGTTTACAGCGATCTATCCGCGACGGCGTTGCCGCAGCCGAGGCCGTCAAGAGATCTCGCGTCATGCGGTATGCTCCGGTCGCAATTGTTATTTTATTGGCGGCAACGGCGACCGCGTTGGTGTACATCCCCGCCTTTCGTGGAACCACCTTTGCCGTTCCTGAGATCAAGAATATCGCAGTGCTTGCGCTTGTGACTGTTGGAACCGACGCCCAGACAGAGGATTATTTTGCCGACGGCTTGACCGAGGGGCTTATCAACGATCTGTCGCAAATTGGAGCCCTGCGTGTTATCGCTCGAACTTCGACGATGCGGTACAAGTCTCGGCAACAATCCCTGCCGCAGATCGCTCAGGAGTTGAATGTCGAAGCGGTAGTGCAAGCTGCCATCCAACGCACAGGCGGCCTCATCCGGCTTTCAGCAAAGCTCATTCACGCGCCGACCGGCCGCCTGATTTGGGAGCGAAGTTATGAGAGGCCGGAGCGCGACATCCTGTCACTCCAACGGGAAATGACGCGGGACATTGCGAACGAGATCAGCAACAAGCTAACGCCCCAAGAGTGGGAACGGCTTTCAAGTTCTCGACCGGTTGACCCCAAAGCGTACGAGGAATACCTACTAGGACGTTTTTACTTGAACAAGAGAAACGAGTCGGCCATTAAGACCGCGATCACACACTTCGACGCCGCCATCGCCAGAGATCCCGGCTTCGCGCTGCCGCATGCCTTTCTGGCCGACGCCTACTTTGCGCTCGGCACTGAACTTGTCGCCGGTTTGGCGCCCGCGGACGCTCTGGCAAGGGGCGATGCAGCGGCTTTGAAGGCGATCCAGCTTGACGACACGCTTGCAGAGGCCCACACTGCCCTGGCCGTTATCAGGCTATACAGTTGGCGATGGGCGGAAGCTGAGCAGGGCTTTAAGCGTGCGTGCGAGCTAAACCCGAATTACGGCGCCGCCCACTCGTGGTACGCGCTTTACTTTGCCTCGCAGGGCCGTATCGGAGAGGCGATCGCCAGGATGTACCGGGCCCGCGATCTTGACCCGCTCTCGCCTCACATCAATCAGAACGTCGGCTGGATGCTTCACTTCGCCCGCCAATTTGACGAGGAGATCGAGCAATACAACCGCGCCCTCGAACTGGACCCGAATTTTATGTTTGCACGACGCCGGCTTGCCTCGGCCTATAGCGCGAAGGGAATGAACGACGCCGCGATCGCGGAATGTGAAAAGGTGATAGCCATCGCCGGCCGCAACGCGACGTCTCTTGGGGCTCTTGGCAGTGTTTATGCTCGTGCGGGACGAACGGGCGACGCGCGGCGCATATTGGATGAACTGCTCGAAATGAAAAAGCACCAGCACGTAAGTTCTTACGTGCTTGCATATCTCTACGCAAATCTGGGTGAGAGGACGACGGCGTTCGAATGGCTCGAAAGGGCATACGATGAGCGGTCGTATGCGATGGTCTTCTTGAAGTCAGCATTAGACTTTGACGAAGGCTTCCGCCAGGACCCGCGTTTTGCCAACATCCTCCGCCGCCTGCGGGTTGCATAGCTGCGGGGTTCCCGATAGCCTGCCCATGACCCGGATATTCAATTGGTTTTTCGCATTTCAGCTACTTGAAACGGAACTTGAATTCGGACGGCTCAGGCTTGTTGCGTTTGACCCACAATCCGGCCAGTGATGACGTGCCTCAATTTTCCGGAGATGGGAAGGGAATAATTTTCAGCAGCGACCGCGATGGGAAACATGCGATTTATGAAATAGCGCTTTGAGTCCCGCCTTCAGGCGGCTTTTGCCAATAAATCTGCTGCTAAAGTAGGAACTCCAAACGTTATTCCGCTCGTGACATAATAACTAACTCCGGTTTCATCGCCTCGATGGAAACCTGTCGTGCGACTTCTTCGGCAACCTTGCGAAACGCCGCTGCCTGTGGTGAATCGGGTGCTGAGATGACAACGGGAATGCCGCTGTCGCCGCCTTCGCGAACCTCGATGCCCATCGGAACTTCGCCGAGGAAGTTGAGGCCGTACTCGTCGCACAGCTTTTGCCCGCCGCCACGGCCGAATATTTCGTAGCGGTTGCCCGTGTCGGGAGCGATGAAATACGACATATTTTCGATCACGCCAAGCACCGGCACCTTGACCTGCTCAAACATTTTGACCGCACGCCGCACATCGGACAGCGAAACTTCCTGCGGCGTTGTCACCAGAACAGCACCCTGCACCGGCACGAGCTGGGACAAACTTAATTGCACGTCACCCGTTCCCGGCGGCATATCAACGATCAGATAATCAAGCTCGCCCCAATTTACGTCCGACAAAAACTGACGCACGACTCCGTGGAGCATTGGACCGCGAAGGATCATCGGTTTGTCGGGCGGCACAAGGACGGCCATCGAGATCATCTTGATGCCGTGAGCCTCGATCGGCAGCAGCTTGCCGTCGTAAATGTCCGGCTGGCTGTAACCGGTGCCGAGCATCATCGGGACATTCGGCCCGTAAACATCGGAGTCCATGATGCCGACCTTGGCTCCGTCAGCCGCGAGAGCGACCGCCATATTGACCGCGACCGTCGATTTGCCGACGCCGCCTTTGCCGGACGAGACGGCTATTATATTTTTGACGCCCGCAATGGCGATATTGTCTTTGATACCGCGTCCCTGCGGCACGTCGGCGTCCATTTTGACGCGGACGTTTGTCACGCCATCGAGGGCCGAGACAATCGCCGTGGCGTCCGTTTCCATCTGCTCCTTTACGGGGCAAGCCGGCGTCGTCAGCATGATCGTGAACGATACATCGCCGCGATCTACTTGAAGATCGCGGATAAATCCAAGCGTGACGATGTCCTTTCGCAGATCGGGGTCGATGATCTGTTTTAGGGAATTTAATACAATTTCTTCTGATAATTGGCTCATTGTGTAATTACGAATCGACGTAATAAAGTATAACGTAATAAAGTATAAAGGTATTGTAGCAAATGAGGGCGGCGGATATTACTATCCGGAATAAGTTATAACTGATAGCTGATAACTGAAAATTTAGGATTTAATTATCAGCTATCACTTATCAGTTTTCAGTTATTCCGAATGAGGGCGGACACGGGCAGTCAAATACTTAATGGAATCAACGATTCACGAAAATTACGATCATATTCACGACGGACATGCTGGATTTTATGAGCAGAAGCCCGGTCTGATCGCCGTTTGGGGCAAAGAAGCCGTCCAATTTCTCGACGGTTTAATCTCGAACGAAGTGAAAACGCTCGAGGACGGTCAGCAGATGTTAGCTGCGTTTCCGAATGCACAGGGCCGCCTATTGGCGATCGTTCGCGTGCTTCGTCAAGGCGACAGGTATCTATTTGAAACCGAGGACGCGACGCGCGAAAAGGTCTATCAAAATCTTTTTAGGTTTACATTTGCGGGCGATTTTTTTGTCGAGGAATTATCTGAGGGGCATTCTTATTTTGAGATCTTCGGCCCAAAAAAAGATGTTTACAACCCGGGCGTCGGTGAGAAATTTCCCGGATCGACTGCTTATGAATTGCCGCATGGAGCCGCGTATTTCGTACCGAGTCCTTTGGCTTCGGCTTTTCGTGATTTCCTTGCCATTGAAAATGGATGTTTAACCGTATCTGACGAACTGTACGAAGTCTTACGGATCGAAAACGGCATTCCCAAATACGGCGTCGATATGGACGATACAACTATTGTTCCGGAACTCGGCATCGACGGCCTGATCTCATACAACAAAGGTTGCTACATCGGCCAGGAGATCATCGCCCGCATCCATTTTCGCGGCCATGTCGCCAAACAACTGACGGGCTTGATCTTGTCAGAACCGGGAGCGGTAGCGACTGGGTCCGAACTGACATCTAAAGACGGCAAAAATGCAGGACGGATCACATCCGTTACATTCTCTCCAAAGCTCGATAAGACGATCTCTCTCGCATTTGTTCGTTACGACTATTTAGCGAGCGGTACTGAGCTACTGCTTGGCGAATCGCTCACCACAGTCACCGATCTGCCATTCGTAAATTAGCCGACCCTTGTCTCTATGGTAAAATCTCCCCTTACTATGGAAGACCTCGACATTGATCTGCCGCACGCAAAGCTCGCATACACGATCATTCAATCCCTGCTCGATGGCCACGAAGCCCTCAGCGATCTACTCGTCGTGATGTCGCACGCACTCGATGAGGACGTACTCAAAGCTCTGACCAATACAAACGAATGGGAAAGCTATCTCGCGTCAAAGCGAACGCTTGAGGGGACGAAACAGCAGATCGAGAAATTCACCGACGAACTGAAGAGGTTGGAAAATGTTTGACCTCATTATCATCGGCGCGGGTCCCGCAGGAATTACGGCGGCCTATGAAGCCAAGAAAGGTGGCCTCAAATACCTTGTCATAGAGAAAGGCCTGATAGGGAATACCGTTTACAACTACCCGGTCGGGCTGACGGTTTTTTCGACAACAAATGAGCTTGAGATCGAACCCAAAGGGCTGAAGCCGGCTCGTGAAAAGCCGACTCGCGAAGAATTGCTTTCGTATTACGTCCGCTTTGTGCTCGAACATGAATTGAATATTCAGACGGAAGAAACCGTCAGGGAAGTGCGGATTGCGGATTGCGGATTGCGGAATAAAGAAAGAGCAGATGCTGATGCACAAGCCCGCGCGTCAGCAAGGGCGATACACGAAGACAAACAAAACGCGTTCATCGTAACCACCGACAAAGGCCAATACGAAACCAAAACCATCCTCTTCACGATCGGTGCAATGGATCACTCGCGAAAGCTGAATGTGAAAGGCGAGGATTTGCCAAAGCTTCACGACACATTCCGCGAAACTTATCCGTGGGTAAAAAAGCGTGCGTTGATTGTCGGCGGCGGCAATTCGGCGGGCGAAGCGGCATTGTTTTTGGCCGAAGGAGGTGCCGATACGACACTGGCGATCTTTCGCAGCGATTGGGAGAACAACGATCCAAAACAGGGCTGTATCAAGTATTGGGTCAAACAACCGCTCGCGGATGAGCTAAAAAAGCATTGTCTGAAGCTATTCTTTCTCGGAAAGGTGCTTGAGGTTCGCGAAGATGTTGTCGTTATGGAAAATGAGGCCGGCGAGAAAGAAATGCTGCCGAACGATGTGGTTTTTGTCCTCATCGGGTCGGATGCCGACCTAACGATGCTCAAAAGCCTGGGTGTCGAGACCGAACACGGAAAAGCGGGCGAGGTTCCCGTTTATGACCCGGAAACTTTCGAGACAAATGTCGCCGGCATCTATGTCGCCGGACATTTTACGCATCAGCGTCATATCAAAGGGGCTATCGATGCAGCGAAATTGCTCGTTCCGAAACTTGCCGCTCG
>JAYVER010000350.1:0-2987 GCA_043748725.1 Chloracidobacterium sp. | reverse complement strand
CAATAGTTGTGACGGCCCGCTCTACATGAATGACCTGTTCCCTTCCGTCAGGGCTTGTTCGAAAGGCTCGCACCGAACCGGATGCAATTACATACAGTCCACTCGAAGGCTCTCCCGCTAAAAACAATATCTCGTTGCGTTCCAGACGTTTTACAATCGAATGCTTAGCCAAAACACCCAGGATCGCGTCGTCCAGATCCCCAAAAAGTTCAGTTTGTTTAAAAATAGAAATTCTGTCGTTTGGCATTATCGAAATCGTAACTTGGTTAGGTGGAAACTGCAATAATATGCCGCGAATGGTGACTTTCCGCCCCGTCCGCCGATCCTCCAGCAGGGGATTTAGAGCCAATATTTGGAGTTAAAAGAATTGCGAAATATTAGAACTTCGTAAATGGATGAAAGTTTAGTGAACAATACTCAATCATTTTCCGTTCTCTAAATTAGCCCTAAATTTAACTTAATCTAAAACAAATGATGAAAAAACTTTTAGTTCTGCCTTTAATTTTCTTTTTTGCGGCATCAATATTTGCTCAAACTTCAAACAATCTATTGTCGGCTGGTTATGAACAGTTGCGAATTACCGATGAATCGCGCAAACGTCCGATTCATCTTGATATTTGGTATCCGTCAACAGGAGAGGAAAAAGAATATAATTACGGAATTAGTAAAGGAAGTGTTGTTAAAGGAGCAAATATAACCGGCAGCCAAATTCCCGTTATTTTGCTTTCGCATGGAGCAATGGGAGCGGCTTCAAACTATTCGTGGTTGGCAGAATATCTTTCGCGGCGGGGATATGTGGTGTTGGGTGTTTCACATTTTGGCGAATCGCCTGTTTTCGGACAGGCTTCTATTGATATAACTTCGGTATCAAGATTTGGCGACCGCACAAAAGACTTTAACTTTGCCTTAGAATTTTTGCTCGAAAAATCCAAATATGCGGCGAATCTTGACGCAAATAAAATCGGAGCAATCGGACATTCTTCAGGCGGTTCGACCGTTTTAATGTTGGCAGGCGTTGCTTTTTCGCCGAAAAATCTTGCTGATTATTGTAGTAAAAAACCTGCTGACGACAAAGGTTGTTCTTATCCCCAGTCAGCAAAAATTGACGAGCAACGAACTTTGCCGACACGCTCTAATCGTTCAATAAAAGCCTTAGTTGCGCTTGACCCTGCGGTCGGACAGGGATTTACGGAAGAGAGTTTGACATCCCTCAAAATTCCGACGCTTATCATCGGTTCAGTGAAGAATGATTTTTTACCTTATTCTTTCCACGCCGGATACATTTCTTCATTTATTAAAAAATCAGAAATCCGCAAATTGGATAACAGGGAAGGACATTTCGTTTATTTGGACGAATGTAATCTGCCCATCAAAGCTATGGGCGTTTCTCTTTGCACGGATGCCGAAGGCGTTGACAGAAAAGCTATTCATTTGAAATTGAGTTCAGAAATTGAACAATTTTTAAACAAAAAGCTTTCGGTAAAAAAGAAATAATTCGACAAAATGTCGCTATGCTCGTCGCGGTGCAGCACCGCGCGGCACGATCTCGATTCCGCCAGCGTCCAGATACTGAGCAGCGGCGGCACCGGCAGGCGGTTTGTCCTTTTTTGAGGGTGTTTTGCTCGTCGAGCGGCAGCTTTTCGAGAAGTTATAAGGGATCTGTATGCCGGAGCGTTTGCGGCAGCGGCTTAGGAAGTGATAATTCTTTGGGCGGATTCATAATTCTCAATCGTATTGACGTTAAGAAAGAAGTGGGCAGAACCGGGAAGCGCCGAAATCTCTTCGAAGTTAACAAAACGTGTTCTCAGATGGGACATCAGCCTTTGTAGTTTTAGGTCGCCCGCGAACAGCATCCGCTCTACCGCCGGCAAGCAACTCTCACGCCGGTAAAACGCACATAAAGGCTGCGGCCTCTCGTCTGGCTGGACGGGGACGACGGCGTCAAACTCGTCCGAACAAAAGCCGCTGAGTTTTGTCATCAAATCCCCAGTGACAAAAGGCAGATCGCAGGCAAGAACCGTTATCCATGGTGTTTTAGCTTCTGTCAATGCGGTGTAAAGGCCAATGATCGGTGCCCGGAGAAGATTCCTGCCTCCGAAACGTAAGTCCGGGAGATCCGCAATATCGAGTTCGGTACAGAGAGGATCGTACGTTCCATATCGACCCACGAGCGACACGCTCTGATGACAGATTTCACTCAGCGCTGTTGCAGCCCTTTCAAAGAGCTTCATCCCTCCGATCGTCATTTGAGCTTTATCCTTGCCCATTCGCGAACTTGCGCCCCCGGCAAGCACGAAGCCATCGAGACGGATGCCTGGATCGATCGGTTTTATCATCGTTCGGTCTCCACGGCCTTGCAAAAGGGAGGTGGCAAACGGTTAAGTTCCCTTTTTATTTTCGAGTTTTGCGCGGGTGGGTACAAGACTGTAGATCAACCCGGCCGCCGCCGCGATCCAAGCCGCGAACGCGAGATATATGAATATCAGCGGGATGATCATAAGTGGCTCGAAATTTATAGCTTTCGCGAGCTGAAATGTGCATACGGTATACATCCCCAGCGGAAAAACAAGGCCCCAGTACTGCGGATCGTAGCGAAGTGGATACCGCTTATAAATATGACGCCAGGCCCCGAGGATAAAAAGCAGCGGAATCCACCATGTCCCGGCGGACCAAAAAAACAACGTAAAGCCTTTCAGGAAAGGCAGGATCTCACCAAGAAGAGGCAGTTCGCCCGCAGCAAGTATCAATCTGGCCCCGGCAAGCGTCGTTATCGCCACCGCTCCCATGTTTATCCAATACGGAGGTGTGAGGTTTTCGCTTTTCAGCTCAAGAAACGTGAACCGGTAAAAGATAAGCGTTATGAGCAGCAGATAAAGCATACATCCGGTGAGGAACATGCATAGCGTAAAAAACAATAATACGCTGCGATAGTCTCCGAAATGACCCGCTAACAGAGTACCCAAAACCGAGATCGACTGAGTCGCCAC
>JAYVER010000349.1:0-3006 GCA_043748725.1 Chloracidobacterium sp. | reverse complement strand
TCGACCGCGACGATGATGTTTGGCATCGGCGACCGTATCGAGCACCGCGTGCGTCACTTGCAGCGTGTTCGCGACGTGCAGGACGAAACCGGTGGATTTACGGCCTTTATCCCATGGACATTCCAACGCGAGAACACCGCGTTGGGGCGCAAGATCACCGAGGAGCCGACGGGCATCGACTACCTGCAAATGCTCGCGGTTTCTCGTTTGTTTCTTGACAACGTCCAGCACATCCAGGCCTCGTGGCTGACTCAGGGCCTCAAGCTCGGCCAGATCGCCCTGCGATTCGGAGCCGATGACATGGGCTCCATCATGATCGAGGAAAACGTCGTCTCCGCCGCCGGTGCCAGCACTTGCGCCAACGAGCGTGACCTCCGCTACCAGATCCGCGAAGCCGGTTTCACCCCCCAGCAGCGGGACATTCTTTACAACTACATCTACCGCGAGGGCATTGACGAGATCGACCAAAAAAACTCAATGCCGCTCAAGAAACTGAGCGTGGCTTTTGCGGATTAGGCACACATACTAGATTATCTTGTCTTTTTGTGAACTATGGTTCACACTATGAGCGTGATTGAGATTCGCGAGTCCCTGAAATTTTCCAATTGGCTCGAATCTCTTCGCGACAAACATGCTCGCGCGCGAATTCAAGCACGAATTTTGCGTTTAAGGGCCGGAAACCCCGGCGATGTTAAACCGGTTGGTGAAGGTGTTTCGGAAATGCGGATAGATCATGGTCCGGGTTATCGTGTGTATTTTGTTGGCCAAGGCCCGCGGTTGATCATTCTACTAGCCGCTGGTTCCAAGAATACGCAGATAAAAGATATCAAGACGGCGTTAGAGCTGGCTCGAGATTTATAGAGGTATTCATGTCAAAAACTAAAACTCGTCCATACGATGCTGCCACCTACCTTCAATCTGAAGAAGATTGTGCATTGTATCTTCAGGCCTCGATCGACGAGGCTGACGGTGATCCTTCTATTATAGTTGCAGCTCTTGGCGATATCGCGCGAGCCAGAGGAATGATGCAGTTGGCCAACGAAACAGGTCTGTCTCGTAAAGGGCTTTACAAAGCACTTTCACCCGAGGGTAACCCTAGTTTCGCGACAATTGCCAAGGTAATCAAAGCTCTAGGGTTGCGGCTGCATGCCTCGCCTGTGAAACATTAGTTTGTGGCTAAATCGATCAAAAGAGATCAATTACGCTAACGCAATTAAGCGTGACATTGCGGACCAGAAATCCTAGAAAAAATTTCCTAGTTTAGTCCGAATTATTTCTCATCATTGGAGATCAAATGAAACTGTTTACAAGCCAAAGCTTCCTTGTTGTCTATTCGGGTTTTTTGACGCTAATATTCGCGATCACGGTTCTAACCGGTTTTGCTGATCGAAACAAAATAACGACGTTTGACCAAATCAACGTCAGACGCATTAACGTAGTCGAACCGGACGGAACATTACGAATGATTATTTCAGATCACGCTAAACTGCCTGGTATCTTTGTGCGTGGAAAAGAGCAGCCTTTCGACCGGCCGCAGGCCGGGATCATATTTTATAACGACGAAGGCTCAGAAAACGGCGGCCTCATTTTCGGCGGTCACAAAAATGACAAAGGCCAGGTCGTTGACGCGGGTGGCAGTTTGTCGTTCGACAAATACGAAGCAAACCAGATCGTTCAATTGGCCGGCGTTGACGACAGCGAAGACCGTTTTGCAGGTTTGATAGTTTCAGACAGCCACACAGGCAATGACACGCGCCGCCGCGTTTGGGTCGGTCGCGACGCCGCGGGCACGGCTTCGGTTGCGCTAATGGATTTGAACGGTAAGAAAAGAATTTTAATGGAAGTTAAACCGGACGGAACGCCGGCTCTGACTTTTCTGGATGCAAACGAAAAAGTGACAAGCCGGTTGCCCGCTGAGTTTAAATAGAACATTATGTAGCGAAAACTATTGCCTCACAATTAATATGTGCAGCGCGCAGTTAATACCGATCAGACAGGGAGCATGGCGTTTGAGGATTAGAGTATGCCGAAAAAAAATCTGCCTGAAAAGATTTATCAACTGCACATTTCGCTAAAATATATCAAGCCTGAAATTTGGCGAAGATTTTTAGTGACAGATGAGGTGACTTTTGAGAAACTACATAAAATTATTCAGATCGTAATGGGCTGGGAAGATTATCATTTGCATGAATTTTCTGTTGGCAGTCGAAAGTTTGGAATGCCGGACGAAGAATGGGATTTCTACGAAGCCGAAAACGAGAAAAAAGTTCGGTTGAATGAATTAAATATGGCCGAAAACCAAAAGTTCGGATACCTGTATGATTTTGGCGATAGTTGGGAACATGAAATAAAAATTGAAAAGCTCATTTCAATTGAGAGCGGCGTAAAATACCCAAAATGTTTGGCCGGAGAGAGGGCGTGCCCACCGGAAGATTGCGGCGCATTTCCGGGTTATGACCAACTGTTTGAGCTACACCGACTTCCGCCTGATGAATTAGATGAGGACGACGCAGAGCGTATCCAATGGCTCGGCGAAGATCACGATTTTGAATATTTCAGCGTTGATGAAGTCAATGCGATTTTATGGAAAAAGTTTGCCAGGTGAGCGGATCCCGATAAGATTTGCATTCCAGCCGTTTTCTTGTCAACTTAACAAGAACCGTATATAATCTTTGTCTATGAAAAGCCTAGCGGTCGGAGAATTCAAAGCTCAGTTTTCAGAAGTACTAGCGGATGTCCTAAAGGGCGAGACCATCGAGGTGGTCTATGGCAAGAAAAAAACGCCAGTGGCCCATCTCGTTCCGATAAACGGGTCAAAATCGAAAAAGAAACGCAAACTCGGCGCTTGGAAAGGCAAGGTGAAGTTCGTCTTTGCGGATAATTTCAAGATGACGGACGAGGAATTGCTCGATCTGCGTGGATGAGATACTTACTCGATACGCACACTTTTATCTGGGCATTGTCTGCCCCGGAAAAACTTCCTTCGAAAGCTACAAAAGTTATTGA
>JAYVER010000348.1:0-7963 GCA_043748725.1 Chloracidobacterium sp. | reverse complement strand
CAACCGATTTGCCGTCACGCATCACGGTCACCTCGTCTGAGATCGCCAACACCTCTTCGAGTTTGTGCGTGATGATGATGATCGTCTTGCCTTGGCTCTTCATCCGGCGCAAAATGCCGAAAAACTCTTCGACCTCCTGCGGCGAGAGCACTGCGGTCGGCTCATCCAGGATCAGCAATTTAGCGTCGCGATAGAGAGCCTTGAGCAGCTCGACACGCTGCTGCTGGCCGACCGACATATCCTCAATGTAGGCGTCTGGTTTCACACCCAGCCGAAGCTCGTTTGATAGAGCGAGGATGTCGCGATTTGCCTTTTCAAGATCGAGATCGGCCGCCGAACCTGTCTCTGCACCCAAAATTATGTTCTCGGCCGCCGTCATTGTATCGACCAGCATAAAATGCTGATGAACCATTCCGATCCCCAAAGCGATTGCATCATGCGGATTTTTGATCGAAACAACCCTGCCGTCAACCAAAATCTCGCCGCTGTCGGCATTATAAAAGCCGTAAGCGATCCGCATGATCGTCGATTTTCCGGCCCCGTTCTCGCCAACGATCGCATGGATCGTACCTTTCGTGACCTTGATCGAAACGTCGTTGTTGGCAACTACATTTCCGAAAGTTTTTGTAATGTTTCTTAGCTCAAGCATGGATTATTTGGCAGCCATAGCATCTGTAACTTTGATCTCGCCGGCGACGATCTTTTTCTTAGCCTCTTCGGTTTTGGCAATTACGTCTTCCGGGATAAGGCCTTTGTTGTTTTCATCCATCGCGTAGGCGACGCCGTCTTTGTCGAGACCGAAAACGTGAAAGCCGCTCTCGAATTTGCCATCCAGGACCTCTTTGACAACGTCGTAAACTGCATTATCCACACGTTTTACCATCGATGTCAGCACATAGCCGGGCTTGACGCCGTTCTGATTGGAGTCGACGCCGATTACAAATTTCCGGGCTTGTCCGTTTTCGTCCTTGCCATACTGTTCGACCGCGTCGAATGCCCCCAGGCCTGAGTTTCCGGCCGCCGTAAATATAACATCCGCACCTTTGTCGATCTGTGCGAGCGATAGTTCCTTGCCTTTTCCGGGGTTGTTCCAGGCTCCGTCGGTGACGCCGACATAGTTATCGACGATCTTGATATTCGGATTGACCGATTTGGCCCCTTCGGCATAGCCGGTCTCAAATTTATGGATCAGCGGGATGTCCATGCCGCCGAGAAATCCGAGAACGCCGGTCTTCGATTTCGACGCAGCGATCATGCCGACAAGATACGATCCCTCGTGTTCGCGAAACACGAGCGACGCGACATTCTTCTTAGGCGTTTTGCCGTCTTCTTCAAAAATCACGCCGTCAACTATCGCAAATTTTATGTTCGGATAATCCGTCGCCACCTTTTGCATGATAGGCCCTTGTGCAAAGCCGACGCCGAAGATAAGGTCGAAATTCTTCTCGGCAAAAGCACGCATCGCCGGTTCGATCGAGGTCGGGTTGCCCGGCTCAACATCATAAAGACATATATCGAGATCTTGTTGTGCACGCTTGACGCCTTCCCACGCCGCAGCGTTGAACGAGCGGTCGTTTTTGCCACCGATGTCGAACACGATGCCGACCTTAATCTTACAGCCCTCGCGTTTCGCTTCCGCCCGATTGGTGCATGACGAAACAAACAGGCAGGCCGCAATGACAACTAGAAGCAATAAAGAATTTCGATATTTCATAAGTTTGAGTTTCTGCATTACCAGGCTTTTCGCCGCGAACTGCCAACTAAAGTTGGAACTCTCAACATTTAGACCGTCGCCCTTATCAATTTGGTTGTCTTTGGGATTCCCTTGGTTATTTTATATGCATTCCGCAAATTTTCGCTAACGGCATCCGCTTGCTCTTGACGGCGGCAATAGACAATGCCGAGCGGTTCGCCCCTTCGGACTTTATCGCCGATCTTTTTCTCGCATGCATAGCCGACCGCGTGATCGACGCCGTCCTCGGCCTTTACTCGCCCGCCGCCGATGTCGCAAACTGCACGCCCGACTGCGAAAGTGTCAATCTCGGCTACATATCCGCTCGTCGCGGCAAGTATCGGCACTTCGACCAATCGTTTTATAAGCAAACTTTCCGGTTTATCACAGACCTTCAGATCGCCACCCTGCAATTCAATATTTTGCCGAAACCGCTCTAATGCTTCACCGGACCGAAGCACATTCTCAATTCTCAATTTTGAATTCTCAATTGTTTTCTCGATTCCGCATTGCACCAGCATATTCGCGGTCAGCTCGACCGAAAGTTCCAGTGTCGGCTGCATCATTTCATCCGCTTCGCCGCGAAGTATCTTTAGGCATTCATAAACTTCCAGCGCGTTTCCGACAAAAAGCCCAAGCGGTTGGCTCATATCTGTGATCAGAGCTTGTGTTTTCACGTTAAAAGCCTTGCCCGTCGCACATAACTCCTCGGCCAGCTTTTTGGATTCGCTAAATTTTTGAATGAAGGCGCCTGATCCTGTCTTTACGTCCAAAACGAGAGCATCGAGGCCTTCGGCCAGCTTTTTAGACATTATCGACCCGACGATCAGCGGAATATACGGCACCGTCGCGGTCGCGTCACGCAGAGCGTAGAGCTTTTTGTCCGCCGGTGCGAAATGCTTTGTTTGCCCGATCAGACCGAAACCGCAGGCTTTCATTACCTTTTTAAGTTTTGCAAAAGAAAGATTTACGTTGTAGCCGGGAATCGATTCGAGTTTGTCGAGCGTTCCGCCTGTATGGCCCAGGCCGCGTCCCGAGATCATCGGAACGGCAATGCCGCACGCCGCCGCGAGCGGTGCGATGATCAGCGAAGTCTTATCGCCGACGCCGCCGGTCGAGTGTTTATCGGCTTTCGGAGCATCGATGTCGGAAAAATCCATTATCGTACCCGAATCGAGCATCGCTTTCGTAATGGCATATTGCTCGCGCCGGTTCAGCCCGCAAACGAACATCGCCATCAACAGCGCTGTTATCTGATAATCAGCCCAACTGCTGTCGCACACCCCGTCGATAAAGATGCCGATATCGGCATCCGACAGCGATTTCCCATCACGTTTTTTTGCTATTATTTCCTGTGGACGCATATTGTCAGAACCGGGAGCGCCTACGGACTGGGTATCCCCATTTGCTGCCGCAAACAACTATAAAGGCTGTCCAAGTTTCGCACACGAACAGCCTTTCAGTCTAACGAGTCAGAACCGGGAGCGGTAGCGACTGGGTTTTACTACCAGCGTAGAGACCCAGTCGCTACCGCTCCCGGTTCTGACCCAAAATCAACAGAACCACTGCTTCGGCACGAACGGCCCGTTTTTTGCCAACCGCGTCGACCTTTTCACCGGTTTTTGCTTTGATGCTGACTTGTTCGATGCCGATCTCGAGCGCGTTTGCAAGATTTTCGCGCATCTCATCGATGAACGGCCGCAGTTTTGGTTTCTCAAGGTCTATCGTCGAATCAATATTCGCGATCTCAAATCCTCGCTGTTTCATCAAACCTATGGCGTATCGCAAAAAAATTGAGCTTTCCGCATTTCGCCAACGCTCTTCGTCATTTGGAAAATGTGTGCCTATGTCTCCGAGCGCCAATGCCCCAAAAATAGCGTCTGTTACAGCGTGAATAAGCACATCGGCATCCGAGTGTCCGTCCGCCCCCAAATCTGACTCGATCACAACGCCACCCAATACAAGCGGCCTGCCCGCAACCAGCCGGTGAATATCAGTGCCAAAACCTATTCGATGCGTCATCGGATACTTATTATTTCCTCTTTCAGATACGCCTCTGCCAAAACGAGATCTTCTGGCTGAGTGATCTTGATATTACGCGAACTGCCCTCGACAATCGTGATATCAACGCCCATTTTCTCAACCAAGTAGCATTCATCGGTGATGCCTTCGTTAATATCGACATCATCAAATGCCTTTCTAAGTATCTCGTAGCGAAATGCCTGCGGGGTAAGCGCCCTGCGTAATTTCCGCCGGTCAACCGTGCGTTTTATCTTTTCGCCTTCGATCTCCTTGATAGTATCCGAAACATCCGCAACAAGACACGCGGCCCCTGTTTCGGCTGCCTTTTCAATCGTGCGGGTTATTTCGTCAACTGTTACCAGGGGCCGCGCTCCGTCGTGAACCGCAACGATCTTTGCTTTTGTCGCGTCGATCTTGTTGAGTCCATTTCGGACCGATTCAGCCCGCGTTTTTCCGCCGGTTGCGACCGACCTGAGCTTTTTGATCTCAATATGTCCGTTTAGTTTGGCAAACTCGCTGCACCCATCCAACGACAAAACAAGAATTATCTCGTCCACCAGCGGACAAGCCTCAAATCGCTCTAATGTGTGTATTATTAATGGTTTGCCGAGAATCTCGACGAATTGTTTTGGCTGTGAGGCGGCAAATCTCAATCCGGTCCCGGCGGCGACAATGATGGCAATGTTCATCCGTTTGGAGTTCCGACGTTTGGAGTTCCAACTTTAGTTGGCCTCATGCCCAACTAGAAGCATGCTGAAACAGGAACTCCGAACAAGCTCCTATTCAAGCTCTTCGATGATAGTCGTCTGGCGAAGCTCGCGGGTCGCCTTGCGAAACCCCAGCGAACGGGAATCGTGTATCGAAAACGAATTCTCAGTTGTCGTCGTTACCGATGGCGTTTCTTCCTTATCTTCCCAAAGTCTGCCAAAGATCATCTTGCCGGCGGTCGTTTGCAGGACGCTCGTTACGGCAATATCAGCCGTCTTGCCGATCAGCTTGCGGGCATTATCAACAACAACCATCGTACCGTCGTCGAGATAGGCGACGCCCTGATTGTATTCTTTGCCTTCCTTGAGAATAAAGACACGCATCGCCTCGCCGGGCAGAACAACCGGTTTCAGTGCATTGGCAAGCTCGTTAATATTGAGCACCTCGACGCCGCGAAGCTGCGAAACCTTGTTCAAATTAAAATCGTTAGTGACGATCACCGCGTCAAGCTGCATACCAAGCTCGATCAATTTTAGATCAACCTCTTTGACAGCCGGAAAATCGGTTTCGACGATCTGAACGTCGAGTTTGCTGTTATTTCTGAGACGCTGGAGCATATCCAACCCGCGTCGGCCGCGTTGGCGCTTCGACGAATCAGCCGAATCGGCAACCTGCTGCAGCTCGGCAAGTATAAAGTTTGGAATTATCAGCGAGCCGCCGAGAAATCCTGTCTCGGCAACATCCGCAATGCGTCCGTCGATGATGACTGACGTATCAAGTATCTTGTAATCACGTTTGAGGTTTTTGTCGCTAAATATACCGCCGAGGGCCGATAGATCAAGGTAGTCGCCCTTAGCGGCACCAACCATCAAGCCGACATAGCCCATAAAAAATGCGAGCGAAATGGTCAAAAATGTCTGCATTTCAGCCGAAACCGCAGCTTCTTTTTGGATCGAGATCAAAACCCCGATGAGAAACGCTCCCGTAATGCCGAGTATCGAGCCGACCGCTGCGCCGATCAAAGTCTTTAACGACGCCCGGCGAACCCGCATTTCAAATCCGATTATGAGTAGGCCGACCGCCGCTCCAAGCCCTGCCGATAGCAATCGGCGCGTAAACTCGTCATTGAAACTAGAGAGACCAAATCGCTGTGTTCGCTCAAACGGATTGAGCAGGTAACCCAAGAGAATGAGCATACCTACGAAAGCAATCCTTAATATGAGTACATCCAACTTCATCGTTTGAAATATTAACACGAAAAATGGCTTTGCAGTAAGAGGTTTTGATCTCTTTCTCTGCAACTTAAACAAACAACTATTGACCTCACGATTTCAGACGATAAAACGGTTCGTTTATTTGGGTAGTGGGTCAGAGTGTAAATCAATGTTCAGAAGGATCTAGTTTTTCTTTGCGATCTTGGCGGCTTTGCGTGACGAAAAGCCTTTTAACGCAAAGCCGCAAAGATCGCAAAGTAAGAAAAGTCATCCGTCCGTTGTTTTTCGTCGAAAAGCTGGTTTTTGTTGAAACTCATCTACTTGCTTTATTCACCAACTTTTCCGCTCTGCCCCTGTCTGTTGTATTCTTTTCTAACCAAATGGCAAAACAACCGGCAACAATTTTCGTCTGCCAAAGTTGCGGCAGTCAATCGCGCAAATGGCTAGGCCAATGCCCCGACTGTGAGGAATGGAACACTCTCGTCGAGGAACGCTTTCGACCAACGGCTCAAACTGCCGGTACCAATAGTTTTGCATCGCAATATAGGTCATCGTCGCCCGTCGCGTATGGATCGATCGAATCGCAGGACGATGCCAGAATTTCCTCGGGTATCGATGAGATGGATCGCGTCCTCGGCGGCGGCATCGTCGCCGGCTCGCTCGTGCTGATCGGCGGTGCGCCCGGCATCGGCAAATCGACGATAGTCATCCAAATGGCCGATAAATTGGGGCGAAACGGCACAAAAGTTCTATACGTTTCGGGCGAAGAATCGGAACGTCAAATAAAGATGCGTGGGCAGAGGCTCGGTGTCGCGGCTGAAAATCTTTTTCTGCTTCCCGAAACCAATTTGCAGGCGATCCTGGCCGAAACCGACAAACTACGGCCTGATTTTGTCATTGTCGATTCGATCCAAACGGTTTTCAGCGAAAAGATCGAGTCGGCGCCCGGCAGCGTTTCGCAAGTACGTGAGGTCGCGGCGCAGTTTATGATGTTTGCCAAACAGACCTCGACACCCGTCTTTCTTACCGGCCACGTCACCAAGGAAGGCTCGATCGCGGGGCCAAAAACGCTCGAGCACATCGTCGATACCGTTCTCTATTTCGAAGGCGACCGGCATCATAATCACCGCATCATCCGCGCGACAAAGAACCGCTTTGGAGCCGCGAACGAGATCGGCGTTTTCGAGATGACAAACGCCGGCCTGATCCCCGTCGGCAATCCGTCCGAATTGTTTCTCCAAGAGCGGCCTGAAAATGCGACCGGCTCGGTCGTCACTGTCTGTATGGAAGGCACGCGGCCAATGCTGGTCGAAGTGCAGGCACTTGTCTCGGGAACCAAGTTCGGCACCGGCCGACGAATGACTCAGGGCTTTGATCAAAACCGAACTTCGCTCTTGATCGCCGTTCTCGAAAAACAGCTTGGCTTTCAGCTTGCCGGCGACGATGTTTTCGTCAACATCGCCGGCGGCATCGAGGTCGATGAGCCCGCCGCCGACCTCGGCGTCATCGCCGCTATCGCCTCGAGCTTTCGCAACCTGCAGGTCCCGCCCGAAACCGCCGTCTTCGGCGAGGTCGGCCTAACCGGCGAAGTCCGCGGCGTCCTGCAAGCTCAGGCGCGCGCCCGCGAGGCTCAAACACTTGGGTTTAAGAAATTGATCCTGCCCGAGTCAAATAAAAAGGGTTTAGAAAAATTGCTCGGAATTCGCGTGGTAGGCGTGAAAAATCTTGAGCAGGCGATGGAGGAGTTATTTTGAAACCCCGGAGCTTAATTAATCAAAACCCATCGTCACCAGCCATGATCCGCTGGAGCACGGCGTCGCGTTTTTGGCGGATGTCCGTAATGCGGGGCGAAGGGTCGTCGCCGGCGAATGTCGGTGGCAGTGTGAATGGATCGATCTGTAGCGGAACGCCTTCGATCTCGAGTTTGTTGGCGATGATCTTTGTGATCAGTTCCTGTTCAAATTGACAGATGTCGATAAATTTTACGCCGATACCGGTGTGCTCAAAGCGGTAGAGGGCTTTGCAATGCAGCGGTAGATAATTTTTGTTCGGCAGCTCGATCTCCATTCTAAACTCTTCACCGATATAGATATTCTCTTCCCAACCCGTAAAACAGCCGCCGATGCTGATCTGCTCAAGGCGAGTCTCTTGCTTTTCGCCGAACTTCAAATAAATGATCGCGGGTATGTCGAGCGAGAATCTTATGTGCTGTCTTTGATTTATTGACATTTTCGGTGATTCGAAAACAAAATAGCTACTTACATCTTACCGATTCTGGGCCTACGCG
>JAYVER010000347.1:0-3026 GCA_043748725.1 Chloracidobacterium sp. | reverse complement strand
TTGAACGCGGATCGGACGGATGAAGCGGATCTGAAATTTTTTATCCGCTTTAATCCGCTTCATCCGTCCGATCCGCGTTCAAATATTACTTTGCATTTTATGTTTTAGAACCGATAAACAAGAGCATTACAATGCATTCCCGCGCCGACCGATGCCATCACGGCAATGTTTCCATCCGATATCTGATAGCCGTCGAGCCTGTTCTTTCTGACAAGATCAAGCATCGTCGGTATCGTCGCGACGGACGTGTTTCCCAGAAATTCGATAGTTGACGGGATTTTCCCTTCAAACATATCTCCGGTCACACCGCAAATGTGGGCCAGGTTCTTTGCTATTGCATCAAGCATTTTCGCGTTTGCCTGATGAAAAAGAAAAATGTCCACATCGCCGATTTCGAGATTTGCCTTGTCGAGAGCGTCCTTTATCACTTTCGGTACCCATTCGGTCGCGTATTTGTAAACCTCGCGGCCGTTCATGTGAAAATAGCACGAGCCCGCAACGCCTTTTTTATTTGATTCGCCGAGATAGATTATTCGATTGTCTTCCTGACCGTGCGAGTAGGTCGTGTGCGATATTATTCCTTCGGTTTTGTTTTCGGATTGCGAAACAACGCACGCACCGCAGCCGTCGCCTAGAATCATCGAATCGACGTCATGCGGATCGAGCATACGCGAAGCGACCTCCAATCCGGTCACCAAAATATGTCGCCCATCGCCGCACCAGATCGTCTGATGAGCCTGTATAACGGCCTGGATCCAACCCGGGCAGCCAAACAGGATGTCATAGGCAAAACACTCGTGGTTTGTACAGTCCAAAGCATTTTTTAACAATGCTGCTAAATTCGGAACCGTGTGAAAGCCGCCGGGTTGCGGGATCATATTGCCTGCGTTGTGAGCGACAATAATTCCGGAAAGTTGATTAACGTCCAGCCCCGCATCCGCAACCGCAAGCCTCGAAGCCTCAGTTATCAAGCCAATGGAATCCTGATCGAACGGCACGTAACGCCTTTCCCGAATGCCGGTGATCGACTCGAGTTTCTCGATTATCTCTTTAGTGGTTTTCGCGATTTTGACGCCGTCGGACGTGTAAAACTCGTTCGACTCAAAATGCGAATTTGGAACCAGCAATTCCGGGATCGCGCTTCCAGTTCCCAAAATAATAGATTTTGTTGTCATCGTGATTCTGATAAAAATGGCCGATGGATCGTTGTGCAGGGCTTTTGTTCAAACTTTACGCCTAATCTTCAAAAAATCAAGTTTTCGGTTGCGCACAACGCGCCAATATTAAAAAATGGTTGGAGTGCATTTCGCGGAATCGGTCAAATATCTACTTCTCCTCGGCAACGAAGTTTCCGCGATGAAACTCGGGCTTGAGAATATCCGCAAACTTCTCAACGCTCTCGGAAATCCACAAAATAATTATCTTAAAGTTCAGGTTGCTGGAACCAACGGCAAGGGATCGGTGTGTGTGTTTTTGAATTCGATCTGCGTCGGAGCGGGCATCAAGACCGGTCTTTACACCTCACCGCATCTTATCTCGATCACGGAAAGAATAAAGATCAACGGCCACGACATAAGCGAAGATAATTTGGCACTGTATGCGACGAAGGTACGCGAAACGGCTGAAAAACTGGTCGCCGACGGGGAGATGGAAGGTGTTTCCACTTTCTTCGAACAGGTTACGGCAATTGCTTTACTTGCATTTGCAGAGGCAGGGGTCGAACTTGCCATTCTCGAAACGGGTCTCGGCGGACGGCTTGATGCAACAACCGCCGCAAATGCCGAGATCGCCGCGATCACGTCAATCGCCATTGATCATCAGGAATATCTGGGCGAAACGCTCGCCGAGATCGCGGTCGAAAAAGCGGCGGTAATACATAATGGCTCGATAGTCGTAATTGCCGAACAGGATGCTGAGGTAATGAATATTCTGCGAGAGCGGTGTTCGGTTGCGGATGTTTTACCGCAGTTTGCAGAATCAATCAGAACCAAAGGCGGCAAAGGTTGGTTGACATTCAGAACCGAGAAGACTGAATACAAATTCAAAAAGCTGGGCTTGCGGGGCCGCCATCAGATCGAAAATGCTAAGGTTGCGGTACTCCTTGCCGAAAATTTGCAGAGGTATTTCTCATTTGCAAAAAGTAAAATTATCTACGGCCTGCAAAATGCCCGACATCCGGGACGGCTCGATTATCATGGTCAATATCTTTTCGATGGTGCCCACAACGTGGCCGGAGCGCGAGCTTTGAGAGCATTTCTCGACAAAAACATCCATCAACGGATCACAATGATCTTCGGAGCGATGAGAGGAAAGAATGTTGCGGAGATGATAGAGATTTTACTGCCCAAAGTTGAAAATTTGATCCTTACGCGACCAAGCAACGAGCGAGCTTTGACGACACGAGAACTTACCGAATTTATTGACTGTGATTTCAATGGCGAGCATATGTTACTAACAGATACGGTTGCCGAGGCAATCGAAAAAGCTAATGAAATTGTTGGCAAGAACGGGATCATTCTCGTTACCGGTTCGCTTTATCTGGTTGGCGAAGTTAAAAAATTACTCAAAGATAACTTGGAATTTGAAATTTCAAATTTGGAATCTAAGATAGACGTATGCACAAATTAGTTTTAATCCGCCATGGCGAGAGCCAATGGAATAAGGAAAATCGGTTTACGGGTTGGAAAGACGTCGATCTTTCGGAAAAGGGAATCACGGAAGCTCACGCTGCCGGTAAATTATTAAAGGCAGGAGGTTTTGAATTCGATGAAGCATATACATCGGTGTTGAAACGGGCGATCCGCACTCTCTGGATCATTCTTGACGAGATGGATTGTATGTGGATACCCGAGACCAAATCGTGGCTGCTCAATGAGCGGCATTACGGTGCGTTACAAGGGCTGAACAAGGCCGAAATCGCGGCCGAGTATGGCGACGAACAGGTATTGATCTGGCGGCGAAGTTTTGACATCCCGCCGCATCCGCTCGAGGAAACCGAAGACAGATATTTAGGCAACGACCCTCGA
>JAYVER010000346.1:0-3030 GCA_043748725.1 Chloracidobacterium sp. | reverse complement strand
TCGCTTTTCATTCCTCCATTATATAATCCTCTTACCCTACAATCGACAACAACCGACACATTTGTAGGGGTTTTTCAAAGAACTCTACTACTAGATCTTAACAGCCAAGCCTCATTTGAGTTTCAGTATTTCCCGAATGAGGTCAAATCGGTTGACCGTTCAAATTGGGAAGCCCAGGAAGTGACGATTGGCACAAAACCGTTGTTCTATCAGAACCGCGAGCCGCAAGTTCTGACGTTCTCCGAGCTGTATTTCGACACAACGGACTCAAACGCCACATTGACGGAAACGCTGAACAGTCTGCGGAGTTTTTCAATGGACGAGGTGGACGATCATGGCGCGCCGCCGTCGCTGTTAGCGGTTTGGGGCGATAACAAGTTGCGGTGCGTTTTGCATGATTTAACAATCGAGCAGATATATTTTACGCCGGACGGTCTGCCGACGCGGGCAAGACTTAGTTTGGAATTGACTGAAATTCAAGCGGATTCAGAGGGCGTTGGGGCAAATCAAGTCTAGCTAGGGAATGTATTATGAGCCAACGATCAATAAGCCCATATGAGCGACACGGAACGGCAACGCCGACGGATGACGCTAACGGTTAGCAAATTCATAAATGAAGCCTAACAGAAGTAAGTAACAAAGAAATCCGAAAATACTTCAAAAAAGAGACTTTTCGAGCCGTCTTAGGTGGGAATATAGGTGGGATGCAAATTAGCAACTTTTCAAAATGCTTGTAAGTTATTGATTCTAATGGAGCCGCCCATCGGAGTCGAACCGACGACCTTTCGATTACGAATCGAACGCTCTACCAACTGAGCTAGGGCGGCTTATTTGACAAGGCCGTTTTGTAACCGGCGTGGCGGAAAGTGTGACTAAATCCGCGCGAATTTTCGGCAAGGCCGAATTTCAGAATATACTTGTCCACGCGCGGTTGTGTCAAGCCTTAGGGTTGAATGTGTGCTCTCGTCGATGTGTTTTCGATTAAATTTTGCGATCCTCATACCCATTGCTTTGTCTTTTCACAAACATCGTAGTAACATTTGCTGTGAAGCTCAAAACATACGTTTTACGCGCTTTATGAATAAAGATTTTATTTTACGGTTCCTAAAAACATTTGACGACGCCCCAATGGCCGAGGTCGCGCGGCGGCTTAAGATTCCCCACGCGACGGTTCGCAACTATTATCAGGGGCGACTTCCGGCTCCGGAAGTGCTCATAAAGATCGCCAATGAAACAGGCGTGTCTCTGAATTGGCTGCTGACGGGAACCGGCGATATGTACGGCGGTCGGCGTCCACCGATCGGCCTTGGTAAATTTCTGGAAGAAAGGATCGCCGAGATCGTCGATCAACGAATCGCCACGCATGGCAAGGACGTTGTAAAAGAACTCAAATCCATCGACTTTCGCGATGCGTTTGATGTCGAAGCCGCCGTCCTGAAACTGGACGATCCGCAACTTGTAATGAGCGAGTGGTTTCGTCATGAGGGCCGCGAATATCCGCAGGATTATGGCATCGTATTTTTTCGCGGGTGGGAGACGTTTTCGCACGCCGATAAGTTTGATGCGGTTCGAGATGCGAAAAAAGTACTTGATCGGGCGTTGAGGGACAAATAACTTTGAAAAAATGTCGCGTATCTGATATGATGTTGCATAAATAGCACGGATCGTTCTCATCCGATATGCAGATCTTCCGCGACAAAATAACAAAACTTCGCATCGATTGGAACGAACGCCCGATGACCGAAGCTGATTTCTATCGGCTTTGTAAGCAATTTAAGGTCACTGTTATCGAAATGCCGCTTCGCGTCGGCGGTTTTTACTATCGCGTGATGGGCAAGGATTTTATCGCGATTAACAGCAAACTCGCGGGGTCTCAAAAACTTGCTGTTCTCTTTCACGAACTCGCACATTTTCTATTCCACGTTCCCGATTCGGGCGTGACCGCCAACTTTCACGGCGTCGGCCGCCCGACGCGCAAAGAACGCGAGGCCGATGTTTTTGCGTTCTGTGCGATCATCCCGCTTGTCTGGATAGAAACCCGCCCAATCCACGAACTCATCGACGACGAAGGCCTCCCCGCTGACATGATCGCCGCCCGCTACAAAATCTTTGAGCAATACGGTATCTGAGAGTCTTTTCAGTCCGACCCGGGTCTTTAATTCCGCCGCCGCGACGGCCTGTTGCAGCAATATCTTGTGATATAATTCTGCTCGCTCAGCACCATTCCATTTAACGGGAGTTTATCAATGCTGCTACGAAAGCCTGTCTTTTTAACGTCAACATTAATATTTTTGTGCGCCCTCACAGTCGCTCAAATCTCGCCAAGTGAAACGAACGCAGACAAAGACAAGAAAAAGAAAGAGATGGATGAGCTTGTTTTGCATATGCTCGACCAGTGCGTCGCGGATGTGCCGGGTCTTCGCCTCGCACAAAACAGAGCGATTGTTGACGCTATGGCCGGGGACCTTTATTGGAAACTGAATGAAAAACGCTCGCGTGAGCTTTTTCGAAACGCCGCCGGCGAGATCGTGACATTTAACGCCGAAACCGAAAAGGAACGAGCCGAGAACACTGAACCCGATTACAACATTTACGATCCAAACGATCCTCGGAACGATGTTTTGCAACTGATCGTCAAACACGAGGCGGACCTTGCTCTCGAGATGCTCCTTCAAACGCGTTCGCCGAGGCTTGCGGAGGCTATAGCAAAAGCGGCGGTTAACCCGTCCGACGGCGATCTGTTGAGCAATACCATTGACAAGGCACGAGCCGCACAGGAGATCGCACTTGAACAAAGTTTCGCTCTGCGTGCGGCTAATAATGATCCCGATAAGCTGATCAAACTAATAAAGGATGGCATCGCCAAGGGAGTAACCGTTGGTCTGATAGGGCCGCTGCAAAGTCTGAATCAAAAAGATTCGAAAAAGGCCATCGACCTCGGCGCCGATGTCGTTGGAAAGCTTGCCGATGCGGATATGGCTAAGAATCAGAACGATATGCTCACCGCGCTCAGTTATCTACAATTTGCGT
>JAYVER010000345.1:0-3031 GCA_043748725.1 Chloracidobacterium sp. | reverse complement strand
TATTACCGTGTTAGTTGGAACTGGAATCAGCCCGTTTCTACGCCGCCGGTTACCGAGGCGTATACAGCTACCGATAATCAGCTGCGTAATTTGATATCGCAGATCGAAGATAGAACGAACACCTATAAAAGTCATATAAATAGCTCGCTGGATCGAAGCAATATCAACAATACGAACACAGAGGATTCGATAAGTTCGTATATCAGAAAATTTGAAGATGCTACGGATCGGCTCAAAGAAAGATTTAATTCACACCAGTCTACTGGTGCAGATGCGTCGGAAGTTCTAAACCGCGCGCGTTTTATCGATCAGTTCATGGCGAACAACCGCGTCGATCGAGATGCAACCAGAGATTGGTCTTCGTTGAGGACCGATCTTAATACGCTGGCGACCTACTACAATGTAAGCTGGAATTGGAATCAGCAGCTTCCCGGAAATACCGGCAATATTTTTCCGAATAGGGATAGGAATTTCGACGCGAGGATTACCGGGACATATCGTCTAAATGCCAGCCGAAGCGACAACGTTTCGGACGTGCTTGACCGGTCAGTCGGTTCCTACACAGTCGATCAACGCGATAACATGAGGAGAAATCTTGAAAGACGTCTTACAGCTCCTGAGATGATCGCCATCGAAAAAAACAACCGCACGGTGAGAATCGCGTCGAGCAATTCGCCGCAGGTGAGTTTTGAGGCCGACGGCATTGCAAAAACCGAGACAAACGACCGCGGCCGCACAATTACCACTACGGCAACGGCGGACATAAACGGGATAACGATCAATTACCAGGGTGATCGGATCAGTGATTTTTACGTCACGTTTTCGCCTGGGGCCAACGGTCAATTGAATGTTACGCGTCGTATTTATTTGGAAAATCGCAATGAAACGGTGACCGTTGCGAGCGTTTACGATAAGGTCGACAGCTCTGCTCAGTGGTCAACCGTCAACAATGGCACGACTACGGGCATCAACCCCATCGGAGCCAATGATTTCTATATTCCGAACGGAACGCGAATTACCGCATCTCTGCGAGAAACGGTTAGTACGAAAGCTTCGCAGGTAGGTGACCGCTTCGCAATGGAAGTGACCTCACCCAGTCAATATCGCGGAGCAGTCATTGAGGGAAAAGTGGCCCAGGCGGCTAATTCAGGTCGCATTTCGGGCAGGGCAAATGTATCGCTCGAATTTGACACGATCACGATCAGCGGCAGAAGCTATCGTTTTGCCGGGATTATTGAATCTGTGAATGCCGCCAACGGCGACACAGTTACGGTCAACAACGAAGGCACCGTCCGTGATAGCAGCCAAACAACGACGACAGCAACGCGTGCGGGTATCGGTGCGGTACTCGGCGCGATCATCGGGGCCATAGCCGGCGGTGGACAAGGCGCCGCTATCGGAGCCGGAGTCGGCGCGGGAGCGGGAGCCGGATCGGTGCTTATCACCGGCCGCGACACTATTGAGCTCGGACCGGGATCAACATTTAACATCACGGCAACTGCGCCGGCAAACACCGGTATTACTCGCAATTAATTAAACTTGCCCTAACGAGACGGGCTTTTTATGCCCGTCTCATTTTTTTTGAGAAGCAGTAAATGGTCAGAAAAGCTCAAGTCGGCTCTTGTCAAAATGTTACTGACCTGCCGCTGCCGTCTCAAGATCGGCGATGGTGATCTTGGTCATTTTGAACATCGCTTGAGTTACGCGGCGTGCCTTTTCACGGTCCGGATCGCTTATGAGTTTCATCAAAATGGGCGGCGTGACCTGCCACGAAACGTCGAATTTGTCGGCAACCCAGCCACAAGGCTGTTGCTGGCCGCCCTCGCTTAATCTGTCATAGTAATGATCGATCTCATCCTGTGTGTCGGCATAGATCATAAAGGACACGGCCTGAGAGGGCTTAAAGTTAGGGTGTGGGCCAGCGTTGTAACAATTGAACCGTTGGCCCTCAATCTAGAAAGTGCCGCCCATAACTTTCCCGTCCGGGCCGGCCATTGTGCTGACGATCTTTGAGTTCTTAAAGATCGAAGTATAAAATTCCATCGCCTCCCCGGCACGGTCGTTGAACATTAAAAATGGTGTTATTTTTTGCATATAGCTTCCTACAAGTATTTTTCTTAATAATTACGTCCCCGGATCCTGATTTTGAAGTGTCACGAGCAAACCGTCGAGTTTTTCATACCCATCTTTCACACCGCGTTCCATGCCGGATTGCAACATGCCGTCGCGATCCTGCACCGATTGAAAGACCGACTGATGCACCAGACGCGAGCGCCCTTGCCCAAGATCTTCGAATTTTGTCGTTCCCATGATGACATGTCCAGTTTCCGGCAGGCCGTCAAATTCAAACGTGCCGATAATTCGTTCGGGGGCAAGAACTTCGTGATACACGCCGTGAAAGGCATATACATGTCCATCGCGCTCGTGCAAAAACTTATACGAGCCACCTGCGATAGCGTCCATTTTTTCGATCGTCATAGTCAGGTCTTTAGGCCCGACCCATTGCTCGTAAAGCTTCGGGTCGGTGTGAGCTTTGAACAAGAGTTCGCGCGGAGCGTCAAATTCTCGAATTATATAAAGTTCTTGTTTACCGGGTTCTGCTGTAACCGTAGTTTTGTTTTCCATTTTATTTTTTCTCCTTTTGTTTTGTTTCTAATAGTTTTTGTTTTTCGATCTCCAATAATTTATCGAGAGCCGAAAATTGTTCTTCTACTTGAGCCGTAAATCGATGTATCCATTTCTCAAGTTCTTTCAGGGGTTCAGGGTTAATGAAATAGATGCGCTGCTGTGCACGCCGTTCGACGCGAACCAGATTTGCTTCGCGCAGCACTTTTAAGTGCTGTGAGATAGCCGGCGGACTCGATTTGAATCCGCGACAGATGTCGGTCGCGGATAGGTTGCCGTTCGCCACAAGCATCTCCATGATATTGCGTCGGGTCGGTTCTGCTAGTGCGGTAAATGCGTCCATGATTTATATAATAAAGTATAGACTTAATTAAGTCAATACTAAAATACAGAAAAACCACGAAAC
>JAYVER010000344.1:0-20918 GCA_043748725.1 Chloracidobacterium sp. | reverse complement strand
CCGCCGGTTGTCGGGTCGGTCAGAACAGAGATGAACGGAAGGCGTGCTTCGTGCAGCCGTGAAAGTGCCGCCGATATCTTGCCCATCTGCATCAGGCTCAACGTGCCTTCCTGCATACGTGCACCTCCTGATGCCGCAAAAATTACTACAGCGCCGCGATCTTCGAGAGCGTATTCGATCAGCCGCGTGATCTTTTCCCCGACAGCGGAACCCATCGAGCCTCCGATGAATGCCATATCCATCGCACCCGCAAACACCAGATGTCCGCCGGCCATGCCTTTGCCCGAGATCAGAGCTTCGGGCAAGCCCGAAAGTTCTTTTGCCTGATCGATACGATCTTTGTACGGCTTGGAATCGACAAACTTGAGCGGATCACCGGATGTCACTTCTTCGTCGAGCTTTTCGTATCGCCCGTCGTCAAAAAGATCCTTCAGCCGACCGGTCGCCGTGTAGCGAAAATGATAGCCGCAATGCGTGCAGACCTCGTGTGAATCGGTCAGCTCGCGTTTATAAAGCGCGCTTTCGCATTCGGGGCATTTCACGAAAATGCCCTCGGTTTTCACTGTCCGCTCTTCGTCGTCCTCAGGGCTTTCAATTTTCGGCTTGTCTCTGCTAAACCAAGACATAAATTCAGTGGTCGGTGGTCAGTGAACTGTGGTCGGTCGGGAATACCAAACCCGCTTCCATTGTCCGCTATCGAAGATTAAAGATTATCACGCGGAAAGCGTTGGCGCACACGGTGGGTTTCGCAATCCGTAAATCAAAACACTCCCAACCTCGCAACTCCAATAGAAAAGACCCGACTTTCGCCGGGTCTAATCTTCGATAGGTCGTATCCGGAGCCTTTGACTCAAGGTACGCAATCTTCTGACATATTTAAGATATATAAAACTTAAGATGATGTCAAATAAATTTGCCCCTAACGGGACACTAACCCGCGACCTATCGTTTCGTCAGAAGATCGCTCTATACTCTGAGCTACAGGGGCGTCGTGGAGTATAACACAGTTTTCAAATTGACTTGATACCGACACATCACTTCAGAACGCTAAGCATTTGCGAATGGATCAGGCCATTGCTCGCGACGACCGGTGGCGAGTAAATGCTAAATTTCGCATTATCATAACCGCTGATCTGACCGCCTGCCTCTTCGATCAGCAGTACGCCGGCGGCCATGTCCCACGGGTTCAAACCTTCTTCCCAAAAGCCGTCAAATCGGCCGCAGGCAATATAAGCCATATCGATCGCAGCCGAGCCGTCACGGCGAACGCCGCGTGAATGCAGGAGAAAATCGGTCAGATGCCGCGCGAAATTTTCACGCGTTTTGAAATCGTAAGGAAACCCCGTGACAATTAGTGCCTCGCTTAGATCTTCGGTTTCGGACACGCGGATCGGCTTGTTATTGAGGCTCGCCCCTTTTCCTCGTTCGGCGGCGAAAAGCTCGTTTCGCGTTGGGTCAAATGTCACGCCGATGACGATCTCGCCGTCATGTTCAAGAGCCAGCGTGACACAGAAACACGGATATCCGTGAGCATAATTAGTCGTGCCGTCAAGCGGATCGATTATCCATTTCCAGGTATTTTCACCGCCGATAATGACAGCATTGCCGGACTCCTCGGCAAGGATCGAGTGTTTTGGATAATACGATTTGATCCTTTCGATTATCAAAGCCTCGGACGCGAGATCGGCCTCGGTGACGAGGTCGATGTCGCCTTTTTTTGTGACTTTTATATTTCGGTCGAATTTTTCGAGCAGTAGCTGACCTGCTTCGCGGGTGGTTTCAATGGCAAAATTAAACATAAAGAAGATTTAACCACAGAGGCCACAGAGAACACAGAGAGACCGAACAAAAAGAACAATTATCTCGGTGCCCTTTGTGATCTCTGTGGTGAATTTTCTTACTTTTTCAGTCTTCGCTCGGCGACTTGGAGAAATTCCCGTACCTGATCGTCCCAGAAGACCCAGTAGTGGATGCCGGGATGCTCGCGATATTCGTGCGGGATCTTTTTCTCGATCAGCAGCGTGTCGAAATCGCGATTGTTTTGAAAAAGGAAATCCTCTGTGCCGCACGACTGGTAGATATATGGCAAGGCCTTGGCTTTATCAGAGGTAAGAGCTTTGACAAGGCCAAATATTTCGTTAGCTTTTCGAGTTTCGCTATCGTCCGGGCCGTATATCGCATCAATGCTTTTACCTATAGCTCCCGCATTTTTTTCATTGAAAGCCGCCGCTCCGAGCGCCCCGCTAAAGCTGCCAACGAGCGAAAATTTATCGGAATATTTAAGCCCGAATTTGATTGCTCCGTAGCCGCCCATCGAGAGCCCGGCGATCATGCGATGTTCGCGGTCAGCGTGCGTGCGATATTTCGCGTCGATCCCAGGTATCAGCTCCTGCATTATGTAACTTTCGTATTTGTCGTTCGGAACAGAAACACTGTCGGTGTACCAGCCGTTGTCGCCCTCGGGGGTGACGATGATGAACTTGTGACCGAGAGCGTATTCGGCAACCCTGGTTCTGTCCGTCCAGTTGCTGAAATGCCCGGTCAACCCGTGCAGCAAATATACGACTGCGTACCTCGGCGACAATCCCTTCACTGCGGCATAGCCAGCGGGAAAGACGATTCGGTACGGCATCTCGCGGCCCATAAGCTTGCTGTTGAGCTTTAGCGATTGAACTTCGGCTTTGGGGGCCGATGCACTTATCGCAGTCGCCGTCGTCTGCCCGCTCACCGGCAACGCCAGCGGCAAGCACCAGACAAACACCGAGACACAAAATAGAAACACCAAACTATGGCGATTTGCTTTCATGTGGGAACGTTTCCTTCTATCCAAATAGCTTGCCAAACCAACCACCGTCCTTTTCGTGGTCGACGACCTGCGTCAGTTCGCCGGCGTCGAGCCAGACGCCCGAACATTGGTCGCAGATGTCGATCTTGATCTTTTCAAAATCGGTTTCGATCAACGTGCCATCGCATTTCGGGCACTTGATCTCGATGCTTTTAGCGCTTTCTTCCTCAAGCTTCGCCTTCATCTTGGCGATCAGTTCCTGTTCCTTGCGGAAAAAATACTCGTTTTCGAGGGCTTGTCCGCGGTCTTCGAGTTCAACAGGCATAAATCACTCCTTTCAGTCGTTTAAGTAAAAAGTGAAAAGGTAAAAGTAAAAACCGGACCGGCATAATAGTGTTGATTTTACCTTTTGACTTTTTACTTTTGCCTTTAAGATTCGGTCTTATGGATCGACCGCATACGCTGCCTGGCCTTTTTCGAGCGGCGGATCGTGTTACGGCGTTTCAAATTGGACTCGGCCCAATCGGAGACTTGTTTGAGCGGATGCCATTCAAAGCTCTCGAGTGGCAAAACCTCGCTCGATGCATCCTTTAGTTTCAACGTGCTAAACGCAACGAAAAGAATGATCAGATTAAATAGCGCACCCGCGGCCACAACGAGCCATCCCGGCGCGAGGCCGACCGTTGCCCGTTGAAAGAATATGTCCCAAAATATCTTTTTGTCGGCCTCGGTAGCCACGGGTATAGGCGACGGATGTATGTAGATCTTGAGCGTCCACGAGAGACTAAGCAGGACAAAAATCCAGAGATAATTCGAACGCAACCGCCGACCGACCGCCTCCCATTCACTGATCGTAAAACGCGGCGACATCAGATCGGCCGAAATATGCTCGGCCCATTCCTTGTCCGGCGGGATGGTCCGGTGAGACAACATCGGAGCAAAATAACCTGTCTCAAGCACCCGCACGCGGTTGGCCCAAACCTCGTAATAGCGGTAGCGCCTCGCCTCCATAAACAGGAAGATCGATACCAAAATCGTATTTATCGGGATGGCAAAATGCGGGTTGTCGGGCGAGCTAAATACAAACGACAAAGTCGCTCCGCCCGTGATCACAGCCCAATTTGTGGTTGCGTCCAGCCGCGTACGCCAAACATTTGAGCGCTGTATCTCACCGCGATAAAAATGCACAAGAGCGGTGTTAAATTCTGCAGGCGCCAACTTTTGCGGTATTGTCAGCGGCGTTGTCTTCGGCTTTTCAGCTCGTTTGTGAACCTCCTCGGCAAACGCGCGGAACGACTGCGGCACATTCGTTATGTGAATGTCCGTCTCGGCAGATTGGGTTCCGCTTCGAACCTCGTCGTTCATAGCATTTTTTCCGGTTTAGCTCTCGAGGGGACAAAAAGCTTTAGCATCTAAATATTTACCATCTTAGGTGATTGGATGCAAGAATATTGCCGTTCGGCTAAACTCTTTGTTAATGATGGATATGGATGAAAGCTGGATGTGGAAGGCGATGCACGTCGCCCGTGAAGCTGCCAAATTGAACGAAGTGCCCGTCGGAGCTGTAATTGTCGGCAGCGATGGTCAGATATTGGCCGCGACATCCAACAGAACGATCACAAACAATGACCCAACCGCTCATGCTGAAATACTCGCCCTCCGTATTGCCGCTGCCAGAATCGGTAATTATCGCCTCGTCGGTGCTACTGTTTACTCAACCGTCGAGCCGTGCGCCATGTGCGCCGGCGCACTTGTAAATGCCAGAGTGGCCCGGCTCGTCTTTGGCGCTCACGATGAGCGTTTTGGAGCTGTCGAAACTCATTTTCGCCTCTGCGACAGCCCCGACCTTAATCATCGGATAGAGATCACGTCCGGCGTTTTGGCCGAAAATTGCCGTCGACTGATGCAGGATTTTTTTAAAGAAAGACGAAAGTCAGAACCATCCGCGTAAGCGGGTGGCCCAAAAGCTCCCCCTCCTTGGAAAAGGAGGGAGCTCTTGTCCGAGCCTTACGCAGGCGGTTCCGACAATGAAGACTTGAAATATCTCCGCGCAAACCGTTAGAATCATAGGTTCGCGGAGAGGTGCGAGAGTGGATGAATCGAGCAGTCTCGAAAACTGCCGTACCTTTACTGGTACCGTGGGTTCGAATCCCACCCTCTCCGCCAGAGATCAATAGGCAGACGGCAAGTTCGCAGTAGGCAGTTTCAAATACTGCCAACCGCCAGTTGCCAACCGCCAACTAGTTTTGGAAGGGTGCAAGAGCGGTTGAATTGGCTACATTGGAAATGTAGTGAACCTCAAAAGGGTTCCGTGGGTTCGAATCCCACCCTTTCCGCCATAGTTTGAGGGATGAGGGATGAGGGATGAAGGATGAGCAGGAAAATGATTTCTTACTCATCCCTCATCCCTCCGCCCTCATCCCTCACATACGGCTTCAGGCTCCGCACAAGGTTTGTGTTGTGAACTCCGCTAGGCGAGGAATCGAGCAACGGTAGCAATTGCAGCCTGTGTTGCGATCAAGTCTGAAGCCACCAATTTTTGTTAGTAGCCCGCGAATACGTAAGGGCTCATTATTACAAAAGCCGGGGCGTAAAAGCCCCGGTTTTTCCACTTTTCCCATTTTTCACTACTTCACTTTCACCTTTCGACTTTATCCTTTATCCTTAATCTTTTACAATGGCAAACGAGTTAGAAAAGAACAAGACACTTGGTCATTACCGGATTGTGAAAAAGATCGGCTCTGGCGGCATGGGCGAGGTCTATCTCGCCGATGACACCCGGCTTGACCGTAAGGTTGCGATCAAATTTCTACACCATGAATTCAGTAAAGACGAGGCTCTTTTGGGTCGTTTCGTTCAGGAAGCCAAAGCGGCGTCGGCTCTCAATCATCCAAACATACTCACGGTATACGAGATCGGCGAACATGAAGGCATGCATTACATTGCGGCCGAGTTTATTGACGGCCGAACTTTGCGCGAACGGATGAAAGAGCGGCTCACTTTTGACGAAACCCTTTCGATCGTCGTGCAAACGGCAGAAGCTCTCTCAGCCGCCCACCAGGCCGGTATTGTTCACCGCGACATCAAGCCCGAAAACATAATGATCCGTCCTGACGGTTATGTAAAAGTGCTTGATTTCGGATTAGCCAAACTAACCGAACTAAACAACACGGGCGGCGAGGAAGAAACCAAAAAGCTGGTTAAAACAAATCCTGGCGTGGTTATGGGAACGGTAGCGTACATGTCACCGGAACAGGCGCGCGGCAAAAACACAGACGCCCGCTCGGATGTTTTCAGTTTCGGCATAGTGCTGTATGAAATGCTTACCACAAAAGTTCCGTTCCCGGGCGAAACGATGACCGATGTACTGTCGGCGATCATCAGTTCCGAACCGCAGCCGATAACTGTCCTGGCTCCGCATTTGCCGCGTGAATTACAGCGAATTGTCCAAAAAACCTTAAAGAAGAAACGCGACCAGCGCTACCAGTCAACACAAGATCTGCTTGTCGATCTAAAGGAATTGCGCGACGAAATGCAACTCGAAGCAAAGCTCGACATGACCGCTGTGCCGAATCAACCGGAAAAAAGCCTGACTAGTGCTCCGCGGCTTTCGACGAGTTCCAGCGGCGGTCTAAAAGATTCTCTGCTTTTGACTGAATTTGAAAATACAACGGGCGAAACGATATTTGACCAGACGCTCAAGATGGCGCTTGCCTTTTCGCTTGCCCAGTCGCCGTTTCTCGACATCGTTCCTGATTCCAAGATCAGCCAAACGCTGCGTCTGATGGGACGCCCGCCCAATGAGCGGGTCACTAAAGAATTAGGCGAAGAGATATGTATGCGGCAGAATCTAAAAGCCTTTATTACGGGATCAATCTCAAATTTCGGCTCAATCTATGTTTTGACCCTTGAAGCGGTCAATGCTCGAACGAATGAAAGCCTCGGGCGTGAGTTTGAACAGGTCAACTCACGTGAAGAGGTCCTTAATGCTCTGGGACGAGCGGCAACCGGTATGCGCGAGAAACTTGGTGAAAGCTTAAGTTCCATCGAAAAGTTTAACGTTCCCGGGGAGTCTATAACTACGTCCTCGCTGGAGGCATTGAAGATTTTTGTACTTGGCAGAGAGCAGGTCGTTAACGGAAAACAGCTCGAAGCAATTCCGTTTTACAAGAAAGCCATTGAGATTGATCCGAAATTTGCCTTGGCCTATACCGAACTGGCGGTTGTCTATCGCAATACAGATCAATGGAAATCGGCGTCGGAAATGAGCGCCAAAGCCTATGAGCTTCGCGACACGGTCAGCGAGACCGAAAAACTTCGCATTACTTACTACTATCACAATTTTGTTCAGGGAGAGATGGACAAGGCAACCGAAACCCTGGAATTGTGGCGAAGCACATACCCGTCCTTCGTTGTTTCGTATGTCAGTCTTTCCGACACGCTGGAAAGGCTTGGACAGTCGGAAAAAGCCATCGTTCTTGCCCGTGAAGGTCTACGGCTTGATCCAAACTATGCCACGATTTATATGAATCTGTTAGAATCTTTGGTTTCGCTCGACCGTTACGAGGAAGCCAAAGAAACTTGCCGACTAGCCTTTGAAAAAAAGTTAGATGGAGATTATTTTCATCTTTTTCCTTATATGATTGCGTTTATTGAGAATGACGCCGCTGCGATTGCCGAAAACTTAAGATGGTTTGCGGGCCGCGATGATGAATATCTCGCGCTCGATTTACAAGCGGGAGCAGCGGCCTTTCATGGAAAATGGCGGACTGCTCAGGATTTTTCTCGACGGGCAATCGATCTCGCAAGCCGAAATAACGCCAAAGAAGTCGCCGCCACATTCGCCGCCGAACAAGCTTTGCGGATCGTATTTTGGAGCTCGGGAAAAGGTCTGCCCGCGAGCGGTGACAGCCAGCTCAAGACGGTTTTAAAAGCTCAAACAAACAAAGCTCTAAGTTTGGAGAAAGGACAGCAAGTAGTCGTATCTACCGCCTTGGCGCTGGCGGTCGCAGGACATGCGGATGAAGCAAATTTGCTCGCAGATGAATTAAGTGCGGAACGCCCGAAAGACACTTTGCTCAACCAACTCTGGCTGCCAACGATCCGCGGCGCTCTTTTACTTCACAATGGTAAATCCAAAGAGGCCATTGAGGAACTGGAAATTACCGAACGCTTGGAAAAAGCGGCAGAGTTCTATCCCCAATACCTTCGCGGGATTGCATATCTGAGCCTAAACAAAGCCAGAGATGCGTCCCGCGAATTTGACAAGATCATCAACCGCCGCGGCGAAGCCGCGCTATCGTCCATCTACCCGCTAGCCCAGCTCGGAAAAGCCCGCGCGACAAAAGACAAGGCCGAATACGAAAAATTTTTCGATCTGTGGAAAGACGCCGACAAAGACATGCCCGCTCTCATTGAAGCAAAAAAAGAATATACTGAATTAACCAAAAAAAATTAGACTAAGACTGACTATAGGGACAAAAGCGAAAGGATCAAGGTGAATAAGGGAAAGATACTTGCTCATTACCGGATATTGAAAAAAATCGGCTCAGGCGGAATGGGCGAGGTTTATCTCGCTGAGGATACCAGGCTCGACCGTAAGGTCGCGATCAAGTTCCTTAATGAAGAGTTTAGCCAGGATTCCGAGGAATTAAAGCGTTTCATCCAGGAAGCCAAAGCCGCGTCAGCGCTGAATCATCCGCATATTCTGACGGTTTATGAGATCGGCGAAGTGGACGGCAAAAACTATATTGCCACCGAACTGATCGACGGCATTACCCTGCGCGAGCACCTTAACGCCGAAAAATCCCTTTCACTTAATACTATCTTTAATATTACCCTTCAGGTTGCCGAGGCACTGTCCGCCGCTCATCATGCGGGCATCATTCATCGCGATATCAAGCCCGAAAACATAATGATCCGCAAGGACGGTTACGCCAAAATCCTTGATTTCGGCCTCGCGAAATTGGCAAAAACGGGAGCCGGCGCGATCACGTCGGAGGAGGCAACCCGAATGCAGTTCAAAACCGCTCCCGGAACTGTTATGGGAACCGCGTCATACATGTCGCCCGAACAGGCTCGCGGAAAAGATGTCGATCACCGAACTGACATATTCAGCCTCGGTATTATTTTGTATGAGCTCGTCACGAGACAGCAGCCATTTACAGGCGAGACGAGTTACCACACTATGGTTGCAATTCTCGAAAAAGAACCGCCCCCGATGTCCGCTGCGGGGCCGTCCGTCCCGGTCGAACTCGAAGACATCACGCTCCGCGCGCTTGCAAAAAAAGCTAACGACCGCTACCAAACAACCGCAGATCTGATTAACGATCTAAAAAACTTACACAAGCGTCTTGAGTTTGAGGCCGAACTGGAACGTACATTTGCGCCCGACAGTACTGAAGGGTCTGCAACGCAAATATTTAAATCGATTACTACGCGACGCATTGAGTCCGGCAACACGATCGCGGTAATGCCCTTTCTGAACATGAGCCGCAACGAAGACGGCGATTATTTTTCGGACGGCCTCGCGGAAGAATTACTAAACGTACTCTCGAAGATTCGCGGCCTGCGCGTCGCGGCGCGTACCTCGTCATTTTCATTTAAGGGCAAGCAAACAACGATAGCTGAGATCGGGCAGGCATTGAATGTGGCGGCAATACTCGAGGGCAGCATTCGCATGGCGGGCAATCGGGTACGCATCTCTGTGCAACTCGTTAAGGTTGCCGACGGTTATCATCTCTGGTCGGAGACATACGACCGGATGATGGATGACATTTTCGCGGTGCAGGACGATATCGCCCAGTCGGTAGTCGAGGAATTGCGGACGAGGCTCCTCGGTGAATCGCTCAGCTCCAATGCGAGCGAAAAGGTAAGGTCAGAGGTGGCTGAGGCCGCGCGCGGACGTGCCGCCGACCCAGAAGCCCAGCGTCTTATGCTCCTTGGCCGCTACTTCCTGGATCGAATGACGCGCGAGGACACCGCCAAGGCTATCATATATTTCCGTCAGGCACTCGATCTCGATCCAGGCTTTGCACTCTGCTGGGCAGAGCTCGGCCGCGCCTACACTATAGAGGCAGGTAGAGCCTGGATACCGGTTGAGCAAGGCTTTGACCTTGCCCGTGAGGCGGCCAATCGAGCATTGGCACTCGAGCCGGAACTTGCTGAGGGTTACGCACTGCTCGGTCGGATCCAAATAACTTACGATCTGGACTTGTCCGGTGCCGAAGTCTCCTATGAGCGTGCCCTCGAACTTGCACCCGGAAGCTCGGCCGTCCTTGACGGCGCAAGCGTACTTTATTACAAGCTGGGACGGCTCGACGAAGCCGTGGAGCTTGGCCGCCGCGTATTGGTTCAAGATCCGCTCAGCCCCGCTTTTTGGCACAATCTGGGACTAACGTGCCATGCCGCCGGCCTACTCGATGAATCGGAGAAAGCATTTCGGCGGGCGTTGGAGCTTGTGCCCCAAAGATTAGTAGCCGGGGCGTTGCTCGCTATTGTGCTGATGGATCAGGGCCGGGCAGAGGAGGCTCTGGCACAGGCGATGCTTGAGCCGGATGTGTTTTGGAGACTCTGGTCGCTGGCTATCATCCACCAGGCTTCAGGCCGCAAATCAGAATCAGATCAAGGGCTGCAGAAATTGATAGAGGAACACGCGGCCAATAACGATTATCAGATCGCGGAAGTGTATTCGATGCGCGGAGAGATAGATAAGGCATTCGAGTGGCTCGAACGCGCAATTGCCGACCGTGACGCAGGCGTGACACACGCAAAGGTCAACCCGCATTTTCGTACGCTCCACAGTGATCCCCGTTGGGTGGTTATTTTGAAAAAGATCGGATTCGATCTATAAACTAGTCGCGTCCAGGTTTATATAGTACCTGGATCTTGAATAGCCTCGGTGCCCGGATCTTGAATGGCCTCCGTACCCGGATCCTGAAATGCCTCGGTGCCCGGATCTTGCATAGCCAACGTGCCCGGATCTTGAATGGCCTCGGTACCCGGATCTTGAAATCCTTCTATATTTAATTCTTTCGGACCCATACTTTATCTCCTGATCTGTAAATAACTTAGAATTCTCGCGTGGGATAAACGGCACACAACTTCATATCTGCAATTAATTTACCCCAAAAATGCCGTCTAGACATCATACTCTATCTCTCACTTTTTTTGTTGTCAATAGTAAAAGTTAATATCGGATATGGCGTTTCAAAGAGGTTTGGTTGAAAAAGGTGTGCTATTTTAACTTTTTGTTTGTCACAATGTTTAAGATTTAAGAAAAACAAAATGCATGGAGAAATTAACCGAAATGAAGATCCACTTTCTCATTTTTATTTTTCTGGTTACGGCTTTGTCGGCAAACTCGCAATCTGAGCGATCTAAACAATTTTTAGAAGTTTTCAACGCATTGCCGGTAAAAATCGATTGCAACATTAATAACGTAATCCAAAAAAGGATCCTATTTGAATATGGAGCAGTCTATATCTCCAAGGGAGCGGTTCTGCCAAAGCGGTGCTTATTTGCGAATGAAACTGAAGTTACAGAATTCATAAACAAATCAGGCAGTAAGCTTGAGTTTGGAGATTTTTATCTCCAAACTCATGCAAGAAGATCGTTGGAATATGTATTTCAGGAACTAGGCGGATACGAAAATGTTGCCAGAAATTGGAACTATACAACGAGTCACAATAAGTCAAAAAAGAAAGATATTAACGATGATTGGGCTTTTCGAACTTACGGCCAGGCTTTGTATAACTGGGGATATTGTAGCTCCGACACCTACTCGTGCGATGGGATATTAAAGCCGTCAATAATTGAAGAAGAACTCAAAAAAGACGATGAAAAAAAGAGACCTAAAATGTTCAGTTACGCAGTTCCCGGCGGTTCTCAACATCATCTTGGCCTAGCAATAGATGTTAATAATCCAAGAAATCAGCAAATTAACGGACGATTTTGCGGAAAGAAATGTGAAAGTGTTTTGGAAAAAAACGGTTGGTACAGGACGATACCGTTTGATCCATATCATTTTACATATCTTGGCTTTTTGGAATTCGAGCTGCCTGGCCGAGGCTTAAAAAAAGTTAGTTGTGATGAGTTTGAATATTGGGTACCGAATGTGGATGCCAGGATTTACCCGGGATATAAATATCTAAAGAATGCAGAGTCAGGGTGCAAAGATGTTAAATAAGTTTCGGCGGCAGCGAAAGCGGCGGCGTATCGGCAGAAACCCGCCATTACCGCTCCCGATACTTACAGATCGTCCTCGGAACTTTATCCTTTTGCCTTTATCCTTTATCCTTAATAAAAGTGAGCTATCTGGTAATCGCACGAAAATGGCGGCCGCAGACCTTTGAGGAGGTGACCGGCCAGGAGAACATTACGCAGACGCTGCGTAATGCACTCGAATATGATCGGCTGCATCACGCCTATCTTTTTTCTGGTGCGCGTGGCGTCGGTAAAACGACCACCGCCCGTATTTTGGCCAAGGCTCTGAACTGCCACAAAACGGACAAGCCAAATCTCACACCTTGCTCGATAAATGATCCGGATGCTTGCCCTTCATGCATCGAAATATCCGAAAGCCGCTCGATCGACGTGCTGGAGATCGACGCGGCTTCGCACACAGGCATCGATGATGTCCGCGAGACGATCATCGAAAATATCAATTTCAACCCGACCCGCGACCGTTACCGCGTCTTTATCATCGATGAAGTGCATCAGCTTTCGAAGCCGGCGTTCAACGCCCTGCTAAAGACTTTAGAAGAACCGCCCGAAAACGTCGTTTTTGTCATGGCGACGACCGAGTTGCACAAAGTTCCCGATACAATATTGTCGCGTTGTCAGGAGTTTGAATTTCGTACGATTCCCCTGCAAAAGATATTCGACCGGCTGAAACTGATCGCTGACGCTGAAAAGATTAATATTGACGACGACGCCCTGCGTGAACTCGCCCGCTCGGGAACGGGATCGATGCGTGACGCCCAGTCAAATTTTGACCAGGTCATCAGCTTTTCGGGCGAAACGATTACCGCACAGGACGTGACAAACGCACTCGGTTTCGCCGGTGTCGAGGTTTTGTCAAAAGTGATTTCCGCGATCACGATGCGCGATTCGCGGGCAGTGCTTGCGGTCGTTGATGACCTGATCGGACGCGGGCATGACCTCAGAAATTTTTGCCGCGATGTGCTCGGATTGTTTCGCGATCTGCTTGTTTTCAAGATTGCCGGCGACGCAAATGAACTTTTCGAGGCGGCGGTTTTCGGCAAGGACGAAATGCGGTCAATGTCATCATCGTTCAGCGAGGCCGATCTGCTGCGATTTTTCAATTCCCTGTGCGAAACCGAGGCGAGCCTCCGCGACGCCGCACATCCGCGTTATGTTTTGGAAGTCGGTCTTATAAAACTCATCGAAATGCGCAGCCTGTCGACGATAGAGAGTATTTTGGAAAGGCTTTCATCGATCACATCCGGCGTCCCTCTGCCTCCAAAACCGCAAGTTGCGGCGACAGCGTCTATCGAACCTGAAAAGGAAAAAAAAACTCTGAAAATTGAGCCGGAGGACGAAGACATACCCTTTCCCGAAGCCGACGATGTTGAGCCAGAAGAGTCAGCTTGGGATGCACTCAGAGATCACAAACTTATCCGATCTGCCTCTGAGCCGATAGAAGAACTTGCCCGCAATGCTCCGGCGTCGTTTCCGATCCGACTGCCGCCAATCTCGGCTGACGAACTTGAACATATCGAGGACCAGCGGCTGGACGACGCATATGAGCAAAAACTGGCGTGGAGCGGCGATGACCTATTGCCGATCCTCGACGCTAAAATCTGGGTCGAGGAAATAACGGGCGCTAAGCCCGTGTCGGCCGCGCAACCCGCCGCGTCAAATGGCCGCTCCGTAGCGGCGATGGCACCCGCGATCGACAATGCTGCGAGCAGGCCGGGGCTGAACCCCAAGACAGAAATCGTGGAAATTCCAACGCTGGGGCCGGAGCCGACAGAGACTGAACTTATCGAATACGCCGCTGCCCATCCGAATGTAAGATCGGCGATCCGCGTGTTTAGAGGCAAAATCGTCGCGGTTAAAAGGTCGTGACGCTCCGACGATTGTTTGAACATCGCGTCCGGCGCTTTCGTATTTATGATAGATTTGGCAAACTCAGTTCATATTTGATGAAACAAAATTTTTTGCCGCGAAAATTTTTATTTCTCTTGGCTGTAGCGATTTTCTTTTTGCCGGCTCTGCAATGCTTTTCTCAGGAAACGCAGCCGTTCTCGCAAAATGTCTCGCCGCTTCCCTCGCCGACCGGCTTTGTAAATGATTACGCGGGAGCAATTGATCCGGCAACGAAACAGCAGATCGAGACAAAGCTCAAGAACTTCAAAGACACGACTAATCCATCGGTTGAGATCGCCGTTGCCGTGGTAAAAACTACCGGCGACCGTGCAATATTCGATTATTCGCTTGCCGTCGCACGCGGATGGAAGATAGGCTCAAAGGCTGACGATAATCCGAGCGCATTGCTGTTTATTGCGATCGACGACCGTAAATATTTCACGCAGGTCAGTAAAGACCTCGAGGGCGACTTGCCCGACGGCGCTGTCGGCAGTCTCCAGCGGCAATATCTCGTACCCGAATTTAAGAAGGGCAATTACGCAAAAGGCATTTCGGATACGGTTGACGCCTATATTGCCACTATTCGGAATAAGGGCAACGCTCCAACGAGCAGCAACGCAAACGTAACGCGTCCGGTCTCAGGAAGCAGTGGTACCGGCGGCGGTGGATTCCTCGGCTTGATTTGCTGCGGGGCGGTTGTTTTGATAATTCTTTTGATAATATTCACCCACGGAAAGAGCGGCGGAGGCGGCGGCGGAAGCATTCTACCGGGAATCATTGGTGGCCTTATCGGAGCCGGCCTTTCAGGCGGCGGCGGATCCTCGGGGGGCTGGGGCGGCAGCGACGGCGGGTCATCCGGCGGATTTGGTGGATTCGGAGGCGGTGGTGATTTTGGCGGCGGCGGATCGGGAGGTGACTGGTAAATTATGAGACATCATTTCGAGGCATTTATTGACGATCTAAAGGCGACGCACCGCAAGAATCTGGCGTCGGTAATTCTTTATGGCTCGGCGGCGGCGGGCGATTTCATACCGGAACAATCCGATTACAATATCCTTATCGCCCTTCATAAGATCGGGCCCGAAGATCTGCGCAACGCGCACGCCTGTGTACGCGAATGGGTTCGCATGGGTCATCCTGTTCCGGTCTATTTTACCGTTTCGGAACTGGAAAACGCGGCCGATGTCTTTCCGATCGAGTTTCATCAGATGAGCGTCGCCCGTAAAGTTCTTTTCGGCCCGGATGTACTTGCCGATATGGAAATATCGGACAAATTCCTACGTCTGCAGGCCGAACACGAATTGCGAAGCAAGCTGATTCAGCTCAGGCGAAAGTATATTCCGGCGTCTGCCTCGCTTGACGGCTTGAAGAATCTAATGGCCGAAAGTTTGTCGAGTTTTGCCGCTTTGTTCCGTGCGGTACTGGTGCTTTACGGCCTCGAACCGCCGGCGACGAAACTGGAGATCGTCGCAATGACCGTCCGGCATTTGCATATCGATGGCGAGCCGTTTGAAAAAATCTTTCATATCCGTGAGAATAAAGCCACTGGAAATTTGGACGAGACATCGGCAAATCGCCTGTTTGGCGAATATATGGAGCAGATTGAAAAGGTTATCGACGCGGTCGATGCTTTAGACAAATAATGTAAATCACTAAACGAATGCTGTTACTATTTACGATTCACTATTCACGATTTACGATTCATCAGGAGAACAAAAATGAAAAGAGCAATCTTATTAACTGTTGTATTGATCGCGGCTTTTAGCCTTAGCGGCTGTAGCTACAACGACCTGACTGCGAAGCAGCAGCAGATCAAAGGGAAATGGGCGAATGTTGAAAGCGCGATGCAGCGTCGTGCCGACCTCATTCCGAATCTTGTCGAGACTGCGAAAATGGCCGCCATTCAGGAGCAGGAAGTTTTTGGCCAGATCGCGGACGCACGTTCCAAGTTGCTGAATGCCCAGCAGGCAGCGCCTGCCGGAGCTGACGGCGACAAATCACCCGAACAAAAACAAGCAGTTATCGACGCGAACAACAGTTTTGGCGGAACGATCGGACGTTTGTTGAGTTTGCAGGAAAATTATCCGCAGCTTCGATCAAATGAAGGCTTTATGAAGGTCCAGGACGAGCTGTCCGGCACGGAAAACCGTATCAACACGGCACGGCTTGATTTTAACGACGCCGTAACACGCTATAACACCACTAGGAACTCGTTCCCGGCAGTAATTACTGCGGGCCTGCTCGGCTTCAAAGAAGAGCCGTTCTTCCAGGCCGAGCCGGGAGCAAAGACCGCACCTAGCGTCGGGAATTCTAACTCTCTTAGGAGGCCAACAACGCAGCCGGCAGCTCCGGCTCCGGCGGCACCTGCGCCGGCGAATGCCGCCCCGGCAAAACCGTAGGAAAGTTAGCCGCGAAATACGCTAAAAACGCGAAAATCAGTTTATAGCGATTTAATTTTATTTTCGTATATTTCGTGTATTTCGCGGTTAAAACTCTTAAAATCCGAGGGAACTGCACATTGAGCAGTGATCACAAGGTTTGCCGTTCGGCTCGAACGTGCAGGCCTTTTCTTTTGCATCTCGGTCGAAAAGGCTGTCAACGATAGCTTCGGCGATAGCGAAACGGTCCAGAGAAGGATGTGTTGATTGCGGAATGGGGATTGCGAATTGCGGAATTTCGGACGCCGACTCTAGTTTTTCGAGACGTTTTTTTATCTGATCGAGGCTTTTCTGGATCGACGCAAGATTGCCCGACTTAGATTCGCACGTAATTAATTTGGCGATCTTTTCGGCAAGCTCAATTGCCTTCGCGTTATCCATATCCTGACAAATGATCGCCGCAAAAATGCGCAAAATACACAAAAAATAAAAAACCTATTATGCGGCTTTTGCGCCTTTTTGTGGCTATTTTTTCCCTTTAGGCAGCGTCTATTTCTTTTCGTCCGGCAGTAGATCGACGTAATCCACAACACCGACGATTGCCGAATCGATCGCGGCTCCTGGCCGTCCTGTTGCTGCGGTCGAGGCCGACCAGCCTTCCTGTGCGATCACGACAATATCGCCTTTACCTGAATTGACCGAATCGAGGGCAATGCAGGTGTAATCCATGTCATTGCCTTCGGGCGTGATCTGCCGACAGAGCATCGCACGCGTACCTTCGTAACGCTGATTCTTTTGCGTCGCGACGATATTTCCGATGACTCTTGCCAAAAGCATAAGATTGTTGCCACAAAAAGCACAGAAAACACAAAAAAGGATTTTTTATTTTGTGTCTTTTGTGCCTTTTGTGGCCATTATCCCTGAAAAACGTGTGCGTCCGAATCGATTATACCCACGATCGTGCAGTCCGTCGGAGTATCGTCGCGTTTGAATGGAAACGACGCCTCTTTACCACGGCACCAGAAAACAAGCTCGCCCTCTCCGGCACCGACAGCATCAAGAGCGATCGTCGGCGTGCCTTTCGGTTTTAGATCCGCGTCGAGCGTCTGTACGATCAGGAACTTGCGCCCGTCGAGCGTTTCATTCTTAACGGTGGCGACAACGGTACCTATTACGCGAGCTATCTGCATTTTTTTAAAAGTTCACCGAGTTAGCAGAGTTTTAGAGTTAACAGAGTTGAGGAAATGAAATAAAAACCCTCTGAAAACAGATTCACTCCGAAACTCGGTCAACTCTGTAACTCGGTCAACTCTGTAACTCGGTCAACTAACAAAATCGATCTCATCTATCACGCCGATGATTGCCGAATCGACAGGGCAATCTTTGTTGCCCTCGGCCAGACGTGCGGACGAGCCTCCGACAACGATCACCTTTTCGTGAAAGCCTGCGCCGACCGTATCCACGGAAACAATATAGCCGCTCTGGTCAGTGCCGTCTAAATTGATCGGCTTGACGATGAGCAGCTTTTTGCCGTGCAAACGTTCGTCCTTTTGAGTGGACACGACCGTGCCCAAAATGCGAGCAATAATCATAGGTATTTGCCGTAGGCCTTTGGCGGTAGGCTGTTGGCAGAAAATTCGTCACAACGGCCGACTGCAAACTGCCTACAGCCTACTTCTTCACGACTGGCAGCGTTTCGTCGACGCTCGAATGCGGACGCGGGATGACGTGGACGCTGACGAGTTCGCCGACGCGTCGAGCGGCGGCTGCTCCGGCGTCGGTCGCTGCCTTGACGGCGGCAACGTCCCCGCGAACTATCGCTGTCACAAATCCGGCGCCGATCTTTTCGTAGCCGACGAGCTGCACATTTGCAGCCTTGACCATTGCGTCGGCGGCTTCGATAGTCGCGACGAGGCCCTTGGTTTCAACCATTCCCAATGCTTCTTGCATTTAGTTTTTGCTCCTAGTTCGTTTGTACGAATTGCTAAGTTGCTTGTTAGTTTAACTCAATTTAGCCGCTTGGCTCAAAAGCTCGATCAATTCTTCGCGCGTAAATGAGATCTTTTTTCCATTCGATCCGCCCTGCGCCGGGTAACTCACGTCCAGATCGCAGATAATATTAGCATCATGCAGATAACCGCACGCCTGACAGCGGGTATTTTCTTTCAAAAAACCCGCCTTCTCTCTGATTTTTATAAGCTTTTCAATAGCGTCTGCGGGCAGATCGTTGGCCCCGCCTAATGCCTTGGCAAGTATTGCGATCTTTGCCGTGTGCTCCAAAGTTTCGAGCCGGTCAAACGCCTGCCATAAATTTTCGCCATAAGCGACCGCTCCGTGATTCGCCATTAACAGCGCATTGTGGTGCGGGACAAAGGGCTTCATAGCCTCTGTCAATTCGTCTGTCGATGGCGTTCCGTAATCGGTCAGCGGTACGCAGCCGAGCGTCAAGATAACCTCGGAAAGTATCGGTTTGTCGATCGCGAGGCCCGCAACCGCGAACGCCGTCCCGTGCGGCGGATGGGCATGGCAAACAGCCTTGATGTCAGGGCGCATTTTGTAGATCAGCAGATGCATCGCAAGTTCAGACGAAGCACGCTTGTCCGACAGCGCGTTGCCGTCCATGTCAGTAAGCGCAAGATCATCCTCGGTCATACGGCCTTTGCACGTCATCGTCGGCGTTGCCAGCACAGTATTTTCGCCAAGACGGATGCTGACGTTGCCGTCCGCAGCTACAACATAGCTGCGTTCGTACAGTAACTTGCCAACCTCGCAGATAAATTTTCGGGCTTGTGGCTCGTCCATAAATAAAGAAGCCACAGATTAACACATCCAATCACGGAGCGTTAACCTATGGCCTAAACTTGAGGAAAAATCTAGCGTCTCACACGCGGCGGAGGAGGCGGCAGCGGAACCGGAACGCTAACATCCGGAGACGTCATCTCGTCCATATGGAACTGGAACTGTCGTCTTTCGCCCGAACCAAAACGCATGCTTTCCATCTCATTCCTGAGCCGGAGATTTTCGTTGCGAAGCTCTTCGTTGTCGACCCTTATCCGCTGCATTTCCTCAAAACGCCTCATCCGGCGTTCGCCAAGACCGAATCGCGGCCCACTAATGCTCACAAAGAAACTCGCGATAAAAAGCCCAACAGCGAATGTCGCGAAGAACGGCAATATACGCTTAAACAACCCCTTACTGCACATCAATTTTACCTCTCTAAACTTATTACTTCTATTACGTCTTACGTCGATTTTTCGATTTCGGTTTCACATTTCGGGAATTTTGCTTCGGCTGTGCCAGAAAATATGAAAGGCTTTCAAGCGTCGTAGTCAGATCAATCGTTTTCAGCTTGACGCCGTTGGCCGCTTTCAGTGCGACCGGTGCAAAATTCATCACCGCTTTGATCCCAGCCTTTTCGACTTGCTCAAGAGCAACCTGGGCAAATTCGGCTGGAACGGCGATCACCGCAACTTCTATATTATCGCGTTTGACGACCGCCGCAAAGTTTTTTATGTCGATAACCTCAGTTTCGCCGATTTTTTTTCCGATCTTCGTAGGATCGGCGTCAAAAAGAGCGGCAACAGTAAAATTAGCCTTTCTAAAACCGTAATAATCCGCGAGTGCCGTCCCCAATCGTCCGGCACCAATAATGCCGACGCGATTTTCGCGGTCGAGGCCGAGTATCTTGATCAAATGGCTCCGCAACGAGTCCGTGTAATACCCGACGCCGCGAACCCCGAATTCGCCAAAATACGCCAAGTCCTTTCTGATCTGGGCCGAGTTGAGATGAAAGCGATCCGCCAAAGCCTTTGACGACACCGTTTTAGCACCGCCCGTCGCGACCTCATTCAGGCAGCGAAGATAGACGCTCAGCCGGTTGGTCGTCAATTCGGATATCTTTTCGGACTTCATCTTTAATAACTAAACCAAAATGTGAAATATCGCGCAAGACGATGATGTTGAAAGCTCTGGGCCACGTTGCCCTGCATCGCGATTTACATTACAATCGTGTTTCAAGTGTGAAACGTCAAACTTAGATGCCAATTCATCTGATCACCGAAAAAGCGACTGTTGAACAGATGTCTGAAATGCTTCAGGCTCTCGAAAGCTACGTCAAACTTGCGGTCGATATTGAGCAGAAGATTTTAGCTGGGGGCGGAACTTTACATTCGGATTGTGAATCCGTATTGCTCGAAAACGGTAGCAAGCAAGAAAATGTATGGGGCGCTGACTGGATAACTTTTGTAGAAGCGGTGACGTTTGAGTCGCTCATCAACATTCGGCCGAGCCAAAATAATTTCGCCATGGAATTGGCAAACTGAGATCAAGAATCGAGCGAATCGTGCGAGACCTTTTTTAAGGATTTAATATGAAAAACATTGACGAACGAAAGAGTCGCTATCTATTGGATTCTTTACCAATTAGAATGGGCGGTTTGGCCGCCAATCTAGCACGTGTAGGCTCATTCGCGGAACACGTTGGGGCAAAAGTCGCTGTGATTGGCTTGATTGAAGAAAGCAAATACTTTATTGAATGGACTGCTATCGAGTTCGATATATTAACCACTACTGAATTAGTCGACCTTCAACGTCGGTTGGCTCTTTGGCATCGCACAATTGATGTTATCTGGGAAGACGACACAA
>JAYVER010000343.1:0-3054 GCA_043748725.1 Chloracidobacterium sp. | reverse complement strand
ACCGGCCGTAGCCGCGCTGAGCTTTTCCTCGTAATGCTCGGTACCGAGATGATTCGCAACCTGACGTGCGTATTTGGTTTCGTCAAACGAATCCTCTTCAAATCCGATCGAAAATGTCTTTACCTTTTCCGTAGCGTGCCTCACGGCAAATGCCGCGACCGTCGAAGAATCGACGCCGCCGGAAAGCAAAATGCCGAGCGGGACATCGGATACGAGCCGCATTCGCACGGCGTCTGAAAGCAGATCGCGAAGCTCGTCGGCTTTACTCTCGATGCCGTTTCCGTTGCGTTCTTGCTCACGCACGGGCTTTTGCCAGGTCAGGTTCCAGTAGCGCCGCATTTTGACCTCGCCGTTTTCGACCGTCATTATATGCGCGGCCGGGAGCTTCTGGATGCCTTTGTAGATCGACTGCGGCGCCGGAACGTAGTCGAACGAGAGGTATTGGCGCAGAGCATCGAGGTTGAGTTCGGGTTTGACCGCCGGATGAGCGAGCAGAGCCTTGGGCTCCGATGCATAGATCAATTTGCCGTCGAAAACCCCGTAATAGAGAGGCTTTTCACCGAAACGGTCGCGGGCGAGAATGAGCCGTTTTCGCCGCGTATCCCATAGTGATATCGCGAACATACCGTTGATATGATCGACAAAATCGTCGCCGTACTCCTGATAAAGATGCGGCACGATCTCGGTATCGGTCTTCGTGACGAATTTATGGCCGCGTTTTTCCAACATCGCGCGAACCTCGCGGTAATTGTAAAGCTCGCCGTTCATCATCACGATGACGCTTTTGTCTTCGCTAAATACCGGCTGGTCACCTGTGCGGAGATCAATGATCGACAGCCGCCGCATGCCAAGCGCGACGGTATCGTCGAGCCACAACCCCTCGGAATCGGGTCCGCGATGCACGATCCGCTCACACATCGAATGCAAAACGGCTTCGCTGTGGTCATTAGAATCGTTAGATTGTTTCAGGTTTACCCAACCTGCAATTCCACACATAAGAAATAACTAACAACGGATTAACGCAGATTTACACTGATAAAATAAGGACATATCTGTGTAAATCAGTGTTAATCCGTTGTTCCGTCCTTAAATCCGATCTTCTCCCGCACCGAGTAGATCGCCTTGTCCTGCGATTCGTGATAAGTGCGGACAGAGAGCTCAGCCAGCAAACCCATCAGGAAAAACTGTACAGAGATCGCAAGCATCACGACCGCGATAATGGGCAGCGGCGTTAAGATAAACGATGTCGCGTAAAATATCTTGAGCACCAAAGCCCATACGCCAGCAACTAATGAGATGAAAAAAGCGATCATGCCGAACGCTCCGAAAACATAGAGCGGCTTTGTGTGATACTCGGCCATAAACTTGATCGTGATCAGATCGAACACGACCTTGATCGTACGCGAAATGCCGTATTTCGATTTGCCCATCGTGCGGGCGTGATGATCGACGGGAATCTCGGCGACGCGTGCCCCTGCCCAGCTTGCGTAGATCGGGATAAAGCGGTGCATCTCGCCGTAGAGTTTTACATCCTGGATAACGTCGCGGCGATACGCCTTGAGCGAACAGCCGTAATCGTGCAGCGGGACGCCGCCGATCCATGAGATGATATGATTGGCGATCTGCGACGGTATTTTGCGTGAAATTAGCTTGTCCTGGCGATTTTTTCGCCAGCCGGAGACGACGTCGTAGCCTTCGTCCAGCTTGTCGAGCAGACGTCTAATGTCGGCCGGGTCGTTTTGCAGATCGGCGTCCATCGGGATCAGAATATCGCCTTTCGCCGCGTCAATCCCTGCCGACATCGCCGCCGTCTGGCCGTAATTGCGCCTGAGCGAGACTACGCGAACACTGTCGTCGCCGGCGGCAATTTCTCTAAGTATCGCGAGGCTGTTATCGGTCGAGCCGTCATCGACGTAAATGACCTCCGCCGTCTTGCCCAGAGCGTCAAGCGCCGCACGAATCTTCGCGTGCATCGGACGTAGATTTTCCTCTTCGTCCAAAACAGGAAGGAAAAGCGAGAGCTCCGGGTTTTGTTTTTCACTAACTTGATTCATTATTCACAATAATAGTAACAGGATGAACAGGATGAACAGGATAAAAGAAATCTTCTTCTGAACATCCAGTTTATCCTGTCCATCCTGTTACTAATTCTTCTTAGCGACCACGACGATCGATACGCCAAACGGAAAATTGAAATTCCGCAGCCAAAACCGCTCCGCTCCAAATAGCTTGCCGAATACGCCGTTCAGGGCCGAGACCGTAATGTTATTCTCGGATTCGGGTTTGATGCCGGTGACCTTCATTATCGTGCGGCCGGCAAGGATCGGTGCGAAGAACGTCCAGTTGGCATAAGTTGCTCGTTCGATCTCGTAACCCGCCGTTTTCAACCGCTCGACGATCTGTGATTTGGTGTATCGGATGCGATGGTTCGAAATATCGTCCTGCACGCCCCATAGCCACATAAACGACGGCACGAAGATCAACGAATATCCGCCGCTCTTAGTCACGCGAAACATTTCTTTCAATCCGGCGATGTCGTCATCGAGATGCTCGACCACGTCGAGAGCCGTCGTCAGATCAAATGTTTCGTCAGCATAAGGCAATGTTTCAGCCAGGCCTTTTTGAACCTTTAATCCTTTTTTAAGGCAAAATTCCAAAGCATCGTCTGAAACATCTACGCCTTCGGCCTCGCCGTAGTTCGAAAGCATTTCGATATTGGCGCCGGTTCCGCAGCCAACGTCTAGAATGCGGATTGCGGATTGCGGATTGCGGATTTTCGCCACGATACCTTGCAGAAAGCTATCGAGAATCGCACGTCGGCCGACGAACCACCAATGCGAACCCTCGACCTCGTCCATGATGGCGTATGTGTGCTGCTGCATTTCCTGCGGCAAAGTCGCGTTCATAAAAAGTATTTTGCCACGAATTACAAGAATGGCACGAATAAAATTTTTCTGAAGATTATTTTTATTCGTGTAATTCGTGGCTAGCGTTCCTAAAATCTTATACCTATCATCTCGCTCGCGAGGCTGCCTTGGTTGCCCTCGAGCGCGA
>JAYVER010000342.1:0-3070 GCA_043748725.1 Chloracidobacterium sp. | reverse complement strand
TCGCACTTAAGACCGGATTTAAGACCGTAATTCGCGAAATGAATCAACATTCTATCGAGCGGCGTCCAATAAACTACGAACGCAGAAAACCGACAGATTTTGATAATTTGAAGGTAAGCGAATCAGCTTTGATACCTTATAAGTCGGAACGAATACCGTACGGGACTATCTATCTGGCCGCACAAGTAAGAGGAATCAAAGTTTCTGTGCGCCGGATTGAACCGGGACTCGCACGGGTTACGCGAGTGGAATAATTCCAGCTAGACGACAATGGCAGTTTACGGCCAATGCCAAGGCAGCGTCAACATCTCGGCCATCGTCCCGGGGACTTCGCCGCTGAAATCGCCAATCCGCATCGGTTCAATGTGAGATACATAGGCGTTCCGACGGCCGCCTTCCTCGAATGTATAGCGTCGGGCCGGGACCCGCTCGAGCCCGATCGAAGTTCGAGGAAGTATCCGGCAAAACTCCTTGAGTAACAGGTTTGACACGCTGAATTATCTCTGTTAAGTTACCTGCATCCGATAAATTAGCTCTGAACACGCTGAACGGCCCCTTCATGTGTGTGGTGCTTAAAGCATCCATCGAAGCGCGGTTTTTTGGGTAACAATCTGTGGATCATGCCGAACGAGGCTTGCAATAAATGCGAATCCGTCGGTCGACCTGCCGAAACTATTACGCGGACTCAAGCTGCTTTTCGCGATGGCTCGCGATATGGCGCTCATCTTTACAACGAACGGCTCAGGCTCTATTTTTTGTACGGAATTTGAAATCTAACAAAAGGAGAATTCTCAAAAATGCGCACTTTCACCTTCACAGCAATCCTCGCATTGCTTTCGTCTGGCTGTTCATCCTCGACAAGCGGCCCCGATCCCGGACGGCCAATAACGACCTCGAATACGGCTTTAAATGTAAATTCTGCTGCAAAGGGGGCCGAGATTGCCAAACGAATGATCGACGATCTAAAAAATGGCTCGTCAAAGCGCGATACTGCACCGGCCCCGCCGATCCCATCTGATGACTCCGAATACGATTCAGATCTTGCGGGCCAGTATCAACGAATCAAGGCCGAGGGGACCGACAACGCTCTCGTTCAGAAGAACATAGCCGACGCAGATAAGTCTGTGAAATATGAACATCTGAAAAAGAACGCCGAGAAATATGCGGGACGGCCATGGATGTTCACCGGCAAAATCTTGCAGATCATGGAGCAAGGCGGCGAGACCCAGGCGCTGATATCCCTCGACGATTGGGGAAGTAAAACTATTTGGGTCGTTGCTCCATTTACCACTGACTTCGTTGAAAAAAATCGTGTAACTGTCGTCGGGTACACCGCTGGGAGCTATAGCTACACGTCACAGGCCAACTACAACTTAACCGTTCCGGCCGTTGCCGCGAGAGCAATCCTAAAGCCAGGGGCGAAGAAATAGGACGGTGAAACGATGAAATTAGACTTCGGCGCCGTGACACCTTGGCATTGATTGCCCTCATGCCAAGATCCGAAATCGCGAGGTGGGAGCCGTTGGACAATTCCCGCTACGCTTTGCGGCTTTTTAACGAAAGGCGACGACTTTATTTTCTATACGGGATTTGAAATGCAGACAGTTTCTCTCAAATGTGCTAATTGCGGGGCAATCTTGCCAATCTCGAAGGACATTTCGGAGATGGCCTGCGGTTACTCTGCGGAGCCCGGCTCATCGTCGAACGTGAAGGCGGCTCAATCTCACTGCATCTCGCTGAAGGTTTAGCAGCCGTTCGTGGCGGGGTCGATAAAACCGCTGCGGAATTAGCTCTTGTGAGACTTGACAAGGAAATGATGGATCTTCTCCATCAATGGGAAACCCTTAAGTCCCGACACACGCAGCGTGCGAACGAAACTGCACAAATATACCTTATTGGTATTGGCTTCTCCATTGTTATCGGGTTAATCATGTTAGGGTCATCCCAAATTCTCTGGTTGCTAGTTGTCGTACCAGTAATCATTATCATGCTCTATCTGTGGTCAAACAGTGCTAATCGGGTAGGAGAAAGGAACAGAAAAGAAATACAACCGATCCGTGAAGAATATGAGCGTGTTACTGACAGGATCGCTGCCGCAAAAGCCGTGGTTGACGCGTAAGCGAATGGCTACGCTAAATGAAATGAACAAAGACCTCCAACAAAAGGCAAATCAGGAGAAACGAATTGAGACAACACAAGGGACAGATTCAAACTCTCGACGGTGATACGCTCGTGTCCGATGTCACTTTTGAGATCGACGAGAAAACAGGCAGGGGGGCCTTTCGGTTAGAACGCGGGGATCGCGGTAAGATGCTCCGCCCAACGTCATACCGCTTGGTTTTGACTGACGGGCGTTCGACAGCCTTTATTTTGGCGGGAACACAAAGTCTAAACACTGGCGTCTGCGGCTTTGTCTTCAACGGAGAGCTTGAGTAAACCATCATCGTACTTTTTGAGAGCGGCTAGGAATTCCTTGCTCGCATACGGCCCATCGGCATAGGGTTGCAGGCAAATTCGCAAGTATTGTTAAAAAAGAGTGCTGATCAAACCGGGTCAGCACTCTTTCTTGTTTGTTTAGAGTGCGCGATTACTCTTACATCGCATTTACTTTTTTGGTTTTTCGATTTGCTTGATCAATTTCGCGGCGTGGTTTCGGGCGATGAGCGGTAGGCGTTCGTCCACTGATAGTTCGGTCAGGAACGTCACCATATGCGGCGGGTCGGAGATCTCGTTTTGTCTGAGGTATGCGTCGAGGGCGTCCATCAGGCCGGGCGTTTGAAGCGGCTGATTTTCGCGGGCGAGCGTCATCTCAAACTTCCATGTGTATTCGTTGCCGATCCGTCGATATTCGTCCATAAGGAATTTGGCGTCTTTGTTTTCCGTCCAGTTATATTTGGCGGCCCGCGTTCGTCCGTCTCGTTTTAGTGTGATCGTCACGTTCCCCATATTTGAGAAATCGTGTGCGGCATATTGATAATCTGTGGTCGAATCAAGAAATTTAAGCGCCGCGAATGCGGCCTTGAGTTTTTCGACAGTAGCCGGAGAAAGCTGTATCGGATCGGTCAAAAGG
>JAYVER010000341.1:0-8080 GCA_043748725.1 Chloracidobacterium sp. | reverse complement strand
TTTAAATTGGGTTTTCGTTACAAATGAGCGTGCGACCGCATTCGTATCTTCTTGTATGTCTAATGTAATTACCTTGCCGCCGTCGGCCAAGCCCTCGGCAAAGCAAAGTGCCGAATAACCCAGGTATGTTCCGATCTCAAGTACAACATTGGGCCGGATCATGTGCGACAGCATCGATAAAACCCGGCCCTGGAAAAAGCCTGACAGCATCGACGAGTCTTCGTAACTGTCATAGCAATGCTTTCGGAGCTCGCTTAGAACCGCACTTTCCTGCGAGGTTGCGTCCTCGGCATATCTGATCAATTCATCGGTGATAATCATAGATCGATTCTAACAAGCCCCGTTTTAATCTGCTACAGCCAATTCCGCCGCAAATTCCACGATCGGCCGGATCAGATCGGTGTAGTAATTTGTTTTTACGCCCTGCATGACGGCAGTGATGCGTTCGAGGCCCATTCCTGTATCGACCGACGGAGCGGGTAGCGGCGTCAGTTTAAACGTGCCGTCCGGTTCTAGCGTGCGGTTGTACTGCATAAAGACGAGGTTCCAGATCTCCATCGTCGTGTCGCCCTCGCCGTTGACCCATACGGGATGATTTTTTTTCGGATCGTCGGGATCGTCACCCATGTAATAATGGATCTCGGAACACGGCCCGCACGGGCCGGTGTCGCCCATTTGCCAGAAATTATCCTTGCGGCCGTACCCTAAGATACGTTCGGGTTTTGCCCCGACCATTTCCCAAAAACCGCGAGCCTCATCATCCGGCCCAACCTCGTCATCACCCTCAAAAACCGAAAACCAGAGACGCGTTTCATCCAGCTTGAATTCATTTACCAGAAGGTCCCACGCATACTCGATCGCTTCATTCTTAAAATAATCGCCGAACGAAAAATTGCCAAGCATCTCAAAAAACGTATGATGCCTTGCCGTTTTGCCGACCTCGTCGAGGTCGTTGTGTTTACCGCCGGCACGTATGCATTTTTGCGAGCTGACGGCACGGGTGTACTCGCGTTTTTCTTTGCCGAGAAAGACATCTTTGAACTGGTTCATCCCGGCGTTGATGAACAGCAGCGTCGGGTCATTGGCAGGCAGCAGGGGCGAGGAATGCACAATTTTGTGGCCGCGCTGCTCAAAATACTTGAGAAATTTGCTTCTGATCTCGTCTCCGGTCATACATTGAATTTATCACAAAGTATCTACGCCATGCATTTCATAAAAAAACCGAATGCGGTGACGCATTCGGCAAAGCCTGGAAGGATTGAATAAAATTTAAGTACCGGCCTTAAATTTGAGTGCCGGCGAGTTCATGCAGTATCGCAGACCGGTTGGCTTTGGGCCGTCATCAAAGACATGGCCGAGATGCGAGTGGCAGCGGGGGCATATGATCTCAGTTCGCGTTTCACCCATGGTGTTATCGACTTTCTCGATCACGTTCTTTGCAAAGATAGGCTGGTAAAAACTCGGCCAACCGGTGCCGGATTCAAACTTTGCGGTCGATTTAAAGAGGGCCAGACCACACGCTGCACAGTAATATGTGCCCGCTTTGTGGTTGCCATTCAGCCCGGTCGGTGAATAAGGTTTCTCCGTCCCGGACTCGCGCAGAATGTTGTATTCGTCGGGTGTTAATTCTTTCTTCCATTCCTCGTCGGTTTTGACGATCTCTTTTCCGTCGAATTCACCGTCGGTATATACGAACGTACGATTGGTTACAGCAGAATTTGACGGTTTAATTGGCGTGGCTTCCGGTACGGCTGCCTGGTTGTTAACCGCCGCCGCGGCGCAGCCAAATTGACCAATAAAGATTACCGACACCGCAAGAGCTATTAGTGCGAATGACGAAAATATAAATTTGTATCTCATAATCTACCTCTTATGTAGAAATGCGTTCGCTCGATGACCAAAGGACTTTCCCTGTCCGCCTGTCGCATCCCCCTCCAGAAATGCTGCATGCAAAACCCTTGTCGTGGTGCCTCCGGTCATCGAGCGAAAGTGGTGATATATTAGTTCGGTATAAGTACCGTGTCAACAACGTGAATGACGCCATTCGACTGACGAACATCGGCGATTGTCACAGTTGACGTACCGCCTTTTTCGTCGGTTAGGATGAGGTTATTACCACTCATGGACGCATATAACTTGCCGCCGGCGACGGTTGTAAATGTCGCCTTGCCATTACCCTTTTTGATCATTGCGGCGATCGCTTTCGAATCGTAATTGCCGGCGACCACATGATAGGTCAGGATCTTGACAAGCGTATCTTTGTTTTCCGGTTTAAGAATCGTATCGACCGTGCCGGCAGGCAACTTGTCAAAAGCGCTGTTTACCGGCGCGAAAACCGTGAACGGCCCTGTGCTCTTCAGCGTGTCAACCAATCCGGCCGCCTGAACAGCAGCGACGAGCGTCGTATGATCTTTCGAGTTAACTGCATTTTCGACGATATTTTTCGTCTTATACATCTCGGCTCCGCCGACCATCGGGTTTCCGCCCATCTTTTTGTCCATCATCTGAGCCGAAACGCTCGATGCTCCAAACGCAACCCCAAGTGCCAACGCAAATAATCCTAATAATAATTTCATTTTGGAAATCTCCCTCTTTTTTTTATTGAAAAAACTTTTCTATCCCTTTGAAGTAGTTTTCGCGAGAGGCGGGATTTCGGATTCAAATTTTTTCTAAGGGTATTTTTTAACAGGATGGACAAGATATGCAGGATGGACAGATAAATATCCTGTTAATCCTGTGCATCCTGTTCGAATTCGCGGCTGGCGACTGAGGTCATTTTTTCGCGGATTAGGTCGTAGCCAAAACCCTGACGCAGTAAATGGTCGTAAAATTTCTTTGTTTCGTCACGCGTTTCCGGCTTGCCTTTTAGCCTGAGGCGTTTGGATATGCATTGGCCGATTAGCTCATCCTCGGGTAACTTTTCAAACGCCTCACTTATCGCCGCCTCGACTGTTTCTTTATCGAGCTTTTTCCGCGACATCGTTTGCTGCAGACGTCGTTTGCCTTGCGGCTTTTGCCGCAGTTTTGAAACGGCGACGTCGCGAGCAAATTGCTCGTCGTCGAGATACTTGCATTCCTTCAGTTTTTCGATGACGGCATCGACGATCTCATCATTCGTCCACATTTTTTCGAGCAAACGGTCGCGAAGCTCAAGCACCGAACGCGGTTTGGCGGCAAGCAGCATGACCGCGCGGTTCATCGTCCGCTCACGCGAACGGACAGGATCCTTTACAACGCGATCGGCCTCGTCGATCTTTTTATGTCGCTTTCCCCACATTAGCCGGCCCAACTGTTAAAATGCAGATTCGCATAAATTATGGACGGCATCCTGATAATCGACAAACCGGACGGTTTTACCTCGCACGACGTGGTGGCCCGCGTACGGAGCATCCTGAAGACAAAACGCGTCGGCCATACCGGAACACTCGATCCGTTCGCGACCGGCGTGATGGTTGTATTGGTCGGAAAGGCAACGCGGCTTGCGCAGTTTCTCGATAAGGACGAAAAGGAGTATGAGGCGCTTCTGAGGTTTGGATTTGAGACAGATACTGGCGACCTTACTGGAGTGCGGAGTGCGGAGTGCGGAATGCGGATTGAAGAGCTAGAAGCGAAACTTACGTCGGTAAATTGGAACAATATTTTTGGCGATTTTCTTGGTGAAACCAAGCAGACGCCGCCTATGTATTCCGCTAAAAAGGTCGATGGCCAGAAACTGTACGATCTCGCCCGAAAAGGACAAACAGTTAAACGTGAGGCGGTTCGTATAAATATCTCGAAGCTGGAACTGATGGAAACCCGCCCAATCCGCACTCCGCACTCCGCACTCCGCATTCGAGTAGTTTGTTCCGCCGGTACTTACATCCGCACACTTGCTGAGGACATCGGGCGCAAGGTCGGCACGGGAGCGCATCTAGCCGAATTGCGGCGAACACGCGCCGGGCGATTCGACCTTTCGCGAAGCATCACGCTTGACGAGCTCGAGAAGCTCGACGATCCGATCACAGCTTTGATAGGCATGGATGTGGCCGTCGAACATTTGCCCTCGATCACATTAATAGCCGACCGTGTCGAAAAAACAAAAAGCGGCCTCTCGACTCGTATAGCTGAAACTAAGTTCACCGACAGCCAACCGATCAGACTGCTCGACGAAAACGATAACCTGATCGCGGTCGGCTTTTTCGACGAAACTGAAAATTCTATTCGTCCGAAAGTGGTTTTGGTATAAAATGAGTCGAGAGATCTGCGTATGAAAAAACGAAATGTTGCATTGGCGGTCGGCGGAGCGGTCGGAGCGGCGGTTGCGGTCAAGCTGTTGACGCGTGCCGGGACGGTAAATTGGGACGATGTTGAGTCGGAGGTCGCTCATTCGGAACATTCGCACTTTGTAAATGTTGACGGTGCACGTGTGCATTATCAGGAATTTGGTGACGCTGCAAAGCCGCCGATCATCCTGATCCACGGATATACCGCGTCGGTTTATGTTTGGAAAACTACGGCGCCGATGCTCGCCGAGGCTGGTTTTCGCGTTATCGCGGTCGATCTGCTTGGGTTCGGCTATTCGGAAAAGCCGTCTTGGTTCGAGTATTCTATCCAGTCGCAAGCACGAATGGTGTCTCGGTTTATGAACCGTTTGGGCATCGGCCGCGCGACTATTGTCGGGAGTTCGTATGGTGGTGCGGTCGCTTTGACGCTGACGCTCGACTATCCGGAAACTGTGGGAAAGCTAGTGCTTGTTGACGCTGTTTGCAACGATCGTCCAAAAAATCATCCGATTCTGCGGCTTGCCGCGATTCGCGGTGTCGGCGAAGTGATCACACCGTTTCTACTTGATTCCAAAGCCTTTTTACGTAAGCGGATGCAGGGAACGCTCGCCAAGTCGAACCACCATTTGATAACCGAAGACCGGATAGATTCCATCCGCCGCCCGCTCTTTGCGGCCGACGGTCATCGCTCAGTTCTTGCTACGTCGCGAAATTGGCACGCCAACCGCATTGAAGAAGACGCTCATCTCATCAACCAGCCGACGCTCATCATCTGGGGCGAGCAGGACACCGTAATCCCGATCAAAAACGGCCATAGGCTGCACAAAGAGATCCTCAATTCACGCTTTGTAGTCCTAAAAGATTGCGGCCACATTCCGCACGAAGAGCGGAGCGAGCTTTTTGCCGGCCTCGTCACCGAATTTTGCCGTGATAAGAAAGGCAGGATCGGTGCGAAGGATAGCGACGAGATGCGTTTGGAAATGTAGATGCACGAATTTGTCTCTTTCAACAATAAGAACATTCCAGCCTCGGACACAATGATCCCGACGATTTCATCCGCAGCTCTGTACGGCAAAGGCATCTTTACGACCGTCGCTATCTACGACGGCAACCCGTTTCTGTGGGAAAAACACTGGCGGCGGCTGACTAATAATACCGCGAAGATTGGGATCCATTTATTCGATCATTCGGAAGGGTCCGCACGAAACGCGCTCAATGAAATTATTGAGAAAAATGATGTCGGAAACGGACGAGCAAGACTCACGTTCTTTGATGAATCTGCGAGCAGTATTTGGCCATTCGAGACGACCCGCAAAACAAGCCTGTTGATCACAACTGCCGATCTCCGGCCAGTTTCTGAAAATTTTAAACTCACAATTTCGCCGTATGCTATTAATTCACAATCACCGCTTGCCGGAGTGAAATCGTGCAACTATCTCGAAAACTTGCTCGCGCATGACAAGGCAAACCAACGCGGTTTTGATGAGGCAATTCGTCTCAACGAAAATGGCCGCGTCGCGAGTGGGTGCATGGCGAACATTTTTTGGCTGAAGAATGGACGGATATACACGCCCAAACTTGCGACGGGCTGTCTAGCGGGCACGACACGTGAATTTGTGATCGAGAATCTGACGTGTGAAGAGGTCGAGGCCGATTTGGAAGTAATCAATGATGCTGATGCCGTATTTCTGACATCGGCGGGAATCGGCGTTGCTAAAGTGAATGAAATGGACGGCAATCGATTTGCGAGTCTCGAACACCAGATTACCTCTCTTATCTCTGCCGCCGACAACGCGGGCTAAATTCTGTCTTTCTCTACGCGGACTGGGACGCCCTCGATCCACGAAAAAACACGATGTCCCACGAACAATATTTCGTGAACCTTCGTGTAATTTCGTGGACGGAATGCTTACCCTGCGGTTTCGAATAGAGCGAGGATCTGCTTGCCCTCGATCGAACGCGGGTCGATGGTGCGAAGGTGTTTTTGCCCCTGCATTTCCCAGATCGCCGTTACCGTTCCTTCTTTTTCCACCGCCTGATACGATACGTCTTCTACGATCGCCGGCTTTTCTTCTACCGCCTCGGCGGTCTGAACTGCTTCTTCTGACATCTAAAACTAAATACTCCTTAAGCTGCTTTCTGAATCAATTTTTGAACAGAAAGAGAATTCTGACACAAAGCGCGTGATTTTGTCGAGTTGCTTTCGAATTCACCATGCAAAATCAAGCTTCATTTCAATTCGTGGAGGGCATTTTTTGCTATGTCCGCCTGCAAAATGTCGAATTCGGGATTGAGCCTCAGCGCTTCGCTAAGCGATCGTTTGGCTTCGATCTGTTTGCCTAATGCTTTTTGTATCATTCCAGCGTGAAACAGGATGCGGGCATCGTTGGATTTCAGACGCAACGCGTCGGAAATCGCTGCTGCCGCATCCTCAAGCGAACCACGTTTATATAACGTCCAGGCGTATGCATCGGCGGTCAAAATGTCTTTGCGCATCTGTGATTCGCGGGTTGTAATTTCAAGGGCCTTATCAAGGTTCGTTTCCTGATCGGCCCAGAGCAAAGCGAGACGCTTTTGATCGTTGTTAACCCCGAGCTTTGTTTCTATTATTTCTACCAAATCGTATTGATGCCTTGCCTTTTCAGTGTCGCCTAGTTTCTGATAAATATTGCCGAGCAAGATGGTGGCCTCGACATTGGGAATGCGGTTTGTCGCTGCGGTCAAAATTTCCGCAGCCTCATTCAGCTTGTTTTGCGAGGCGAGATTTCGGCCTTTGCTGACGAGAGCTAAATAGTAATTTGGCAGAATCGACAAAGCTTCATCGTAGGTACGGTTGGCGTCGCCGTATTTGCCGTATTTCCAGTATTCATCGCCAAGCTGGGTCAGGCACCAGCTTTGAGCTTCGGCGTCAACCGGGTCGGCGGTGCGGGCAGCGAGTTTGAACATCTCGACAGAGCCTTTTGTGTCGCCGTAAAAAGAACGCAAATGAGCGACACGAGCGTACGATGCGCTGTTTGGACGGGTATCGACCATTTTTTGGGCGGCCGCTACGGCCTCGTCGTAATTGCCAAGTTCGAAATTGGCGTCTGTTAATATGCCGTAAACAAATGCATCATCGGGCGAAGCCTGTTCGAGTTCTTTCCCAAGTGCCAAAGCTTCGTCAAATTTGTGGTAACTCAGGAGCAGCGATGCTTTGAGCTTGCGGGAGTTTTCGTCATTGGGTGAAACCTCAAGCGCCTTGTTTATTGATGTGACCGCGTTTGCGTTCAATGGGAAATTCCCCGTTTGCCTCGCTCTCTTAATATACAAAATGGCCAGTTGGTCATATCCCATGGGCGAATCAGGCATTTTTTTAATGATGGCGATGGCAGAGCCAACATCCGGATCGTCCTCCGCCGATGTCGGAATATCAAGAGATTTCGCGGTCGCAGTCTCCGTACTATACGAGGAGCAAGATCCGCAAAATGAGATGATCAATAAAAACCATACCAGTAAGACGGCTGTTGGTTTAGAGGTAGATTCTGCGTCACAGTTTTGAGACATATTTTTACGGATGGGCTATGATAGAGCCCGGGAATTCTTAATTTTCCCAGGCTCAACGCATTGGCTTGAAAGCTCTCTATTTCAGAAAACCGTTTGAGTCCACTGTCGGTATCTTCGTATAATCATGAGCCACTCTGGCAGCCTCTTGTTCCGCAATCGTTTGATTTGAAGTACGGGGCTGGTTGCCTTGGTTCGGTGGGAGTAAGTATGGAAAACGTGTGAGCAGGGGGCCTTCGGGGTTCATGCTAACGCCATCGCCGAGCGTATTATTCGGC
>JAYVER010000340.1:0-8082 GCA_043748725.1 Chloracidobacterium sp. | reverse complement strand
GCCGCAATTTCTTTATGCCGAGCCGCGATTTTAAGGACCTCGGGCTGCACGGCGCGACGATGACCTCAACGATCCTCGACCTAACGCCTTTTATTCGGCGAGAGGGCGAGGTGCTGTTGGGCAAGGATGTGCTCGACAACCAGCTGATCGACGTTGACGGCAAACGCGTTGTCCGCGTTAATGATGTGCAGCTAATTATGACCGGCGAGGACTGGAGGGTTTCGGGTGCGGACGTGAGCTTGCAGGGGTTTGTGCGAAGGCTAATGCCAAAAGGCTTTTACGGCAGCGACCGTGTGGTCGAGGTCATCGACTGGGCGGACGTCGGCTATCTGGCAACCGACACGACGACCGTCACCGTTCAGCTCAAATCTTCGAAAGACAAACTTTCACGCCTGCATCCAGTCGAGATCGCCCAACTTGCCGAGTCGCTGTCGCCGATCCACCGCACAGAGGTCGTCGAAAGCCTCGACGACGAGATCGCCGCCGACACATTAGAAGAAATGTCGACCGAGTCTCAAGCTCAAATTTTAGAAGGCCTTGACGGCGAACGGGCCGCAGACATTTTAGAAGAAATGTCACCGGACGATGCAGTAGACGTTCTGGATCAGATGGATGACGAAAAGGCGCGAGCCTTGTTTGACCTGATGGAGGACGACGAAAAGGCAGACGTTGCCGAACTGATGCACTTCGAACACGACACCGCCGGCGGCCTGATGACGACCGAGTTTCTGGTTTTCCCAAAAGCTTTGACCGTCGGCGAGACGATCTCCGGCCTGCGCAAAATGGCCGAGACGCCAAATATGATTTACTACTTGTATGTCGTCGAGGAAGCGGGTTCGTGGAAAATTTGCGGCCTCATCAGCCTTCGCAGCCTGATATTAGCTGACCCAACACAAAAACTCGCGGACGTGATGCGGAGCGAGTTTCGCTTCGCCTACACATCCGAATCCGCCGAGAGCGTCGCCCAAACCATCGCCGAATACAACCTCCTCGCCCTGCCCGTAATAGACGACGAAGGCGACATCGCCGGTATCGTCACCGTCGATGACGCGATGGAAATTCTGCTGCCAAAAAATCTCCAACGCCGTTTGCCAAGACTTTTCGGTTGAAGAAACGGACGGTTTCTCGCCATCAAATGATCGACAGACTCGATCCATGGATTGATTGAAATTCACCCCGCGTCATTGCCGACTTTTTGAAATGGGAAAGGCAATGAGCGTATTACTTAATTGATAAAATTAGGCGAATAACACTTTCTAATTGAGTTCAATTTCATCCAACCGAATTCCCTCGCTTGACGGATTACGCGCGATATCAATTTTATTGGTAATCGCGAGTCATGCGGCGTTTCTTTTCGGATTTTCGAGCTTTTACAATGTCGGCGATCTGGGCGTGCGGGTCTTTTTTGCGATCTCGGGTTTTCTGATCACGGGGCTGCTAATTCGGGAACTGGATAAGACAGACAAGATCAATCTTGTAAAATTTTACTTTCGCCGAACATTGCGGATATTTCCGCCATACTATTTTTTTCTGTTGATTTTCGTATTGTTGGCTGTCGCCGGAAAGGTACAGATCTCGCTCGCACAATTTTTGCCGGTTTTTACATACACCAGTAATTATATATTTCCCGGAGACTGGAATCTTGATCACGCATGGTCTCTTTCGGTCGAGGAACAATTCTATGTGATTTACCCGGGCTTTCTGGTATTGTTTGGCAGGCGCACCATCGAATGGCTGCTTGGATTGTCTCTACTTATCTGCCCTATCGTGCGGTTTGCAGACTTTCATGTGTTTAGCCACCTTCAACCTATTTGGATTACCAAAGGTTTTCACGCGAATCTGGACACGCTCGCGATCGGGTGTTTGCTTGCCCTAAAACACAACTCGCTGCATGAAAATCGGTTGTATCGCCAAATGCTAAGTTCAAAATTCATGTTCGCGGTTCCGGTGCTGCTCGTTGCCGTAAATGCTCAGATCGATTACGCCGGCCTCAATCTTGGCCTTTTATTCAGCCTCAATAACATTCTTATCGCGCTGACAATTGATTGGGCCGTGACTCACCACGCCAATGTAGCCGGAAAGATATTGAATTCGCGCCCGTTTGTCTTTATCGGCATGATGAGCTATTCGATATACCTTTGGCAGCAGCCATTCCTGCTAAATCTCGGAGCATTCATAGATCGATATTTAAATCCCGATCTTTCATCAAAACATTTTGCTTTTCCCTATAGCCTGTTCGCATTTGCTCTGTGTTGTGGGGTCTCGTACTTTGTCGTCGAGAAATATTCGCTAAAGTTAAGGAATTATGGGGAAAAGATGTTTTTCGCGCGACGACCGAAACTAATCAATCCAAAACCGGTGGAAGCCTGACAACAAAGTCTGCTTGCGCCGTCGTCGAAACAGTACCGCAAACTGTCGTCGTAATAATCTCGTGTGCATTCTGGGCATCGTTTCATAATCCTCTTTGCATACACCTCATTTATTGCGGCAACCCGACTCTCCGCAGCAGATCTTGAAAGCGCGGGTCGGATCTTAGTCCGTCGAAAGCGGGTGGTTTGATCTTTAGGTCTACCAACTCATCTTCGTGGGCGGCGAAAGACTTTTCCAGCCACTCAAAGGCGCGGTCTTTGTCGCCGAGTTCCGCATAAATTTCCGCAATTTCTATAGCCGACCCATTCCCCTGTTCATAGCTCTTCCGGCTCAGCTCGAGCCGCTTCCGCAAAATGCCCCGTGGCCCCTCCGTTTTCAGGATCTGCTGGAGAAGGGCGTGTATGCTTTCGTCCCTGTCGATATTGTTGAATTCTTCGATCGCCTCGGCGTTCATGCCTTTTGCGTGGTAGGCGTCGGCCAGAAAAGCGTGACCGTTTGGATAGTTCGGCTCCATCTCGATCACCTTCTTGTACTGCGCTATAGCACGGTCAAGATCACGCACCTCGAAGAATCTCATGCCGATCATTGCGCTGATGGCACGCGAAAACGGGTCAATCTCATGCGCTTTGTTCGTCTCGACGACGGCTTCATCGTGCCGGCCCATCGAGGCAAGAAAGTCCGCGTACCACTGATGCGCCGTAGCAAAGTTCGGATTCAACTCGATAGCCCTCTTAAATTCATCCTCGGCGGCTGCGAAATCCCATTGAGATGATTTTAACTCGGCCAATTCAACATGAACCTCAGCCAGCGAATCGTCCAACTCTTGCGCGATGCGCAAGGCGGCAGCCTCTTTTAATTTAAGCTCCTTCGCCTCTTCCTTCGTTACAAAGCCGTTTTTAGGAAGCACGGTGTAAGCTAAAGCCAGGCCCGCGTAAGCTTGGGCGTACGACGGGTCCTTTTCCGTGGCCTGTTGGAAAAGCGTGATGCTTTTGCGGATGTCTTCCGGCGTGCGTTTGTTCCAATAATAAAGGCCCTGCAGGTACAGCTGGTAAGCTTCCGGGTTAGCGGTGTAGGTCTTCGCGACGCGCTGCTCGTCGGTGTTCGAGAGACGTATTCGCAATTTGCTGGAAACGTCACGCGCGATCTCGCTCTGCAACGCAACCAAGTCTGTCAGCTTTGATTGTACTGCTCACCCCAGATTTGGTTGCCAGTTTTTGTGTCGACCAGTTCCAAACTCAGTGTCAACTGATCACCACGCTGCACAACGCGGCCATTTAAGATCGCCTGAACGGATAATTCATTCCCGACAGTTTGTGGACTGACATCTTTGCCTTTGTAGTGAAACACGGTGCTTCGCGCTTTGACATTCAGACTCGGTAATTGCGCCAGGCTGCTTATAAGCGTCTCGGTCATGCCGTCCGAGAGATATTCGACGTCCGGATTGCCGCTCTCGTTGACAAACGGCATAACCGCAATGGACTCGATCTGTTTGGTGTTAGAACCGAAATACCGATAGCCAAAGAAACCACCCACCGCCAATATAGCAACCAGACCGACGCCTAGCGCCAGTTTTCCGCCAGAAAGGTTACGTTTCCTCGGTGGTAAATCAATTCCCGTTGGCAAGATCGCCGTTTGATCAGTTGTATTGATCTGCGGCTTAGTCGGTGACTCGCTCGCGTGAAACCCAGTCCCAACACCCGTAGGCTCTCCCGGTTCTGACAGGATCACCGTTGCCGGTTCATCGTCGGACGAGCAGGCCGTTGCCGGACCGTCAAGGAGCGGCGTGCCGTCGTCGAGACAGTATAACAACGTGTCGTCGTAATAATCGCGTCTGCATTCCGGGCATCGTTTCATAGCGGTTTGATTGAGACTATTCGCCGAATTATACCATCGTTCCGACTGAAAGTATGGCGCAACCGGCGACCGGGCTTGATAAATCAGTTGCAATAAGGACATAATTCTTACCATCTGATCTACACAAATCATCTATTAAGAAGGAGTTTTTGCTGTGCATAAATTGCGTCTGTTTTTTGCCTTAGTTTGCTTGCTGTTATTTTCCGTTTCAACCTATTTTGCCCAAAGGCCGACGCCGCCCGCGTCACCGATACCGATGCCGGCCGGGGATTCGACTAAGGCAACGGTCGTTCCGGCAACGCCGACTCCGACACCGCTTTCTACGCCAACCCCTACGCCTGATCCGTTTGCGTCGGCGGTATTTTCGGGATTAAAATTTCGCTCGATCGGCCCCGCGGTTACGTCCGGAAGGGTGATCGCGTTTGCGGTTGACCCGACAGACCGCACTAAGTATTACATCGGGGTCGCCTCCGGCGGTGTCTGGAAAACGGTCAATGCCGGCACGACCTGGACGCCTGTTTTCGACAACGAAGGCGCTTTTTCGATCGGAGCGGTTGCTCTCGATCCTAAAAATCCGGCAACCGTCTGGGTCGGAACCGGCGAAAATAACGGCCAGCGAAGCGTCGGCTACGGCGACGGCGTTTACCGTTCGGACGATGGCGGACGAAGCTGGAAAAATATGGGTCTAAAGACCTCCGAACACATCGGACGGATAGCGATTGACCCGCGCGACAGCAATGTTGTTTTTGTAGCCGCCCAAGGGCCGCTGTGGTCGCCGGGCGGCGAGCGCGGCCTCTATAAAACGACGGACGGTGGCAAAACGTGGAAAGCGGTCATCACTATCGGCGAAAATACGGGCGTGACGGACGTCGTGATCGACCCGGCTAATCCCGACACGATGTATGCCTCTTCGTGGCAGCGGCGCCGGCATTTTTACACGCTTATCGACGGTGGCCCCGAAAGCGCGGTCTATAAATCGACCGACGGCGGCAACACTTGGGCAAAGCTCCGTTCGGGTCTGCCGCCGGGCGATCTGGGGCGTATCGGGCTTTCGATCTCGCCGGCAAATACAAACGTGGTTTACGCAACGGTCGAGGCCTCGGGAACATTGGGCGGTATTTTTCGCTCAAACGATCGCGGAGCGACGTGGGAACGCACCAGTCCGAGCAACGCTCAAGCAATGTATTACGCACAGATAGTTGCGGATCCGAAAAATGTTGATCGGATTTATATACCGAACGTAGTTTTTCAAGTCTCAGACGACGCTGGCCGGACTCAGCGCCCGCTCGGCGAGCGTCTCAAGCACGTCGATAATCACGCTATTTGGGTTGATCCAACCAACACGGATTACATGCTTGTCGGTTGCGACGGCGGCGTTTACGAGAGCTTTGACAAGGGCGCGAACTGGAATTTCAAATCCAATCTGCCGGTCGCCCAATTTTACGATGTTGATGTAGATAACAATTTGCCTTTTTATGGAGTGTACGGCGGGACGCAGGACAACAACTCGCTCGGCGGCCCGGCACGAACGCGGGCCAGTGGAGGAATTTTTAATTCGGACTGGTATGCGACAAACGGCGGAGACGGCTTTACATCGCGGGTCGATCCGACGGATTCGAACACCGTATATGCCGAGAGCCAGAACGGTGGATTGGCCAGGTTTGATAAGCGAACCGGCGAACGCATAGACATCCAACCGATCGAGGGCGTGGGAGTAGAATCGCAGCGTTACAACTGGGATTCGCCGGTGATCATCAGCCCGCATCTCAATACCCGCCTGTATTTTGCGGGTCATAAACTCTACAGATCCGATAATCGCGGTGACGACTGGAAGGTGATCAGCGGCGATCTGTCCCGCGGGCTGGACCGTAATGCTTTACCCGTAATGGGCCAAATTTGGGGCCCCGACGCGATCGCGAAAAATCAATCTACCGCGCTTTACGGCAACGCCTCAGCCCTGTCCGAGTCGCCAAAAAAGGAAGGTTTGATCTATGTTGGAACTGATGATGGTTTGATCCAAATAACGGAAAATGACGGACAAAGTTGGCGCAAGGTTGACAAGATCGCCGGAGTTCCCGAGAACAGCTACGTTCATCGCGTCCTGGCCTCTCGGCACGATGCCGGCACGGTCTTCGCAATCTTTAATAACCATCAAAACGGCGATTTCAAACCCTATCTGATGAAAAGCACCGACACCGGCAAAACCTGGACTTCGATCACCGGTAATCTGCCGGTACGCGGCTCGCTCTACGCGATAGCCGAAGATCACGTCAATCCAAATCTGCTTTTCGCCGGGACCGAATTCGGTTTTTTCTTTACGGTTGACGGCGGCTCAAAATGGGTGCAGATGAAAGGCGGGCTGCCGACCATCGCCGTCCGTGATATTGCCATTCAAAGGACTGAGAACGACCTTGTTCTGGCGACATTTGGACGCGGATTTTATGTTTTGGACGATTACTCCGCTTTGAGGCAGATCAGGCGAGAAGCATTGGATCAGGCGTCGATGCTTTTCCCGGTCAAGGACGCGCTTATGTATGTGCGGGCAAACACGTCGTTCTCGGGTTCGCAGGGAGCGTCGTTCTATACAGCGCCTAATCCGCCGTACGGCGCGACTTTTTCTTACTATTTGAAGGAATCGCCTAAAACTCTGAAGCAAAAACGGCAGGAAGCCGAACGGGACGCGGAAAAGAAAAAGCAAGCGTTCCATTACCCATCCATCGAGGAATTACGGGCCGAATCCGAGGAAGAAGCTCCCGGCGTGATCTTTACGATCACCGATGCCGACGGCAAGATCGTCCGCCGCTTAAATGCGCCCGCCGGTCAGGGCGTCTCGCGCGTCGTCTGGGATATGCGCTACACGCCGCCCTCGATCCCGGCCACCCCGCCGCAACTTCCCGTCGGCTTCACATTGCCCGACGGCGTAACTTTAGGCCCGCAAGGCCCGTTGGTGATGCCCGGCAAATACACCGTCACGATGGCAATGCGGGTTAACGGCGTAGTTAGTTCCCTGCCCGGCTCGCAAGCGTTCAATGTAACTGTCGAAGGAAAGGAAAGGATGACCGACGGCGAACGGACGCTCCTGGCGGAATTTCAACGAAAGGTCTCGACACTCCTGCGCTCAGTGGGTGGTGCCGTTGAGGTCGCAAGCGCGGCCAGAACGCGAATTGGGTTCCTAAAACGAGCCGCAAGCGACGCTCCGGTCGAGAATAAAAAATTGATCGAGCAGGCCGTGAGCTTCGAAAACGAGATCAATTCGCTGCTAAACAGCCTTCGCGGCGGCCGTGAAAATTCCGAGATACCGCCGCCCTCGATAAGCTCGCGGATCGGCGATATTGCGGGCACCATACGGCTTTCGACAGTCAAACCGACGCAGACGCAGCTCGATCAATACGAGTTGTCGAACGCAGAATTCGCCCCCGTTTTGGCAAGATTGCGCACCCTGGTTGATGTCGATCTGCCGAAATTTGAGAAAGCGCTCGAAGACGCAGGAGCGCCATTGACGCCGGGGCGTTTGCCACAATAGGACACGGAAATCGATGATACGACCACAGTCAGACTATTCTTGGCTGTTCGTTTTCTCGGAGTTACCACTCTGAGTAATTGCCTTAGCTCGCCTGCGTTTCGCTCGAAATGAGGCCATAGGCACGCTTTCTCTCTTCGGTGGTACTATTCTCTTTGGTGACCGCATCCCTCGGAATATCGCCGTATCGACTCCAGGTAAGCATCATTCCTCCTGGCACGGCGATCAATGCGAGATGATGGCCATGCGGAGCGGCTCCTTTTAGACGCTCAAGTATCGAATTTATATCCTCAGTAGCGCCTCTTAGCACGGGCGGATGAAACTCTCGCTCCTCCGTA
>JAYVER010000339.1:0-8083 GCA_043748725.1 Chloracidobacterium sp. | reverse complement strand
CACCAAAGTCTCAAACAAATAACCCCCAACTTTTCAAAAAAATCGCGATTCCTTCCAAACCGTGAAAAGATTCCGGTTATTCAAAGGACTCTATTAATGGAAAAAGTAAACATTGGAATCATCGGCGGGAGTGGTTTGTACCAGATGCCGGAGCTTGAACGCGTGCGGGAGATTCCCGTTGAGACGCCGTTTGGACGGCCTTCGGATGCGTTTATTGTAGGCGAACTGGACGGCGTAACGGTGGCTTTTTTGCCTCGACATGGGAAAGGACATAGGTTGACGCCGAGCGAGCTTCCGTTTCGGGCGAATATCTATGCGATGAAGCTGTTGGGAATCGAGTATATTCTCTCGGTTTCGGCGGTTGGCTCGCTTCAAAAAAAATATGCTCCGACCGATTTTGTCATTCCCGATCAGTTCTTTGACCGAACGCGTGCACGTGCCCACGAATCGACATTCTTTGGCAACGGCATCGTCGGTCACGTTACTTTTGCTCATCCGGTTTGTAATGAGCTTGGCGACATTCTCGAAGCATCGTGCAACAAGGTCGGCGTCAAAACGCATCGCGGCGGCACGTATATTTGTATGGAAGGCCCGGCGTTCTCGACCAAGGCCGAGTCGAACGTCTATCGCCAATGGGGCATGGATGTGATCGGCATGACCAACCTGCAGGAAGCCAAGCTCGCCCGCGAAGCCGAGATCGCCTATGCCACGCTCGCCCTCGTCACCGACTACGACTGCTGGTACGAAGGCCACGACGACGTGACGGTCGATATGGTCATTGAGTATCTAAATAAAAATGTCCGCAACGCACAGCTCGTCCTGAAGGACGCAGTTAAACGAGTCGCCGAAAAACAGACGCCGAATCAATACCGTGACGCCATTAAGAACGCCATCTTCACCGCTCCCGAAAACTGGCCTGCGGAAACGGCAAAGAATCTTGAGGCCATCATTGGAAAATATGCTCCGAACTAACAGCAGAAAACTTTTCACCGTTCTAAATCATCTGTAACTAATTATGAAAAGAAAGTTTCTTGCATTCCTTTTCGCCATTATGGGTTCGTTTGCCGTTATTGGCACAGCCCACGCTCAACGCAACGTCACGCCGGCCATTGAACGCGATCCGGTTTTGGAGCAGGACGCCAAGCACAACCTCGATGTTGCGTGGCAGTCATACAAGCTCAAAAAAGCCTACAAAGGCGTGCTTTCGCGGTTTGAGGAAACGTTCGCGGCGTATCCCGATTTCTCCAAAATAGACGAGTTTCTCTATCTCGCGGGCATGAGCAGCTACCTTTTGTCGGAAAATAAAGGCAAGCAAAAGGTCGATCTGAAACTGGAAAAAGAGAAAGATAAATTCGCTCCGTCGAAGTTAAGAGAGGACGCCGTAGCGTACCTTTCGATCCTCGTCGACAAACATCCGCAGAGCCAATACCGCCCGGAAGCCGAAAAAACGCTTAAGCTGCTCAAAGCTGAAAAATAACTAAGATCATTCAAATAGGATAAGCAGGATAAAAACCCGAATACTAGTCATATCCTGTTTATCCTTGTCCTTTCTGTTAAATTCCTTCGCCTTGAAAATCGCAAAAACACGCCGCGCCGTGTAAAATGGTTATTTCACCAAGGATCGGTGATGTTTGGAAATAGAGCCTCGAACCGCTAACATGAAGTCATCTGTTTTTATCGCAACAAGCCTCGATGGCTACATTGCACGGCTTGACGGCGGGCTGGATTGGCTACCGGTTGGCGGCGGCGAACCGCACGGCTATAAAGAGTTTATTGACAGCGTTGATGCAATCGTGATTGGTCGCGGGACTTACGAGACCGTGCTGAGTTTCGAAGGCTGGTTCTATGGAACCAAGCCTGTGATCGTTCTGAGCAGTACGATGTCGGGATTGAATGTACCGGAAGGGGTAGTGTGTCAATTGATGTCGGGTTCGCCTCACGAGATCGTGACGCGACTCGCGGAACGCGGGATGACGCATCTTTATATCGATGGCGGCGTAACCGTGACGCGATTCCTGGAGGCAGGGTTAATCCAACGGATGATCATCACACGGATTCCGGTGCTGCTCGGAAGCGGAATCCCGTTGTTTGGGAATTTGCCTCACGATATGCGTTTCGAACACATCGCTACCAAATCGTTTCAGAGCGGCATGGTTCAGAGCGAGTACTTTGTAATTAACTAACTTCGGAATAATTAGGAGAATATTTGTATTCATGTCATTAACAGTTGTTGGGTCGGTCGCGTTTGATGCGTTGGAAACGCCGTTTGGCAAGCGTGATCGTGTACTTGGCGGTGCGGCGACGCATTTTGGTTTGTCGGCGAGCTTTTTTACAAAGGTCAGTACGGTCGGCGTTGTCGGTGGTGATTTCGGGCAAGAGGAATGGGACATTTTTAAGCGGCACGCGATCAATACGGACGATGTCGAGGTCGTGCCCGACGGCAAGACGTTTTTTTGGAGCGGGCGTTACGATTACGACATGAGCACGGCCCACACGCTCGACACTCAGCTCAATGTGTTTGAGACATTCGACCCGAAGCTCTCCGATAACTCGAAATCCGCCAAGCTGCTCTTCCTCGCAAACATCCAACCGGGGCTGCAAAAGCAGGTACGTCTGCAATGCCCGGACGCGGAGTTTGTGGCGATGGACACGATGAATTTTTGGATAACATCGGTTAAAGATCAGCTAATCGAAACTATCAAGGTCGTCGATTGCATCATCATCAACGACGCCGAGGCTCGGCAGTTGACGGGGGAGGCGAGCATTCACATCGCCTCACGCAAGATCATGGACTATGGCCTCAAGGCCGTTGTTATCAAACGCGGCGAATACGGTGCGACTTTGTTCACAAAGGACAGTTACTTCGTCGTACCGGCCTACCCGCTTGAGAGCGTTTTCGACCCGACGGGTGCGGGTGACACTTTTGCCGGCGGGTTTATGGGCTATCTCGCCGCTCAAGATAAAATCACCGACGACACGCTTCGCAGGGCTTGTGTTTATGGCTCGGTGATGGCGTCGTTCAACGTCGAAAAGTTTGGCACCGAGCGGGTTGACGCCCTTGATTATCCTGAGATCAACGAGCGTTTTCGCAAGTTTAAGCAGATGACGCATTTTGACGAAATCCCGTTCGAGCGTGCAACAACCGCCTAATGGATAAAAAAGACGACAATCCACTCGCTCGATTTGAGCGGCAAAAGACCAATTATCCGCTTTTGATAGTGGCGGTGGCACTGTTCGTCATGCTTATTGCGGGGGCTTTTTCGACCGCTAAATCAGGGGATTGGGTTGGTGTCTGGCTTTTTATTGCGGCGGCGGCGGGCTTTGTCGTCGTAGTGCTGCTCGATATTTCAAAAACCCGGCGAATTGCGGCCGTCGATGATCGAAAGTTTATCCATTGGGACGCCGCGATGCCTGAGCTGCAGCGGCAAAACGTCAATCTTGAGGTACGTGAGCTGGCCCGCGTTCTTGGGTTAGGCAACGATAATTTAGGCGATCTGCTTTCGGCATATATTGTCGCCGAAGATCTGGCGTTGAGACAGATACAGCAGGAAGAGAACCGCCCGCTGATGCGGCACGTAAGCATTGGCCGAACGCCGTTCGACGGCATATTGGTTGACCAGGACATGATCACCTGCATAGAGGTCGCATTTCTTGTCGAGCCGGACGTGCGGCAGGAACGCATCGAATCGATGCTAAAAAAGATCACTCAGGCCAAGAAAAACCTCGCCGAAATGAAAAGCCGTCTGCGGCTGCGGCTGATGCTCGTGCTCGTCACGCAGCTCACGTCAGACGAGGAAGAGCAGCTTCGCGGCGTACTCATCACACGCCGTTTTACTGACACGCCGGTCGATATAGATATCAGGCTGCTCGATTTCGAGATGCTGCAAAAGGTGTATGTTAGTGAATAGCTGAAAATTGAAAGTGGAAAACGGAAAGTTCGGAACACTCTTCACTTTCCACTTTCAATTTTCCACTTTCCACTTATAAAGTTATGTTGAAAAACAAAGTAGGAATGATCTTCGGCGTGGCGAACAAGCGTTCGATCGCCTGGGCGTGTGCGTCGGCGTGTGCCGGACATGGTGCGAAGATGGCGTTTACTTACCAGGGTGTACGGCTCAAGGAAAACGTCGAGGAACTCGCCGGTACGCTCGAAGATTCGCTCGTCGTGCCGTGCGACGTTAGCAATCAGGCCGAGGTAGATGCGGCGTTCGAGGCCATAAAAGAGAGATACGGCAAGCTTGATTTCGTCGTACATTCGATCGCGTTCGCTCCGAAAGAAGCTCTTGAGGGCGAATTCGTCACGACCAGCCGCGAAGCTTTTCGCACGGCGCTGGAGATCAGTGCATTTTCGCTGACTCAGGTCGCCCTTGCAGCACTACCGCTGATGATCGAGGGAGGCAGCATCGTCACGATGAGCTATTACGGGGCCGAAAAGGTCGTGTCAAACTACAACGTCATGGGCGTTGCCAAGGCCGCGCTCGAGTCGAGCGTTCGATATCTCGCCGCTGACCTCGGAAAAGACAACATCCGCGTCAACGCGATCAGTGCCGGCCCGCTCAATACGCTGTCGGCCCGCGGCGTGCGTGGTATGGGCTCGCTGCTCAGCTACGTCGGCGAAAAATCGCCCCTAAAACGCAACGTCACCCAGACGGAAGTCGGCAACACCGCATTATTCCTCGTCAGCGATCTTTCGTCCGGCATTACCGGCGAAACGATCTACGTCGATTGCGGGTATAACATCATGGGAATCTAGCGATTTTGGATTGTCGATTTTGGATTTTAGATTGAAAACCCTCAGCCAAAATCCAAAATCCAAAATCTAAAATCCAAAATCAAAATGGCATCTACAAAAGAAAACAAACCAAAAACCAACGGCTCAAAGAAAAAGGCAGTTGTGCCGAAGACCGTCGCCGAGGCGAAGGAAATGGAAACCGCTCCCGGCTACTGGCATTTGACCGACGATGAAATACTGCTTCGCTCGCCGGAGCCTGAGGACGAATTAAAAACATCCGATTCGTGGCGGGTCTTTCGCATCCTGGGCGAATTCGTCAACGGTTTTGACGAGCTGGCGACGATCACTCGCGGCGTATCGATCTTCGGCTCGGCCCGCACTCACGAGGACGATCCGATGTACAAGGCCGCCCACGAAACCGCCTATCTGCTCGGCGCGGCCGGTTTTGAGATCATCACGGGCGGCGGCCCCGGCATTATGCAGGCCGCAAATCACGGTGCCCACGACGCCGGTGCAAAATCTGTCGGCTGCAACATCGAGCTCCCGTTCGAGCAGGTCCGGAACCCATATCTGACGAAATCGCTCTCGTTCAAATATTTCATGGTCCGCAAGACGATGTTCATCAAATACAGCAACGCCTACATCATCTTTCCGGGTGGTTTCGGCACGATGGACGAGCTTTTCGAAGCGTTAACACTGATCCAGACGCGGAAAATTCGCAACTTTCCGGTCGTGTTGTTTGGATCGCACTACTGGCAAGGTCTGCTGCAATGGCTGACCTCGACCATGCTCAACGAAAAGATGATCGCACCGGAAGACCTCGGCCTCATCCACCTGACCGACTCGCCAAAAGACGCCGTCGATTTCATTATCCGGACGTGTTACGAGGGGATTGTTAATGGGAAATGAAAATGGAAAACGGAAAGTGGAAAGTGGAAAGTGGAAAGTTGAAGAACTTAGCTTTTTCCTTTCGCGGTTTTGATTGATGTCGTTAAGATCTTTTGTAATTCACAGCTGTCCTCGATCAAAGATCTCGACTGTAAATCGGTAATATATTCGCTGTCACGCAACAAATTGAGCCAATATTCTGTTTCAAACGATTCTTTGTGTGCGATTGAGAGTTTATGAATAAAATCCGCCTTGGATTGGGCTTGGTTAGCTTCGGCTATGTTTGCTCCAATTGATGTTCCACTTCTCAGAACTTGCTTTGACAAGACAAACTCCCGTTTTTCTTCAGCCAAATGCCTGTAAAGTTTTACGATACGAAGAGCAAACGCATATGATTTTTCTTTGAGAATTCTCGGCTTACTTTCCATTTTCCACTTTAAGTTATCCGTTTTCTACTTTCCACTTTCCATTTTCCACTTTCAACTATCCACTGAAGATACGGTTCCGACACGCGTTCCGCGTCGATCGCGACTATCTCCGGCACGTCGTAGCTGTGGTTAGCGGTGATAAAATCGCTCAGCTCGTCGTATTTTTCGGGCAGCGTCTTGATGAGCAGCAGATGCTCGCCTTCCCTTCGCAGCTTTCCTTCCCAAATATAAACAGACTTCATTTGCGGCAGGATCTGGACACAGGCGCCGAGCCGGGCCTCGACGATCTTCGCGGCAAGCAGGTCGGCCTCTCTATCGGTTGGTGTCGTTGTAAGGACAATAAGCATGAAAAAAGTATAGCTTAAGTGAAAAAAAGCGCGTGATTTTGGCGGAAGTGCCGCGTATCAAAACGACAATTTCGCCCAAAATCCGTGTCGCCCCGACTCAACGCTTAACGAACGTCGTGAGCGATCACTTTGAACTTCTGAATTACTGGACATTAAGCCGTTCGACCCGTTCCTGACCATTTCGCTTGTCCGTAGCGACTCAGGTGTTCGTAAAATTCATTCTGATCTTCGTGTTCTTTGTGTCTTCCCTTTTGTGAGCTTTGTGATTAACGACTGTTTTTTTTCACAAAGGGCACGAAGGGGGGGACACAAAGTCCACAAAAAAGGCAAAATACTCATGTTTTATCTTTGCAACATATTTCCATGTATGTTACGGTATTGGTGTGTCAGTTGAACGGAAATGGGCAGAATTTGCATCGTCGCCGGCACCGCGTTCGGGCCGGCGACCGTATGTCTCGCTCAATCAAAACGGGATAATCGTCATGAACCGGCGTACATTTCAGCTACTCGGCGAACCTGAAGCCGTCTCGCTATTGTTTGACATCGACAACCTCTCGATCGGCCTCCGCCCCTGCGATCTGCTCATGCCAAACGCCTTCCCGCTCGCCCCACGCGGAAAAACCGGCGGCCACGTTATCTGGGCAATGTCATTTATGAAAGCTCATCAGATACACCCAACAGGTACGATCCGTTTCCTCAATGCCGTGATCGAAAACGGCGTGCTGGTGCTTGATCTAAATTACACCGCCCGCACAACCCAAAGCCCGCGCACCGGCTGGAGGAAAGAACAGTAGAACGTCTGCCCGGAAAAGTTGCAGAAGCCTGCACGTGAGTAAGGGCGTAACATCCAACATGAGCAGATTCGTCAACTCAGCGTACAAGTTACCCCTCCCTCATGGTCGGGCTTCTGCACCATTGAAATGTTTTAACGCCTATCTAACAGTGTCAGGCTGAGACGCCTAATACGTAAGTTTCAGAGCCTGTGAAACAGGCAGCATACGTTAGCTACACATGGAGCCGAAGGCGGAATGTGTAGAATTCGCATGAATGAAATTTCCAGCGTGTGAAACACGCGTAACAATTGCCGCGCGAGGTGTCGCCTGTTTCACAGGCTCGGAAACTGCGGATGATCTTTTCTACAGGTTCCGCTCCGCTCCATCTGTAGCTATCGTTATTGTCGCCTGCTCCGCAGGCTCTACTAGGTTAGGCGAGTTTTTATTGGTTCAAGTGCGTCCTCGAACTTTTCTCCGATCCAGTACGCATTTCTTTTGCCAACATCAGCCTTCCAATCTTCTAGGTCTTTTTCCATCCCTACATAAACTAGGTCTGCCGGGGATTCTGCTAGAACATCCCATATGTGAGCGTCGGCTTTCTCAACCTTAAGCCCGACTACATAATTGACTGTGGCGGCTTTGGCTAATTCCTGCCATTGACGTCTTTGTATCAAAACTTGATCTGAGCAAACCAGTAATTCTTTTCCGACTGTATACATTGAGATTGATGGTGCTACGGAATCTTGGGTGGCACAAAAATCCCTAATCTGATCTGGCGTAGCTATCTGAATTGGCCCCTCCATAATTCTGGTCCCGGTGTCCAGCCCCCGTTTGTTACCCCAATTGGAAAGCAAGGGTTTTTGTTAAATTTGGGCCGGGTTTGATCTCGAGTTCTCTCGAAAAGCTAGCTTTTCG
>JAYVER010000338.1:0-3083 GCA_043748725.1 Chloracidobacterium sp. | reverse complement strand
GGTGTCGAGATACGTGAACCGCTCGTTTATGAGGCAAACCGTCTCGCCGTTGAAGCAAATTTGACCAATCTTCACTATGCGTTTTGCAACGCGATGCTTTGGCTCGAACGTCTTCTTGCCGATATTCCGGACGGACATCTGCACATGGTTACGATCCAATTTCCCGATCCGTGGTTTAAGAAACGACATGCCAAACGCCGAATGGTCAACGCCGAGCTCGTCAAAACCATAGTCGCCAAACTTGCGGAAGGCGGAAGCATATTCGTCCAAACCGATATTGAGTTTTTGGCAGATGAGATGTTCGAACTTTTCCGTGCTGACGATCGGTTATGTGAGTTGGTTGTTCATGAAAATCCGTTTCCGGTCAAGACCGAGCGTGAAAAGGCGGTCGAGGATAAGAAATTGCCGGTTTATCGAGCGATGTGGCAGAAGTCTGAACGTTAGGGAGGGCTTGCTCTTTGAGCTATTCATCCGTGGCTTCGGGCCCCGATTTCTACTTCCAATTTTTCTCTTTCTTAAACCGTTTTACGATCATATCACGCCGCAGTTTTGGCAGATGGTCAATAAATAGTTTGCCGTTGCAATGATCTGTCTCGTGCATAAATGCGCGGGCCGCGTAGCCTGTCGCTTCGCGTTCGAACCATTCTCCTTTTTCGTTTTGGGCATTTAGCGTGGCCGTTTGCGGGCGGATGACGACGGCCGGGACTTTGCCTACGGAAAGACATCCTTCCTGGCTCGATTGCTCTCCCTCGGTTGCGATGATCTCCGGATTTGCGGCAATGAGTTTTACGCCTTCGCAATCCATGACAAAAAGTCGCAAATTCAGCCCGATCTGCGGCGCCGCAAGGCCGACACCCTCGGCGTCGTACATGGTCTCAAACATGTCCGAGCACAGCAGGCCGAGATCTTCATCAAATTTAGTTACGGGTTTGCCGATTTCGGCGAGAATATTTGCAGGGTATTCTGTGATTTTTCTCACTGTCATAAATAAGAAAATTTTACAGGGATGAGGGGGATGAAAAGGATTTTCAAAGCCGACTTATCCCTTTTATCCTCTTCATCCCTGTTAACTCTGTCATCTGGGGATCACACCCGTTCGCGAATCGCGGCGGAAATCGCGTTTGGCGTTAAAACCTTTTTCGTCGCGTGCCGTGCATTCCCAGCAGACAATACGATGTTCATTGGTCGGTGACAAAAAAGTATTGTAATGATCGACCTCGCGGTCACATTCCGAACATCTGGCGGTTGGCTTTTCCATGGTTTTTGGATCAATTGCTTCGATCATTAGGATTGTTTCCTGAACGTTAGTGTAGTTTGCCTAATGGGATTTTCCAAGCCTCGTTCTCGTCCGTTACGACAATCAATATTTTCGACGCAGCAATCTAACGGTTGTCGGTTCCATAAACTCTGTTGTGCTTTTAACCTCAAAATATTTTGTCACGACATTTTCCAATATATCGCAGTTGAACGACAAACTTCCCTCAGCGCACCATCCGTCATCAACTAACCAAAACCGTTCGGGATTATTCGGCTGCTTGTTTATAACTTCCAAAATCTGAGCTTCATCCTTCAGAACATTGTTCCGGGGATTCCAATCGTCAAAGCTATTTTCCTGAGGAATTGCAATAAGTCTATTTTGGCCTTTGTAATAATATGCCAAAGCCAGCACAGCGTCCGAATGAAACACTAAAACCGGCTGATTAGGGGCTTCGTTTGCCATTACATATTGACCAACACGACGAAAATCGCCCGGCTTCGCCATTGGCTGGTAAGCCGCATACAAAGAGCCGATATTCAGGAATACGACCAGGCCCAGCCAGCTATAAATAAGTTTGTTGCTTTTGAAATAGCTCAAAGCCGAGAGCGGCAGCAGAGTCAGCGGTAAGATCAAACTCGACATATGCCGTTGCTGCAGGCCTTCGTCGCCGAGAAAATAATATGTGACAAGAAAGAAAGCTATTAACACGAACGTCATCGCGGCAAGGGCGAGATCTTCACGTTTGCGTTCTGTAGCCAGCTTTTTTAAAAACAAAGCGCCGACTGCGAGGATAATAATGCGGACGAACCAGCGTTTTAGATCTTCGGCCTCGATCCAATTGACGGAAAGGAAGAGCGACACAATTTGCTGGTAAACCCCTTTGAGCAGTAAAAATGCGGAAAATGCATCGTATGTACGATCGCCAACGGCCGAAACCTGAGCTTTGATGATAAACAGCATCGGCACGAAAAAAAGGCACGCGATCAACATGTCAGTGACATATTGACGCAACGGGCGCCAGCTCCTCACAACTAACAAAGCGAAAGCTCCAGCCACCAATTGAAACCCTAAATAGTATTGCGTGTAAAGCGAAAAAACCGCGACAATGATGTAAAAAACACGGGATCGTATTTGCTGCTTTTCCGCCAAATATCCGTCGTAAAAACAGAGAAGCAACAGACCCGACAGCAACACCATGAACGAGTAGAGGCGAATATCGAGTGCACTCCAAACGACTTGCTGATGCAGCGCGATAACGGCCGCGACAACGAGCGGGTTTATGCCTTTCACGTAACGTTTTGCAACCTCGGCTGAAACCCAGACCGTCAGCGGGAAACACAGAACTGAGAACAGTCGCGCAAATAAGATGGATGAATCAATATTGCGCCAAAGACTCAAAACGACAAAGTAAAGCGGTGCCTGCTGCTCAAATTTTATCGCCTGGTGAAAAGCATAAACGACGCCCTGCGATGTTGTATTTAACGTAAATGCTTCGTCAAAACGTATATCCAAAAGCGCGGCGAGGGTTAAACTTAGGCCAAAGCTCAGCAGCATCAACGTCCACAATATCGGCGAATGGATCAAACTTTGATTTGGTTCTGAGATTTCGCTGTTCACGTTTTTAGCTACGGCGCCCTGCCGTTAAATCAAACAAGATGAATTGATCCGATTCGTCCAAAACAGGGTATTCTTGGCGAAGCTCTTCTGTAAAGCCCGGCTTTTCGTCGAGCATTGATCTTTGAGCGACAAAATACTGTGCTTTATGCGTGGCAAAAATGCGCATTTTGCTGATCGATTGATCCTCGACGCAGACGTTCCAACCCTT
>JAYVER010000337.1:0-3084 GCA_043748725.1 Chloracidobacterium sp. | reverse complement strand
AATCGATCAAAACCACAACGCCGCAAAATTGCCATAAAGCTCCCTGTGAATGTCCTACGTGCTATGGACCGAAATACACGTACACCAAGATAAATTTTGGATGATGTTCCTGTCCGAAAAGTTGTTTCGGCCGCAGCCGAAAATTAGCGATGTTTATGGTCTGCAACATTCGCAGGCGTTTTGCGTGATATAATTTGGTGAGTCTGAGCCTAGCGGCCAAAAGTTAAGATATGACTGAATTTATTTGCCGGCTTGGAACGCCGTCCGGCGAGATCGTTACCCGCATAGTTGAAGCGACGGCAGCGAGCGACGTTCGCTCGCGGCTTGAAAGCGAAGGTTTCCGTGTTTTTGCGGTTTCGACCGAAAATGAGGGACTTTCCGCCGTATTGTCGTTAGGCGGCAGTAAGAAAGGAAAGGTAAAGCAGGCTGACTTTTTGCTGTTTAATCAACAGCTTTCGGCTCTGTTGCGGGCCGGTATTCCTGTTCTACAGTCGATCGACCTGTTGAAAACCCGCTCGGCTTCCTCGAATCTGCGTATTGTTCTGGCGGACGTAGAAGAGAAGATCAAAAGCGGCATCCCGCTTTCCGAAGCTTTTGAAGCGCAAGGTTTGTTTCCCAGAATTTACACCGCATCGATCCTCGCCGGCGAACAGAGCGGAGCGCTTGACGATGTTCTTGCGAGGTTCGTCGAATACCTCAAACGCAGCGTCGGCATATCGAGAAAATTGCGCGGCGCGTTGGCGTATCCAGCCTTTCTATTGGTCGCGGCGACGATGATGGTGGCGTTTTTGTCGCTCTATATCGTGCCGAAGATGTCAGACCTGTTTAAGAGTCTTAGTGCAAATCGCGGGCTGCCGACCGTAACCGTGGTCGTTCTTGCTGTTGCGAACGGCATATCCGGCAACATTCTTTGGTTGTTGCCGCTGGTTATTATAATCGGGCTTGCACTGTATGTTTGGCTGCGAACGGCCAGCGGCAAATTACTATTGCACAAATCTTTGTTGAAAATACCAATCGCCGGTCAACTGATCCGCAATATGGCGACGGCCCAGCTTTCGCGCTCGCTGTCGACGCTGCTTTCGGGCGGCATCACGGTTCCAGATTCGTGGGAAATTTCTTCACAATCGATAAATAATCTTGAGCTGCGCCGCCGCAGTCAGAGCGTTTTGCCGATGATCCGCGAAGGCCGCGGATTTACCGAGGCACTCGAAAAAGCGAACTGGGTACCGGAATTGGCACTCGATATGGTTGGAATCGGCGAAAGGTCGGGCAGCTTGCGCGAAATGCTGGACGAAGTGGCCGGTTTTTTTGATTCCGAGGCCGAGGTCCGGCTCGAACAGTTAACGACACTTATGGAACCGATAATCCTTCTGGTTATGGCCGGCGTCGTAGTTACGATTCTTTTGGCAATATACTTGCCGATCATCCAGATGATCTCGGCTGGGCCTGTCGGCGGACGTAAATAAAACGGATAAAATGAGCGAACAAACCCAAACTGAAACAATTACTACAGCCGCACCGACGGTCGGAGTCGCCGATTTTCTCGACAAAGAGCCGCCCGAGGTTAGAGATGCAAAATCCCTCGCGGCCAGATATCGACTGCCGTTTATTGACCTCTTGCCGCCCGAGCAGGAATCGCCGATTGACTACGACGAACTGGCAAAGCTGCCGGTCGATCTGATGCTTCGCAATCAATTTGTACCGCTGCGGCGCGAAGGCAACAACCTCCACGCTGCAATGGCCGATCCGTCGAATCTGGAGCGGCTCGACGAGCTTGAGAATGTACTCAACGTCCGCATAGTTCCTTATGTAGCTACGGCCGGTGCAATAGATGTCGTGCTCCGCAAGGGCGATTCGACTCAACGCGTGCTGCAGGAAGCAGCGTCAACGTTTAAGATCTCGCTTGTCAAAGAAACCGATCAGGGCGACGAAGTGCTCGATCTCGACCGCCTGGCTTCAGATTCCGACATCGCGCCGATCATTAAACTGGTTGACACGATCCTCTACAACGCGATGGAATCGCGCTCGTCGGATATCCATATCGAAACCCGCGAACGTGACGTGCAGGTAAAATTTCGCATCGACGGTGCGCTTTACGCAAAAGTCGATCCGATCGATATCTCGTTTCACCAGATGCTTATCTCGCGTATAAAGGTTATGTCGGAGCTCGACATCGCCGAACGCCGAATCCCGCAGGATGGCCGTTTTCGGGTTCGTTACAAGGGCCGCACGGTCGATTTTCGCGTCTCGATCATGCCTACGGTCTATGGCGAGGACGCCGTTATTCGTATCCTTGACAAAGAGCAGATCAACGAGAGTTTTAAGAATCTTGATCTCGATGTAGTGGGTTTTGACCCCGAAGACGTTACGAGATTTCGCCTTTATATCAAAGAGCCTTACGGCATGGTTCTGGTCACCGGCCCGACCGGCTCGGGTAAAACGACTACGTTGTACGCCGCTCTGAACGAGATCCGCAACGACGAAGACAAGATCATCACTATCGAAGACCCGGTCGAATATCAGCTTCACGGCATCGTGCAGATTCCGGTCAACGAGAAAAAAGGCCTGACATTCGCCCGCGGCCTGCGTTCGATTTTGCGTCACGACCCTGACAAGATCATGGTCGGCGAGATCCGTGATGAAGAAACAGCTCAGATCGCGATTCAATCCGCGCTGACTGGTCACCTCGTCTTTACGACCGTTCACGCCAATAACGTCATCGACGTCATCGGCCGATTTTTGAACATGGGCGTTGAACCATATAATTTTGTTTCATCGCTAAATTGTGTACTCGCCCAGCGGCTGGTTCGCCTCCTCTGCCCAACTTGTAAGCGTGCGTATGAACCGACGGTCGAAGAGATAAACGAGTCAGGCTTACGACCGGAAGATGTTAGCGACCGTATTTTCTTCCGCAGCGTCGGGTGCGATGCATGCAATCACACCGGCTATCGCGGACGAACCGCGATCCACGAACTGCTGGACATGTCGGACCGCATTCGCGAGATGATCATCGAACGCCGTCCCGGCTCGGAAATTCGCCGCCAGGCTGAGAAAGAAGGGTTATCCTCACTTCGCGAGTCGGCG
>JAYVER010000336.1:0-8117 GCA_043748725.1 Chloracidobacterium sp. | reverse complement strand
TGCAGGCAATGGATTACCGCTCGACGTAAGCGAAACAGTAGGGGTCGTCAACTCCGTAAGCGACGGACTCTGCGGGTCCGCATTTGGTATAAACTCTGTAACCGTGGCCACCACTTGCATTAGATTACCGACCACCGCTGCCGCCGGCGGAGCGGAACCGGTAAAGACGAAAATGCCTTCCGAAGTATTTGGATCGGCGTCGATCGTTGCATCCGGTTCCTGAATAAAGAAACCATTGCTTTTCAGTCCCGTCACGATGCCTGTGGTCGTCACCGACTGGCCGACAAACGGCGAGATCGTCCCGCTGCCTTGAATATCATGAATGCGGATAGCCGGTCTCGGCGTCGGAGTCGGGGTTGGGGTTGGGGTCCCGATTGGAGTTGGAGTTGGAGTCGGGGTCGGGGTTCCCCCAGAACCCTGTGGCGTTACGGAAAAGTCATCAATCGCGAGGCCGTGGTCATTTCCAGTGTCATTCGAGTCCTTCCAGCGCAGCCAGATTTCCTGGCCATTGTTTACCGCCACGGTAAGGCTCGCAATTTTTGCCGTGCGGTTTGCTGCGGCATTACCGTCTAGAGCACCAGCCGTTGCGCCAACTGTCGGACTGACGAAATCGAGCGAGTTGAAATCCAACCAACCGGTCGTTGGCGTATTGGCATCGGTGATCGTGCCGGCACTCGCAACCTGATATTGGAAGTCTAATTGCTGGGTGCTCGCGTTACCGCCGTTGCGCCATTGCTCACCCACGTAGCTTATATCGAGCGAGGTGACCGTTGCACCTGTGCCATTAGTAAGTTTGAACGCGTTGAAAATCATTCCCGGCGTCCCGGAAGAGATTGATCCGAATGCGCGTTCGGTTGCAGCGACGGCACCGAAACTATAGATTGCTCCGGTATTTGTTGTGCCATCGCTAACTAAATAGGTCGTCGGGTTCCCGGGGACTAACTCGAACTGCGAGTACCAGCCAATAAGGGTTGAGTTATCCGTCCAAGTCGGCGTCCCGCTATTCGCCAAAGTGTCGAAATTCTGCGTTATCGGTATGCCAAGGGTCGTGATGGTAACATTCGGATTTACAATGGCGGGATTGTCCGGCAGGGCAGATTTTGGGTTAGACTTCAAAATCTTGTAGCCAAAAAATTCCCAAAAGGAATCAAATGACGAAAACGGAGCGGCGCTCGCTCCGGCGGTGGCGAGAGTTAAAAGCAAGCCGCCAGTTATGGCGACAAATGCGAGACGACTGGCAGCGATACGTAACGATTTTGGGCTCTTTGACATGTTTGATATTCCCCTTGATCTACGAAAAACACGGTTTTTCGACTTCGAAGACGAATATCGAATCAACGGAGGGGGGTAATGGCTGATCTTCGCCTAAAAATAGATTGTCTTACTGACTTCACGAAGTATAAGTTTAATTTGCGGAATAGCAAAATTATTTCGAGGCGGAATTAACGCATATGCAAGAAGAAGATGAGAGATGGGGATGAGATATAAGGAACGAATTATGAATAATGAGTATCGATTCGATACCCATCATTCACTTTTTACTTTTTACTGCTGGTTCAGACTCAGGATCACAAGCAAACGCCGGTTTTTTGCGCGATTGGCATTCGTTGTATTTGGGACGACCGGCACGCTGGCCCCAAAGCCTTTGGCCATAATGCGTCCCTCTTCGACACCTAAGCCCGAAAATTTTTCCGCTATGGCATAAGAGCGTTTTTCGGTGACCGTTTGAATAAGGGTCGGATCGCCGGTGCTGTCGGTGTAAGATTCGACGGCGATGCGATAATCGGGATTATTGGCGAGAAGTTCGGCGAGCGATGTCAGTTTGCCGTCCGCCTGCGGCACGAATGAGCTTGAACGCGTGCTTGTCCAGAGACTTTCGGGTAATGTTAAAACGATTCCCCGTTCAGTTTTGGCAACCGAGCCAAAGGTTTTGAGAGAGGCGATCAGGTCACCTTCGGCAGCGCGGAGCTTGGCGACTTTTGCCTCCTTATCACTTTGCTGCTGTATAGCCTTTTTTTCATTTTCGGCGGCGGCAAGTTTGGCGTTGGCAGCCTCAATCTCTACTCTAATGCGGCCAAGCTCTTCGCGTAGCTTGCCGTTCTCATCGCGAAGCTCCTTGACCTGATTCGAATAATTCAACGCATCGCGTTCGGCCAACTCGCGGTTTCTGGTCTCGCGTGAGAGTTCGCCTTTGATATCCGAGATCTGATTTTGAGCTTCCGTAAAACGGGTCTCGGCACTGCGTATGTCGGAATCCGTCCGTATCTTTTCGTTGCGCTTTTCGCGGGCGTCCTTTCGCTCGTATGCGAGCGTTTCGGCTTTCACCGATGCACTTATCGACTTTCTTGCGGCAATGTCAACCGTGTCCGAATCGCGACCGGCCTGCCACGCATTCTGGGCGTTTTGAAGCAGCGTCTCAGCTTCGACGAGCTCGGCGGACGCATCCCTTTCGGCACCGGCAAATCTCGCAAGGGCAACAGCCTGCTTTGCCTGCAAAATCGCCGGCGGCGTCTTAGCATAATCGGTTTCGGCGATCTCAGGCGTTCGCGGATCGCGGAAATAATCACTCGAATTGCCGAAATAGTTTATCGACGGCGTCGTCCCTATACGTTGGCCGTTCGCGGCGACCGGATATAGATTTTCGAGCATTATCGTCTGGCTCGGACGCGTCACAAGGAAATGCGGCTCGGCTGTAATTATCAACGAAAATGTCTGCAGCGGCGTGGTCACGGTCATTTTCGAATCGATAAAGAAAAGGCCGCTGCGTTTGATCTCACCGAGATTGTCGGCCTGGCCGGTCGGTGAAATTGCCCATAGGACATAGGTCGCGTAGCCGGCGCCAAGCTCAAACGGACGCGGCATTTTATCAACCGAGAGTTCGATCCGTGTACCGTTACGCCCCGTTCGTTTTACTTTAGCCTCGCCTTTCATCCGCGGAAACCGTGTCGTGCCGCGAAATTGTACATTGACCGTCTCATCTAACGGATACGTGACTGCAATCGTTTTCCGGGCCACATCCACCTGTCCGTAAGCGGAAAGACCCGACACGGCGACAAAAATCAGCAAAAACAACAACTTAAACAGGTTGGAAATTTTCATATCTTTTCTCCGAATAGACGAGCGCTTTAGAAAAGATGCCATAATCTTGCGGTAAGTTGCAAGAATTGCTTCTTGGACACCTGATGCCAAGTACAGTATATTCAACCTTTTGTATTGGAAATGAACGATTTTCAGCGGCTTCTAAAATATGTACGCCCGTACTGGCTGATCTTTATATTGGCATTTATCGCAATGGTTGTCGGTGCGGTTTTTGAAACCGCAACGGGCGCCCTGCTCGTCCCCATATTTAATCAATTTCTTCAAACCACCCCGACTAAAGCGAAAACTCTTTTCGACCTCGACAGCCTCATCCCCAAAGACGATTGGTTTCGAGCGTGGATGATGATCTCGGTGCTGCTGATCACGTTTACCGTGCTAAAAGGTGTGGCCGAGTATTTTTCTTCATATCTGATGGCCAGGATAGGGCAATCAGCGATCTTGAAACTTCGCGGTGAGCTTTACGAGCATTTGTTAAAGCAATCGGCGGTTTTCTTTGAAAAACATCGCTCAAATTTTCTCGTTTCACGCCTTGTAGTTAGCTGTTCCGCGATCGAACTTGCCGTTTCGTCGAACCTTCGCGATGTGCTCCGCGAGAGCTGCATGCTCGTGTTCTTTCTCGGCGCGGCGTTTTATTTCAACTGGCGGCTTACGCTTGGCTCTTTGATAATCGCACCCATCATCGGATTTTTGACAACAAATTTTAGCCGCCGGCTGCGCAAGCTCGCCGATGTTTCGCTCGAGGGCAATAAAGAGTTGAACGACACGTCGCAGGAAACGATTTCAAATCACGTTATTGTAAAGGCTTACGCGGCCGAACAGCGCGAGCAGAGCCGGTTTTTGGCCGTCGCACGCCTTATTGCCCGTGCAAACTTGCGGGCCGCCCGGATCGCCGCGACTTCGCCGCCGACCATCGAACTGATCGGCACAATCGCGATCATTGTTCTGTTTTATTTCGGTCTTCGCGAGATCAATTCCGCACGGCTTGATCCGTCACAGTTTTTTACTTTCCTGTTTTTCCTTTTCCGAAGCTACGATCCGATGCGAAAGATCTCGCGGCAGCATAATGAGATCACAAAAGCATTTGCCGCCGCGAGAGACGTTTGGAACATCCTTGATGAGAACGACACGCTTCCCGAAAAGCCGGACGCAATCGAGCTAACACCGCTAAAAGACAAGATCAGCATCAAAGATCTGTCATTCAACTACCGCAACGGCAAAAAAAAGATTTTGCAGCATATCGATCTTGAGATAGGCAAAGGAACGATGGTCGCTCTCGTCGGCCAAAGCGGCGGCGGCAAATCGAGCCTGACGCGGCTTATTCAGCGGCTGTATGATCCGACAGAGGGTGCAATCTATTGGGATGACACCGATCTGCGCGACGCTAAAATACTTAGTCTGCGAAAACAAATGGCCTTGGTCACGCAGGAAACAGTGCTTTTTAACGACACTATCCGCCAAAATATCGCTTACGGTAAACCCTATGCCACCGAAGCCGAGATCGAGGAAGCCGCCCGCATTGCTTATGCCGACGAATTTATCCTGCAGCTGCCGAGTAAATATGAAACGCTCGTCGGCGAACGCGGAACGCTGCTCTCCGGCGGCCAGCGACAGCGGATAGCTATTGCTCGCGCGGTGCTTGTAAATGCTCCGGTTCTCATACTTGACGAAGCGACATCCGCACTCGATACCGAGAGCGAAGGCCTCGTGCAAAAGGCTCTGGCAAATCTGATGCAAAACAAAACCTCGATCGTCATCGCTCACCGGCTGTCCACAATTCGTAAAGCGGATAAGATCGTAGTGATGGAGAAAGGCAAGATCACGCAAATCGGCACGCACGATGAACTGCTGGCAAGCGGCGGAACGTATAAAATGCTCTATGAGCTCCAGTTTGCCGATATGGAGACGCCAGACGAGGTCAATTTATGAAATCAATGACAGGCTTTGGACGCGGCTCGGTCGCTGAAAGCAAATTTTCGATCAGTGTCGAATTGAAAACGGTCAACAACCGCTTTCTCGATGTCAATCTGCGACTTGCAAGCGAATTGCAGCCGCTCGAATCTATAATCAAACGCTTGATCGGCGCGCGACTGACACGCGGCCGTGTAGAGGTAAACCTACAGTACGACCGGAATGACAATGTCGATTTTGAACTTAATCGGCCGCTGATAAAAGGCTTTTTGGCGGCTATGAAAGAAATGCGGGACGAGTTTGCCTTAACCGGCGAACCTGACATAAATGTCATCGCCCGGCTGCCGAATGTCGTTAACGCGAAAAAAGAGGAACCGGCCAAAGAATTCCTCGATGCTGTCGAAAATGTCTTTTCTTTGGCACTAGACGATCTTGAAAAAATGCGGGTAAAGGAAGGTTCACTGCTCGAAATCGAGCTTGCAACTCGATTAAATGAGATCGAAAACCGCCTGCCCGCGATCGAGCGCGAAGCGGACAACGTCGCCGAAGAATATAGACTAAGGCTCACAAAACGCATCACCGACATGCTCGCCAAAAGCGATTCGCAGATCGAGATCGACCAGTCGAGGCTTGCACAGGAGATCGCATATCTGGCCGAACGCGCCGATATTTCCGAAGAGATCGCACGGCTCCGCACCCATATCGAACATTTTAGAACTATCGTAAAAGAAGACCGCGACGTGGGCAAACGGCTCGACTTTCTGACCCAGGAGCTGAACCGCGAGGCCAACACGATCACCTCAAAAACAAACAGCATGACCGTAAAGGAAAATGCCCTGGCGATCAAAAGCGAAATTGAGAAAATCCGCGAACAGGTGCAAAATGTGGAATAGTTGTCGGTTGTCAGTTGTCGGTTGTCGGATGCTAATTCCGACTGACAACTGACTACTGACAACCGACAACTAACCCAATGAAAGGTAATTTAATCATCATCAGTTCTCCATCGGGCGGCGGCAAGGGTACGCTGATCAACGAAGTGCGTTTCGCCATGCCCGATATCACATACTCGATCTCATACACGACGCGGGCGATCCGCGGGGGTGAGGAAAACGGGCGCGAGTATTTTTTCATCGAAAAGGGCGAATTTGAGCGGCGTATCGGCGAAGGCGAATTCCTAGAATACGCCGAGGTACATGGCAATCTATACGGCACATCGCTTGCCCAAGTCGAAAAAGTGATGGCGACCGGCAAGGATGTTTTGCTTGAGATCGACGTTCAAGGCGCCGCAATTTTGCATGACAAGGTACCGGACGCCGTAAGTATATTTATTTTGCCGCCGTCATTTCCGATTTTGCAGACTCGCCTCACGCTGCGTGCAACCGAAAGTTCGGGCGATCTTCGCTTACGCCTTACGAATTCTTTTAATGAAGTACGCGAATACAAAAAATTCAAATACTTCGTCATAAATGACGATCTTGCAAAAGCGACCGACGATCTGCGAACAATTATTCGAGCTGAAAGGCTTAAAACGATTAGGCAATCTGACGAAATTCGCGTTATACTTGATGGTTTCGATGCCTCTATGCATCAATTTCAGGGAGAATAGGCGAATTTATGGCTGACAAAACCGAAGAGATAGTTGACGAAACAGCAGAAACCCAGGACGAAGAGGTCATCAACCCGCCGGAGATCGACTCGAAATACCGCATGATCATACTCGCTGCCCAGCGGAGCAAACAGCTTCAGCGCGGAGCAATATCGCGTGTCGATCTAGATATGCGCAAGACAAAACCGACGCGTATCGCATTGAAAGAATTTAAGGAACGAAAGGTTAATTTCGAAATCCTCGATAATAGCTAATTGGAAAATGAATCGTAAATAATGAATCGTGAATAGAAAACCCAAATCTATTCACGATTCACTATTTACGATTCACTATTTACATTCCTTTATAATTCGGCCCGCCGCCACCCTCGGGCGTCACCCAATTGATGATCTGATACGGATCGGCAATGTCGCACGTCTTGCAGTGAACGCAGTTGGAGAAATTCACTTTTAGTTCCTTGCGGCCCGTTGCCGAGTCGTGTTCCATCTCATAAACAGCCGCCGGACAGAAACGCTGACACGGATTGTCGTATTCCTCGGCACACCGCGTCGCGCAAATCTCGGTATCGAGTACATGCAAATGGGACGGCTGATCTTCATCGTGGGCAACCGCACCGTAGAAAACATCCGTTACCTTGTCAAACGTCAGTTGTTTATCAAACTTAAGATCCGAATACCGCAAAGACCCAGTCGCTACCGCTCCCGGTTCTGACACTTTCTCCATTCGCTCGTGACCCGCGACATGGTATTCCTGCGGCATAAATCCCCACGCCATGCCTTTGGTCAGGAATTGTAAGCCAGTGTTGAGCAGTCCGGACCAGCGTCCTTTTTGGAACGCTCCGTGAAAATTTCTAACCGGGTGGAGTTCGTCGTAGATCCAGCTTAGATTTACCTTTTCTTCAAAATGCCGCAGCGTATTAGATGAAAAATCTTCGTGTTCAAACGCCCCGATGATTGTCTCAGCCGCCAGCATCCCCGACTTCATGGCAGTGTGAATGCCCTTGATCCGCTGGCCGTTGAGAAACGACGCACAGTCGCCAACCAGCAGCACGCCATCGGCGTAAAGTTTCGGCATTGTGTAGTAGCCACCGGCATTGATCGATTTCGCTCCGTATTTGAGCATTTTGCCGCCGGCGAGTATCTCGGCGACCTTTGGATGGGTCTTGAATTTTTGAAACTCGGCATGAGGATCAATCATCGGATCGATGTAATCCAAGCCTGTAACATACCCGATGCTCACGGTGTTATTTTTCAACCCGTAGATCCAGCCGCCGCCGTAAGTCTTTGCATCAGAGGGAAATCCGAGCGTGTGGACGACCATTCCTTCCGGAAAATTGCCATCCGCGACCTCCCACAATTCCTTTACGCCCAGCGAAAAAACCTGCGGCTCCTTGCCCTCATTGAGACCGAGTCGAGCGGTCAATTGTTTGGCGAGCGAGCCGCGCGAGCCTTCGCCGAGCACGGTTACCTTAGCAAGCAGATCAACGCCGGGTTCGTAATTGGCT
>JAYVER010000335.1:0-8143 GCA_043748725.1 Chloracidobacterium sp. | reverse complement strand
GCTCAACCGGACACATTGCGGCGTGCCGCCATTTGCCCCGCCATTTCATTCTGGGTCAAATGCCGTCACACCACAATGTGCCGGTTAGCTCAAACGTTGGGCAATTGGCAAAGCGTAGAGTGACCTACTGAAGCCTTACTTGCAAACGCCGGTCGCGGCCGTCGCCGACGGATTCGGTAAAAAGGTCTGCTTCCTGTTGGAGCGTCATGTGGATGATGCGTCGCTCGGTCGAATTCAGAACGCCGAATGTAAACGGACGGCCATTCTTGCGGGCCTGATCCGCGGCAAAGCGTGCCATTGCCTGCAATTCGGCCTTGCGGGTCTGTCTAAATCCTTCGGCGTCAACGACAAAGCGATGTTCGCGGTCAAGCTCACGACCAAAGGCCTGAAAGAGCAAAACCTCAAACGCATCAAGCAGTTCGCCATTTTCGGCCAGAGCGATATGAGCATCTTCGCCGCTTAAGTTTAGCCAGCAGCCCTCATCCGTCCACTCGGTCGAAACGCTCAGATCGAACCTCAGGTCGGCAACAACCCCGGCCAGAAACTCTTTCGCGTTTTCACAAGTCTGATTCATATGTCGGAACGCAGGCTGCTATCCTGCACTGTCGAAAAACTACACTTATCGCAGGCTTGCAGCCTGCGTTCCCAGTTAGGTCGTCGAAAGCTTCGGCTTAACCTGCTTCGCGTTCTTCGGCACCGAATCGACGATCTGCATTCCGGGCGGTGTATTCGGTTTATTCATTTTATTGATCACCATCTGCTGGCCAAAGCTGACGATGTTGCCGAAAAACCAGTATAGCAAAAGTCCCGCCGGTGCCGACCACATGACCCACAGCATCATCAGCGGCATAAAATAGGTCATCATCTTCTGCTGCATCTGCTGCTCGGGCGTGACGGTCGCGGCCTGCGGTGTGAATTTCATCGACAGGATCATCGAGACTGCAAAAGCAAACTCGAGAATATGCCACGGGTCAGCCGCCGAAAGGTCGGGCAGCCAGATAAACGAAGCCTGTCGCACTTCGAGCGAGACAGTAACCGCCGTGTAAAAAGCGATCAGCAGCGGAAACTGCAGCAGCATCGGAAGGCAGCCGCCGATCGGCAGCGCATCCTTCGTCATCTTCAGTTGCTCCATCTGTAGTGTACGCATCCGCGGATCGTCCGTTGGCACGCCTTTTTTCTGGAGATCCTTGATCCGGTCCTGGATATCCTTCATCTTCGGCGCGTTGCCCGAAGCCTTTTTGAAGGATTTCGACTGCGTCCAACGCAGCGGGAACAGCAGCGAATAAAACAAAAACGTAAAGACAATGATCGCTATGCCGTAGTTATGCGTCAATCCGTTAAAGAAATTCAGCGCGTAGAGGATCGGGATCGAGATCGGCTTTGTCAGCCATCTCAGCCACCAGTAATTGCTGAAATTGATCAGGTTAGTGATCTCGACCGTTCGCCCGACATCCTTCGTCATGCCTTCGTTAAGTGACGACAGAAGGAAATAATCCTTGGTGCCGGTAAATACTTTCGTTACCGAACCGTCCGCCGTGATTGGCAAATATACCGTTACGAGATGCCGCGTCTCAGTGGTCTGGGCATTTCGCAAAACCCACTGAAAAATGCTGTTAAAATACGGCTGAGTTTGCACATCGTATTTGGTCGCCCGGTATTCCACACCCTGTGCCGGAGTCGCTGGAATTGCCGCCATCGCGAAATATGCATCGCCCACGCCCGCCCAATCGACCTTGCCGCTGTCCGTTAAGGCCGCCTGATTGTTTGCATCAAACGTAAACGCTGAACCGCCCTGATGACGCTTGATATCGCCGTCGACGAACGCAACGCCTTCGGGTTCGATGTGATAAAAATTATGATGATTGATCGCATGGTCACCGATGCTCGCACCGATGAGCAGTTTTGTATTCGGCACCGGTTGGCCGCCTTTTTTGAGGCTTATGCCTAGATCGGCGATATAGCTGTCCGCCCGAAAAATAAAACTCTTCTTGACCTCGACACCGCTCGCGTCCGTCAGCGTAAATTCGACCGACTTTTCCTGACCGGGGGCAAGCGTTATCGTTTCTTCCGGTACGGATATCTGATAATTTCGGTCGTTTACGAGCATGTTAATGGCTTGATCGTCGGTCGAGAGCCGAAATGGTATCTCACGCGGGCTGCGGGAGAAAGCTATCTGTGAAATGAGCTGCAGCGGTTTCTTTTCTGCATCGTTCGAGCCATCGGCGAAAACCGGGAATTCACTTTTCGGCGATTGGTTTTTGACAATGATCCAGCTCGTCGCCAAAGCACCACGCGAGTCGAGCGTCACCTCATACAAGGGCGATTTGATCGTTATCGTACGGTTAGGCGTGGTGTCCGGCGTTGTCGCCGCCGTTTCAGGCTGAGTTTGCGGTGCCTGTGACGTCGGAGCGGGTTGAGGCGTCGCTGTTTGCGACGTATTTGTATTCGCCGCAACATTCGCATTGTCAGCCGCCGGTTTTTTCGGAGCGAAAAAATACGACCAACCGAAAAGCACGGCCATCGAAAGGACCGCCGCGATCAGAAAACGAGATTGATTTTGATTACCGGAATTTTCCATTCTTACTGCCAACTGCCTTACGCCAACTGCCTACTACTCCACCGGGTCATGCCCGCCTCTGCATAACGGCTGACATCTTAAGATACGCCCCAAACCCATCCAGGTTCCGCGTATCGCACCGTATTTCTCTACAGCAGCCCGCGCATATTCCGAGCAGCTCGGCTCAAACCTGCACGCGGGCGGGAAAAAGGGCGACAGAAACGTCTTATAAATGCCCAAAAGATCTAAAACCAGAAACTTCATCTAAAACGATTTTGCCACAGAGAACACCGAGAAAACAGAGAGTAAACCAAAACTGCGGTTAACATTTCATTCCTCTGTTTTGCTCTGCGTACTCTGTGGCAATAAATTCTTTGCCTCGATTTGGCCAATCTTCGCCACTATCTGCCGAAATTCCGCGAGTGGCTGTTCGAGTTTTACTCTCAGCAGACTTCGCCGTGCGTTCAAAACCCAATCGTATTTCGTCTCGATGGCGTCAAGCTCGGCCCGGCTCAATCTAAAACTTTCCCGCAGCAGCCGTTTTGCCCGATTCCGCATTACGGCATTGCCGATCGCTTTCTTGGTAGCCGTGACGCCAAGCCGCTGATTTGGGCGTTCGCTGGGCAAAATGAAAACCGTCATAAAACGGCCTTCGAAACGCTTACCTTTTTCATAGACCCATAGAAAATCGGCGCGTTTTCGGAGCCGGTCATCCTTGGGGAGACGAAAATCTAATAATGCTGAACCGTTAATCTCTTGCGTCCTTTCGCACGGCGGCGCTTGATCACGGCGCGACCGTTCTTGGTCGCCATCCGTGCTCGAAAGCCGTGCTTTTTCGCGCGGCGGCGGTTGTTCGGTTGAAATGTTCTCTTCGGCATAGTTGCTCTCCATTGAATTCACCCGAAAGTGAAAACTTAAAGTTTATGGAAAAACATTAAATAAGTCAAAGCAATGCGGCCAAAGGTAGTGTGTTTGCACTCGCAACGGCGATAACCGACAATTATATCAATCGGGGGAATCTTTTTATGACAATGATCAAAGCAGTCGAGCCGCAGGAATGGGCCACTTTCTTAAACGCTTTTTCGGAGCGCAATCACGGACGACGGGCAAGATTTGAGATATTCAGCCATAGCGACTTTGCCGAAGAGGAACAGGAAGCTTTTTTTACGAGCGCCGCCATTGACGGCCACTCCGTTACAGTAAAACGTCATTACAAAAAACACGAACACGAAACGACCATGACCGACGAGCTCAAAAACATCCGCGGCGTCTCAGTCCAGTACGACACCGACAACAGCGAAGATATGCTCGAATTTACCAACGACAAAGGCGAATTGACCACCCTGCACTTCGAGTCGCTCGTGGATGGCGACTCCTAAAAGGCAGAAACACGACCGGTAGGGAGTGTGTCTAATTAAAAAGCCTTAAAAAAAGAAAAAGAAAACAGAAAATCAAACCCCGTTCACGATCCCGTTTATTGCTTCGACGTATGATTTATGCTCGTGTTCAAGTATTCTCGCAGATAGCGATTCCACCGTATCACCCTCCAAAACATCAACAGTCGTTTGCAGGATGATCGGCCCGTTGTCAAGATGCTCGTCAACAAAATGCACCGTGCAGCCGGTAACCTTCGCTCCGCACTCAAGGGCCTGCTTCTGAGCATCAAGCCCAGGAAAAGCGGGCAACAAACTGGGGTGAATATTGATGATCCGCCCCGGAAACGCACTGATAAACCCCGCGGACAGCAGCCGCATATACCCGGCGAGGCAAACCAGTTCGACGCCGCGACCCTGTAGCTCGCTGATTATCTCAGCGTCGTGCTCCTCACGCCGACGGCCATTTCTCTCGACCTCTACCGTCTCAACACCGCGTTGTTTTGCTTTCTCCAAACCCGCCGCGTCTGCCTTGTCGCTGATAACGACCACGACCTCGGCATCAGGTATCTCCCCGCCATTAACAGCCTCTACGATGGCGACCATGTTCGAGCCGCGTCCTGAAATAAGAATTCCAATCTTCATCTTTTCTTAACTTTGCGTTCTTCGCGGCACCTGCGTGAAACCTCTTGCTCATTTACTTGAATATATGTACAATCTTCCTGTACAACACTATGCCAATCGAAACCACCTACAGCAACGCAAGAAACAACTTAGCATCTTTGCTAAACCAAGTCACCGACGACTGCGAGATCGTCGTCATCAAACGTCGCGGTCGCGAAGATGTTGCGATGGTCAGCGAATCGGAACTCTCGAGTCTGCTCGAGACCGAGTATCTTTTTCGATCACCAAGGAATGCTGATCGACTGGTAAAAGCGATTGACCGTGCCAAAGCGGGCGGCGGAACGAAAATGACAATTGAGGAGCTACGGAAAGAGTTTGGCGCAGAAAAGTCAAAGGGCAAATAAACGACGCGAGGCCGTTTTCCACCCGGAATTCCTTGACGATCTTCGTCATTGGGCCGAAACGGACCGCAAAACACTGTTGCGACTGCTCGACCTCGTTGAGGCTATCCAGCGAGATCCGTTCACGGGAATCGGCAAACCGGAACCTCTCAGACACAGAGCAGCGGGAGCTTGGTCGCGCCGCCTGACGAAAGAACACAGGGTAGTTTATCTGGTCAGCGAGGAAAGGATCGATTTTCTACAGGCGAGGTATCATTATTAAAAACCTTATTGAGATAAGTTCACATATTTGTTAACCTGTATGCGTGAGGTGATCTTTTACAAATTACCTAACGGCGAATGCCCTGTCGAGATATTTCTCGACTCTCTAACCGGAAAGCAAGCTGATAAGGTCACGTGGGTGCTTAGTCTGGTCTAAGATCTACAACTGGTGCCGAAGCAATACTTAAAGAAGCTGGTTGCAACGGATGACATTGGGGAAGTTCGAATCGAGTATGGAAGCAATATATTCCGCCTCCTTGGATTTTTCGACAAAGGCAGTCTAGTTGTTCTGACCAATGGATTTGTCAAAAAGTCACAAAGAACACCATTGAGTGAGATAGCACTGGCAGAAAAACGGAAGAGCGATTATCTGAACCGAAAGAAATGAGTGATCTAAAGAAATATATTAAAAAGAGAAAGAAAACAGACCCAGAGTTTGCTGACGGCTATGACGAAGGCTACCAAAACTTCAAGATCGGTGTCCTGCTGCAACTCTCACGCGAACAGGCAGAGCTGACCCAGGAGGAAGTCGCTCAAAAGATGGGGACCAAAAAGAGCGCCATCTCCCGGATCGAAAACCACGCCGAGAATATTACGATTTCGACGCTGCGTAAATACGCAAAGGCTTTGGGGAAGAAGGTTAATCTTGAGATCGTCTAAACGATAAATTAATCGTGTGCCTTTTGTTTTGACGTATAATCAAATTGTATGGAGATGAAATTGATTAAAACCGACCCTACTGTGATGATGGGCAAACCCGTAATTGCCGGAACTCGCATAACCGTTGAGCTAATTCTCGAAAAACTTGCTGCCGGAGAAACCGTTGAGCAAATACTTGAGGCGCATCCTCGACTGACCCGAGAAGCCGTTTCCGCCGCTTTGTCATACGCAGTGCGAAATTTGCCGACTTATTCACCGGAAGCAGCATGAATCTTTTAGCTGACGAAAGTGTTGATCGACAGATCGTTGAGCGTCTGCGGCAAGATGGACACGATGTTTTGTATGTGGCGGAAGTTGAGCCAGGCATTTCCGATAATGTCGTTTTTGATCGCGCAAATGAAAGATCAGCGTTACTCGTAACTGGAGACAAAGATTTTGGCGAGATTGTTTTCCGGGACAATCGCTTAAATTCAGGCGGAGTTGTTTTGCTTCGGCTGGCGGGTTTATCAGCCGAAAAGAAAGCCGAAATCATGTCTGAGGCTTTTCAAACTCACAGCGAGAAATTTCCAAATCATTTTAGCGTTGTCGCGCCCGGCAAAATCAGGGTTCGGAAGAAAGAGTAGTTTTAAAAACAAGTGAGGGAAAGGCAATCTTCCGTGTCGAGAACCATGCCGAAGACATCCGGCTTTCAACACTGCACAAATATGCGAGGGCGTTGGGGAAGATGGTTAATCTTAAGATTGTTTGATGAACAGGCCGGTAAAATGGGTAAAATACGTCATGGATAATCAGCGAAATATTGCGTATTATCAACGGTACCGGTGTTAATAAGTAGTTGGACAGCTATCGCCTATCACGGGTGCGGCAATGGCACAAACGTCTAAACCAAAGCATCCATAGAATTAGGAGAAAATTATGCAAACATTCAACGAGTTAAATCCGAAGCCTTCGGGGTTTATTCCGCTTACGATGCGTTATGCTCGAAAGATGAGCGGGTCGGAACTTCCACCGATTCCATATGAACCATCTTCTCAAATGTCCATTTATCGTGGCGATATTACGAAGATGATGGGGGGCAAAAAGAACAAAAGCCAGTCCACAAGGTCAGCATCAACTAAGGACGGTTGGCTGGATATAAAATTTGATTCCGACTGGGGAAACGATGATTAAAAGGCGGTATTAACCGAACTATGCCAAAGTCTATGCAACTCGTTGTTCTTACGTCTCAGCAAGACTTTCACACTGACGCTGTAATTCGGCGGCTTAGTGAACGACGACCTGATTTTGGTGTAGTTCGTGTCAATACCGATAACCTTCCGACAAATGCCGACTTTTGTTTTCGTTGGTCAAGTTCCGGACGGATCGAGAAACAGAAATTGAAGATTCTCGATTCGGGAGCTTCAGCCGACTGCGTTTCTGTTATATGGTATCGAAAGCCCGACAAATCACCGCCACACCCAGCTTTAACCGATCATTCCGCGCAAGATTGTAGTGTGAATGAATATCGAGAATTATTGCGCTCATTTCCCGGCTTTTTTCCACGCGCCAAATGGGTCAATGATTATTGGCAGATGCAAAAGTATTCGAGTAAAGCCAATCAAATTTGGATTGCAGAAGAAGTCGGGCTTTCTGTTCCTGAAACAGTAATCACAAACGACGTTGCTGATGTCAGAAGACTTGCAAAACGCCATTCGGAAATAATTATAAAACCCTTGGCTTACCACGGATTCGCTAATGATGATGTGTATTTTAGCTGTTTTACAAATGTTCTGACTGCCGCCGATTTGGAGAAATTTCAAAAAGAAGATTTAGCTTATGCTCCGGCGATCTTTCAGCAACGTATAAACAAAGTTCAGGAGTTGAGAGTTACGGTTATAGGTGAAGAGGTTTTTGCGTGCGAAATACAAACGAAACCTGAGACGCTTGAGCACATTGACTGGAGAATTGAGAGCATTGATGACTTGCCGCATAAAATAGTAGAGATCCCACAAGAAATTTCTGCTCGTCTTAAAAAAATGTTGTCCATAATGAAGTTGAATTTTGGAGCGTTCGACTTAATCAAAGATGAAACCGGAACTTACTACTTTCTCGAAGTCAATCCGAACGGACAATATTTTTGGATTGAACTTATTACGGGCGCACCTTTGACTGAAGCGATGGTTTCTTTGATTATAAGAGTCCTTTGAATAACCGGAATCTTTTCACGGTTTGGAAGGAATCGCGATTTTTTTGAAAAGTTGGGGGTTATTTGTTTGAGACTTTGGTGA
>JAYVER010000334.1:0-21212 GCA_043748725.1 Chloracidobacterium sp. | reverse complement strand
CAACGTCAATTGTTCGCTTTTCATTCCTCCATTATATAATCCTCTTACCCTACAATCGACAACAACCGACACATTTGTAGGGGTTTTTCAAAGAACTCTGGAAGATTATCTCGTCATGCCAGACGAAGAGATGCATGAGCGGATAGAGGGGGCGCGTGAGGGCTTGGGCCCGCGCGTCGTCATTCTCGGGCATCATTATCAGCGGGACGATGTCATCCGGCACGCCGATCTGACCGGCGAGCAGCGCTATCAGCGGGTAATGCTCAATCGAAGCCAATACGCTTTCGATATAATCAAAAGGATTCATAAATTCGTTATTTTAGAAGCGGACGGTTAATAAAAACCGCCCGCTATCTTTTGCAGTAATCTGGTCTAGCCATCTTTCTGCATTTCTTTACCGCAGCAACAGCGCGGGGCGCTTGTCCCTCCGCAGGTTGGGGGCGCACCCTTTGTTACTTCGATTTCACAACCGCAATTGTCATCTGGACAGCGGTAACGTTCTCCGGTTTTTAAAGCCATGATTTTCTCCTTGCTCCTTATCTTGTCTAGTTTATGCAGCTTGAATCAGTGCCGCCGATCTCTGACTCGTTCTGCTCCATGCTTGTTGGGTGCTCCTTTGAGCTGCGGCAAACTTAATATTTTACGGTTTTTCAGCGTTAAGACTTTCAAGAATAGGACACTCACTTATTGAACCTTTGCCGCGACATGCCGCTGTTAATTCCGTCAATGCTTTTTTCATCGAACTCAGGGTTTTCATCTTTTCATCGATATCGGCAATCTTGGCTTCCGCCCGTTTCCGCACATCCGCGCCTGTCGAATCGGGGTCAATTCTTAGTGCAAGAAGCTCCTTAATTTCCTTAAGAGAAAACCCCAATTCCTTTGCCTGTTTAATAAACCGGACCCGCCGAACCGCTTCCACCGGAAAAACACGGTAACCGGCGGCCGTACGCGGCGGCTTGGGTAATAGTCCTTCTCTTTCGTAAAAGCGAATCGTTTCGAGATTCACTTCGCTGTGCTTTGCCAGCTCTCCTATACTCATGCGGTCTGATAATTTCATCACATTTATTACTATAAACCCCGTACTACGGTCTAAGGTCAAGCGCGATTGTCACCGCCGGTTCGTATTGCTGTTGGCGCGCTCATTTGCTTGCTAAAACTCTCACAGAGTGACATCATTTTTATTGGGGGTCTTGATGTCAGTAGTATTAGAAAATCCTCAGGTTCTGGAAGATTATCTCGTCATGTCGGACGAAGAGATGCATGAGCGTATCGAGGCGGCGCGTGAGGAATTGGGCAAGCGCGTCGTCATTCTCGGGCATCATTACCAGCGTGACGATGTTATTCGTCATGCCGATTTGACAGGTGATTCTTATCAACTTTCGGTGATGGCTTCGCAGACTGAGGCCGAGTATATCGTCTTTTGCGGCGTGCATTTTATGGCCGAGTCGGCCGATATTCTTGGAAAGGATCATCAGCACGTGATCTTGCCCGACCTCGGCGCCGGGTGCTCGATGGCCGATATGGCGACGATCGATCAGGTTGAAGATGCTTGGGAACAGCTTCGTGAGATCGGTGTTTTAGAGACACGGGTCGCGCCGATCACATATATGAATTCGTCCGCTTCGATCAAGGCGTTCTGCGGCCGCAACGAAGGCGTCGTTTGCACTTCGTCGAACGCGATTCCCTTATTCGATATTTATCTGAAAGAGTTCGACAAGATGTTTTTCTTTCCCGATCAGCATCTTGGGCGAAATACCGGTGCGAAATTCGGAATACCGCTCGACAAGATGGCCCTGTGGAATCCGCACGAGGAACTTGGCGGCAACTCCGAGGAGCAGCTACACGAGGCCAAGTTGATCCTCTGGCGCGGCCATTGCTCGGTGCATGGCCGGTTTAAGGCCTGGCATGTCGATAAAATTCGCAATGAAATACCGGGAATGCAGATTCTCGTTCATCCGGAATGCCCACGAGAAGTCGTCGATATAAGCGACCTCGACGGTTCGACATCTTTCATAATCAAAACCGTCGAAAATAGCCCAAGCGGCTCAAAATGGGCGATCGGCACCGAAGTTAACCTCGTCAACCGCCTGCAAGCACGTTTTCCCGACAAGGAAATACGCCTGCTCGCCCCAGATCTCTGCATGTGTGCGACGATGTACCGCATCGCCCCGCCAAACCTGGCATGGGTAATGGAAAATCTGATCGACGACAACGTCGTCAACCAGATCATCGTCGATGACGAAACAAAACATTACGCCAATATCGCATTAGAACGAATGATCCGCATGACAGAGCAGAAGAATTAGCCACAAAAGGCGCAAAAATCACAAAGGTTGTTTCTGTTTTTGTGTATTTTGTGCTTTTTGTGGCTGATCCTGTTTTCCCTTGCTTTATTTACGCCGGTCGAACAAAATATTGAAAAGGAGTCTTCACAAATGACCGAAGCCGAAACCTCCGCGATCTCACGCATGCGGTGCAGCGAAATAATGACGAAAAACGTGCGGGTGGCGACGCGTGATATGTCTTTGCGAGAGGTCGCAGTGATGATGCGCGACGGCGATATGGGGGCTGTGCCGGTTGTTGACGACAGCAAGCTGATAGGCATCGTTACTGATCGCGACATCGTTATTCGCGTTATCGCCGAGGGCAAAGATGTAAACACCGCGATCAGCGAAGCAATGACAACCGAGCTTTTTACAGTTGCACCTGACGATTTTGCTTTCGAAGCGATCCGTCTGATGGGCGACAAACAAGTGCGGCGAATTCCGGTCGTCGATTCTAGCGGCGGCCTCGCCGGCATTATCGCCATGGCCGATGTTGCATTGGAAATGGAAGATGAACGCGAGATCGCCGAAACGCTCGAGGAAATATCGAGCGGCGCGAGTTTTTGGAGTAGGCAGTAGCAGTAGCACTTGGCAGTAAAAGAGCGACTGACTGCCAACCGCGACTGCCTACTGCCATCTGGTTTTATGGCCAAATCCACCAATCGTAATTTTCAATTTCTCGGCACGTCAAAAAAGGCGGTGGTCTCGGGTCGGCTCTGGTATCCGGCGGCGGACGTTTATCAAACGCCGGACGGATGGGTCGTCAAGGTCGAGCTCGCGGGTGTCTCGGATGCGGAGATCGAGATAGAAGTTAAGGACAATACATTGACCATTGCGGGCTGTCGCAAGGACCGTTCGTGTGTTTCGGGCATCTCATATCAGCAGATGGAGATAACGTACAGCAATTTTGAGAAAACGCTGCGGTTTCCGTCCGCCATAGACGGCGCGACGGTCGAGCATATATTCGAGAATGGGCTGTTGATCATCCATTTGCGAAAAGGGACTTAGATCGGACTCGGTGACCTCTGCGTAAATCTCAGCGATCTCAGCGTTAACAATGACGTAAACGCAGAGAACGCGAAGGACACGCAGAGTACGCAGGGATAAAGATATTATGGCAGAAGTAATTAAAAATCCCGGAGAAAAACCGGAAGTCAAAATGCCGCAACAATTCGAGATAGCTGTTCTGCCACTGCAAAATACTACGCTGTTCCCCGAAACGGTTGTGCCGCTGGCGGTTGGGCGCGAGCGTTCGACGCGAGCGGTTGAGGCGGCGCTTGCGACCGAGGAAAAGCTGATCGCATGTATCACCACCAAGACCGAAAACGTGACCGGCGACGACGCCAAATATGACGACCTTTACAAGATCGGCACCATCGTCAACATCAAGCGGATGATGCGAAATGAAGGCATCATGCAGCTCATTGTTCAGGGAATGGATCGATTCGAGATAGTCGAATGGACCGGTGAGCAGCCGTATCTAAAGGCAAAAGTGCAGATACTGCCCGAGCTTCGCCGCATTGACGACGAAGAGATCGAGGCTCTTAAACGTAATATTCAGGGAATGATCCAGGAGGCGCTCGCCTTGCTGCCGAACGTGCCGCCGGAGATCAGAATTGCGGTTACGTCGCAGGACAATCCGGTCCAGCTTGCATATTTTATGGCGTCGGTGCTCGATCTCGGCTCCGAGACCGAGCAGAAAATGCTCGAGTCGAGCACGGTTGACGGCCTGCTTACGCTGACGCATGCGTCGCTGGCACGTGAGCTTGAGATCATGCAGATACGGTCGAAGATCGCCAACGAAGCCCAGCATGAGATGGACAAATCGCAACGCGATTACGTCCTGCGGCAGCAGATGAAGGCTATCCAAAAGGAACTCGGCGACGATGAATCCGGCGAACAGGCCGAGGCCGGCCAGCTTCGCGATCGGCTCGAAAAAGCCGATCTACCCGACGACGTTCGCAAAGAGGCGACCCGCGAGCTAAAGCGGATGGAGCAACTCCCACAGGCGGCGCCCGATTATCACGTCATCCGCACATATCTCGAATATATCCTCGAAATTCCCTGGCGAAAATCGAGCGCGGAAAAGCTTGATTTAGGCGAGGCCCGCAAAGTGCTCGACGAAGACCACTATGGTCTCGAAGATATTAAAGAGCGCATTTTGGAGTCCTTAGCCGTCGTCAAGCTGCGACCCGATTCGAAAAGCCCGATCCTGCTGTTTGTCGGCCCGCCGGGAGTCGGTAAAACCTCGCTGGGCCGGTCGATCGCGCGTGCCCTGGGGCGGGAATTTGAGCGAATCTCGCTTGGCGGAATGCGTGACGAGGCCGAGCTTCGCGGTCATCGCCGGACATACATTGGCTCGATGCCCGGCCGCATTATCCAGTCTCTGCGGCGTGTCGGCGTCAACAATCCGGTGCTCATGCTCGACGAGATCGATAAACTTGGCAATGATTTTCGCGGCGACCCGTCGGCGGCATTGCTTGAGATCTTGGACCCGGCGCAAAACAATACGTTTCGCGACAATTACATCGATCTGCCATTTGATCTGTCAAAGGTTTTCTTTATCGCGACCGCTAATCAGCTCGGCCCGATACCGGCGCCGCTCCGCGACCGCATGGAGATCATCCAACTCGTGGGTTACAGCGACCGCGAAAAGCTCAACATTGCCAAGCAGTACCTGATCTCACGACAAATTAAGGAAAACGGCCTGACGCCGGAACAACTTGAGATCACGGACGACGCCATAAATCTGTTGACCGCAAGATATACACGCGAGGCGGGCGTCCGCCAACTTGAGCGCACGGTCGGCAATCTCGCCCGCAAAGTGGCTCTCAAAGTAGCGACAGGCTCCGTCGGCAAGGTGACGATCACGGCTGAGGAGATAAAAGGCTATCTGGGTCCGCCCCGCGTTTATCCCGAAGAGGCCCGCAAAGACCTGCCCGCCGGTGTTGCAACCGGCATGGCATGGACCGAAATGGGCGGCGAGGTTCTGTTTATCGAGGCGACGCTGCTGCCCGGCGGCAGCGGGCTGACGCTGACCGGACAGCTTGGCGAGGTGATGAAGGAGTCGGCCCAGGCGGCCCGCAGCTATCTGTGGTCACATGCGGCGGAATTCGGCATTGACCCTGAAATCATCAAGCAAAACGGCATTCATATCCACGTCCCTGCCGGTGCGATCCCAAAGGACGGCCCAAGCGCCGGTGTGACGATGGTGTCGGCCATGGCGTCGCTTTATACTGGCCGAAAGGTGCGCTCCGACACCTCAATGACCGGCGAGATCACGCTTTCCGGCCTCGTCTTCCCGGTCGGCGGCGTTAAGGAAAAGGTGCTCGCCGCCCATCGTGCCGGAATTCGCAGGATCATTCTCCCCGACCGCAACGTGCCGGATATCGACGAAATTCCCGAAGATCTAAGAAAAGAACTCGAGATCGTACCCGCCAAGCTCATCAGCGATGTTTTGAATGCGGCTTTGCAGCCCAAAGACATGGGAGCCGCAAAAAAGAAGTATGTTCTTCCTGAAACTGACCCCATCTCTGACGTTTCTGGTGACCTGTTGATAGCAAAGTAAGCCGGCAAGCTCAGGTATCAGTCGGATCCAAATAACGAATAGCGGATATGGAATAGCGAATAATTGTTAGAGCGTTATTCACTTTTCGTTATTCAATATTCGCTATTTCGAAATTGTCCCTGCACCAATCAATCAATCGTGAAGCTGAAGCAGCCGCTCCCGAAGTGTTATAAAGCGCGGGTCTTTGTGAAAATCCTCGAAAACCGGGTCGGCCAGGACTAGCGCCATGTCGAAATCGTGATTTTCATATGCTTTTTCCAGCCAATTCTGTGCTTCGTCCCTATCGCCGAGACGGGCATAGTATTGAGCCAGCCTGTAATATTTTGGCGTGGGGTGAATTAATATCTCAGTTTGCATTCGCCAAAATTGGCGTATGCCGCCGGTTTGATAAGCTGTTTGTAAATTTACCTCGGCCTCCCGTGGATTGGGATTGTTTTCCATTTCTTCAAGTTTGAAATAAGTGCTGACGGTTTCGTCCGGCATTCCCTTAGCATTATATATCTCATACAAATATAGATATGCGTTGAGGAATTTCGCGTTCATGTCGAGCGTTTTGCCGCACTGACCGATTGCTTCATCATAACGGTGTGCAAAGTAAAACGTTTGGCACATATCGGCGTTGATGGAAGGCGAATCGGGATCGAGTTCCAATGCCTTTTTCATTTCCGACAAAGCTGCGTCTTTATGGCCGGTAGCCGCCAGATTTACAGCGAACCATTGATGGGCAGTCGAGTAATCAGGGCTTAGAGTGACGGCCTGTTTGAATTCCCGTTCGGCATCAGCTAATTTCCATTCCCAAAACATCCGCACAAAACCGAGCGTGGCGTGGGGCTCGCCTAAATTTGGGTCAAGCCGGATTGCTTCGTTTGCCTGTTGTTCGGCTTTTTTCCAATTCGTGAAATCAAATACATAAGCGTCGGCAAGTGCGGCGTGTGCAAGTGCGAAATCAGGTTCGATCTCAACGGCCTGTTCCAGTAGAAGAGTCGCCGCGTGCAGATCCTGTGCGGAGCGCGTCTGCCACAGGCCCCGACCTTTTGCATAATCCTCGGAGGCCTGAGTGTTTACTGGCCGAGCCGAGCCGCTTTGTTTAATTGCCTGGCCACGCGAAGAGATTGCCAAGGCTGCCAACAGAAAGCAGGAGATCACGGCAAGGGCCGCGATGACAATTCGAGTCATCGACCAGAAATTTTCATGTGCGGCTTGTGATAAAGCCGGGGTCAACTGATAAATATTTTGGGCTGCGAGAGTGCCGTTGGATTCCACCCCCTCTCGCACATCGGCGGTAAATCTATAACCGTGTTTTGGGATAGTCTTGATGAACCTCTGTTCATGCGGGTCGTCGCCGAGTATTTTGCGCAAGGTCGAGACATGGCGATTCAGATTGCCTTCCTCGACAAAGGTGTCCGACCAAACCTCGTCCATCAGATCGTCTTTCTCAACCGTCCTGCCGGAATGACCCACAAGTGCGAGCAGAATATCGAATGCTTTTGGCGTCAGCATGACAGGCTTGCCATGTCGTAACAGACGGCGGTCTTCGACCTCCACGCGAAATGCATCGAATTCGAAAAAATGTCTCGGTTCTCCGTTCATCTATAGATTTCGGAAAAATTCGGAAAAATACGGGATTTTCCCGAGCGATGGAGTTAAGTTTTCTGATAAATAGTTATTGTCGTGATTTTGAGCGATTTAGGAGACAAAGGCAAGCCTTAGGAGACTGTTATGAAAAGAATTAAAGTAAAACGCTCTCGCCTAACTAATCTATCCGTGTTGTTGGGACTGAGCCTAACATTGGCTCTGTCCATTGTTTTCACGCGTGTTCCCGTGGCAAAAGCCGCGGCTTTCACGGTGACCACAACCACCGATGGCGGGGCAGGGTCGCTGCGGCAAGCGATCTTTGATACCAACTCTAACCCGGGCGCGGATACCATCACCTTCAATATCCCCAGCGGCGACCCGAACCGCAATCCCACAACAGGTGTCTGCACGTTCAGTGTGAATCCGGTCTTACCAACCATCACCGATCCGGTGACGTTGGACGGCACAACGCAGCCGGGCTACGCTGGTCTGCCGCTGATCGATCTGAAGCGGGCGAATAGCAACGCTGCCGGCAATGGCCTGACCATCACTGCGGGCAATAGCACCGTGCGCGGGTTTATCATTCGCGGCTTCGGTGGTTACGGCATCGTTTCCTCGACCAACGGCGGCAATCGGATCACAAGTTGTTACATTGGCACCGACGCCGCGGGAACTATTCAATTCACCAACTTCTTAGGCGGCATCCAACTCAACACGCCAAACAACACGATTGGCGGCATCAACGGCACGACGCCGGGCGGCGCATGTACCGGCGACTGCAATGATATCGCCGGCAACACCGGGAACGGTATTGATATCGTCGGGAGCGGCGCGACCGGCAACCTGGTGACCGGCGACTTCATCGGGACTAATCGCACCGGGACAGCCGCGATCAGGAGCAACCAAAGCGGCATCCGCATTAACGGTGCGCCTAACAACACGATCGGCGGCACGACGCCGCAAGCACGCAATCTCATTTCCGGCCAGGACATTAGCGGCATCTCCATCACCGGCTCCGGCTCCACTGGCAATACCGTCCGGGGTAACTATATCGGCACTAACACGACCGGGACAGCGGCTGTGGCTAATCAAGGCGGCGGCATCTTCTGCTCCGGCTCGTCTAACATTATCGGCGGCACGATAGCGGGGGCGGGGAACCTTATTTCGGGCAATGGATTGGTGGGCGCGAGCTTTGGCACTGACGGCATCGCTCTGCAGAACAGCGCCATGCCGGGCAATACGGTCGTTGGCAATTTTATCGGCACCAACGCCGCCGGAACCTCCTGGCTGGGAAACTTCGGCAGCGGCGTGTTTATCTCCGGGCCGGGTAACTTGATCGGCGGCAGCATCGGCACGAGCTTTCTGGGGCCATGCACGGGCTCATGCAATGTTATTTCGGGGAATGGTCTGAACGGCGTTTATATAAACCAAAGCGCGGCGACCGCGAATGTAGTGCAGGGCAACTACATCGGCACTGATGTCAGTGGCACCGCCGCCGTTGGCAACACCGGTGATGGAGTGCGTCTTGAGTTCGGGGCGCACGCCAACTGGATTGGCAATCCGCCAGCCGCACCCATGGGTAATGCACCGACCGGTTCTATGATGGGTAGAATCTGCTTGCAAGATGACAATACAGGTACCTTTATATCTTACGACAAAGCTACTAATCATTTCGAAATCACGAGATGTGGCGAGGGAGTGATTGGTTCGGGGGTTGGGGAACCCCTCATAAATTTTGGGGGTGTCGTTTTCGTGTATAATCTCCCTGGTATTGGTAGGCTAAGCTACGAAGCTTACCTTCAGAGAGGCATGGTAGATTCCATTGGCCCTGCCTTTGTTATAGTTGATTCCGATATTAAAAAACACGACGACATGTGCTCGTGTGCGCCAAAACAAATCGATGCCGGGAATGGGGGAGTTGCCGTCGATGAGATTGACGCCGACAATAACGACGATCCAGGCAATATTATTGGCAGCGGTATCACCCAAACCGAGAACCTGCCAAATGCGGGCGGCGGCATTCTCAACACGCGAGGCTTCAATAACCACTTTAAGGATGATTTTATCAGAGTCGCCGCCGGACAGTCCGCCGTGGTCAACGCCTCCGGCAACGGCGTTACCATCAAGGGCAATACCTTCGCGGGCGATGTTTCAAATCCTATCAATGAAGCGTCCGGCGCGAACAACAACCAAAACCCGCCCGTGCTCTCGAACGCGATGCAGGTCAGTACTACCGGGACGCAGGTGAGGCTCGACCAGACCAGCGCGGCTAACACCGCTTACAATTTGGAAGTCTATGTCCGCTCAGGCGGGATCGCACGGCGCGTCGGCACTACGACGATCACCACCGGAGCAGACGGTCACGGGCAAGCAACTTTGACGGTCGATCCCGGCCACAATTACAACTACGGCACGGATAGAATCATGGCTACGGCAACTAATATGGTGACAGGCGACACCTCGCCGTTTTCTGCCCTTATTCAAGCAACCGCCGCCGCAAACACAGCCGATCTGTCGTTCTCCATGACCGGCTCACCAAACCCGGTTGGCACCGGCAACAATCTGACCTATTCGATCACCGCCACAAACAACGGCCCGCTCGTCGCGACCAACGTCGTCCTCACTGACATCCTGCCATTTTCTAACGTGACCTTCGTCTCCGCGAGTGCCAGTCAGGGCACTTGCTCACAAGCGAACGGCGCTGTCATCTGTAACATCGGCACGATGAATAACGGGGCTAGCATCACCGCAACCATCGTCATCACGCCCACTGCTGCCGGCACAATAATTAACGATGCGGCTGTCGTGGGCGATCAGATCGACTCCAACAGGAATAATAATTCAGCCACTGTAACAACCACCGTCCTGGCCGGAGCAAGCGTGGACGGAAGGGTCCTGACATCCGACGGACGCGGACTGCGGAATGCGACGGTGTCAATTACCGATTCGCTAGGCGCGAGCCGAACAGCGACAACGAGTTCGTTCGGTTTTTTCTCGTTTAATAATGTCAGTACTGGTCAGGCATATACATTTAGGATTTCATCGAGATTCTTTCGCTTCCAGCCGCGAACGGTGCAGATAGACGGCAACCTAACGCTCGCGGATTTTGTGGGACTCGAGTAGTAACCACTTTACGATACGACATGACAATCATCGTCACGACAACGACTAACCTTTCCGCGACCGTCTTTGCGATGGAGATTTAATCCTGCAAAGGAATATCACGAAAGCCGAGGCGTTCCCGGTATCCTGAAGCGAGCTGCAAATTATGTAAAGCAAGAATTATCGGAGGGTATTGAAAATGTCGAACACTCAATTGTCAGATAAAAAGACCGCCAAACTGCGGTTTATGATTGCGTTTGTATTAGGAACCATGGCAGCGTGTGCGATTATTGCGTTACCTGCAACGGCAAATGCCATTACAGTTACGGTAAATACAACGTTAGATACGCAGGACGTTACTCCCGGGGATACGATCTGTGCGGATGCTTTAAGTCGCTGTTCGCTTAGAGCGGCGATTACGGAGGCCAATTCCAGCCCATCGGTGGACACGATAGTTATTCCAGCCGGGACCTACACGATCATGCTCGCGGGAGCGAACGAAAACAACAATGTCGGCGGCGATTTTGACATTCTAAGGTCGGTAACGATCATGGGAGCCGGGGCGGGCATGACGAATATTGAAGAGCCAAATGGCGCGACCGAAGGGGTTATCGATATCATGAACGGCGCGATGGTGAACATAAGCGGCGTGACCATTCGCAACGGCAACACCAGCTTATCGGGCGGCGGCATCCGGCTGGGCGGGACAAATACAAGCCTTACACTAAATGACTCAGTGGTTACCAATAATCGGGCCGCAGGCAACGGCGGCGGCATTGCGCTCGGCACCGGCGGCGAAGCCCTGCATATCAACACGAGCACGATCAGCAATAACAGCGCGGGCGGGTCCGGCGGAGGGATATATGAGTTTGACGCCACTGACCGCGCTTTGATTGATCTCGCTAATTCCTTCATTACCGGGAATTCAGTCAGTTCATCCCAATCGAGCACATTCGGCGGCGGTCTTTTTGCTTCGGGAACAGCGACCACCGTGACGATTACGGTGACGACATTTAGCAATAACAGCGCGTTCAGCACATCTCCCGGCGGCGCCGGTCAGGGCGGCGGCATTTTTAACATGAACGGCACCTTTTCCGTCAGAAACAGCATGGTCATGGGCAATACCGCAAACATTCACGCCGGAATTGCAAATCTTGCCACGATTGCCGCCGCGATAATGACTGTCACGAACACAACCATCAGCAATAACATGGCGACAGGCAACGCATTCTTCGCCGCCCAGGGCGGGGGCGTGTATAACGGGTCGTCAGCATTTCCGGCGACAATGAATATTACCGGCTCGACGATCAACAATAACAGCGCGACCGGACAAACGGGTTTTGCCGGCGGAGTTTACAACAAAGGTCTGAGCGGAGGACTGGCAGCGATTTTCCTCACTGACGACACGGTCTCGGGAAACAGCGCCCATGATGCGGGCGGGCTTTACGCCTTCGGGCCCGGGCAGATCACTGTTGACTGGTCCACTATTGTCGGAAATACGGCGGTCGGAAACGGCGGCAATGCATATGTCGATGACAGGAGCATTATTGAAATTATTGCCGATATTTTTTTTGGCGGTGCGGCCCCGGGCGCGCCTTTCGCCGGACCCGATCTTTATAAGTCGGGCACGGGGCAATTTACGTCCCAAGGCTATAATCTTTTCGGGACAATAAGCGGCTCGGGAATTGTTCCATTGGCAACCGATACGGTCGGGGCTAATCCGCTGCTCGGTCCATTGGCCAACAACGGAGGCCCGACGCCAACCATGCTGCCCGGGCCGGGCAGCCCCGTTTTGGATAGGGTTCCAAACGGGACAAATGGGTGCAGCCCAACTGCAACCGACCAGCGCGGCCTTACCCGTCTAAGCGGCAGCGGTTGCGACATAGGCTCGGTTGAAGTTCAAGTACCTCAAACGACGGTTTCGGTCGGCGGTCGCGTCTTTACGTCGGATGGGCGTGGATTGCGAAATGCCACCGTGACGATCACCGGGCCAAACGGTTATATCCGTCAGGCGACAACGAGCTCATTCGGCTTTTACAGTTTCACGGATGTCCTGACCGGACAGACTTACACGATCAGGGTTTCCTCAAGATTCTTTCGCTTTCAACCGCAAACGCTCTTCGTAACCGGCGATCTTATGAATGCGGACTTTAACGGGCTGGAATAAAGTTTCGGTCAATCGGCGGTCCGCTTGAAAGTACAATTTAGTTGGACGTAGAAACTTTTATCGTATCGGGTAAATGCTTGGAGGAGCGTTGAAATCTATCATGAAAAAACTTCTTGGATATTTGTCGTTTTAAACCGTCGATCCGTCTTATTTTTTGGGCTTTTTCTGAGCGTAGCGGCTTTTGGTGCGATTACCTGGCGAACGAATGCGCAGGATAACGCCGGTGATAGTTCAACCAACGCTTTTGCGCAAAATGCGTTAGCAGGGGATGTAAGATCGAACACTTTAGATTTGAAGCCGGCGACGCCCACCGCGACGTTTACCGTTACCAATACAAACGACAGCGGCGCGGGCAGTTTGAGGCAGGCGATACTCAATGCGAATGCAAACCCTAACTCCGGTGGTCCGGACGTGATCAACTTTGCTATTCCGGGCGGAGGCGTAAAGACTATTAGCCCCGTTGACCACGCTGCCGATCGTGTTCATTATACGGCCAATTCAAAAAAAACAAAAGATTTTTCCAGGTCGTGGGCGCTTTTGCCGTTCTTTCTCGCCCTATATATCAAAAGGCAAACCCAAAAAGGATGGCGAATATGAAAAACACGAAGAATTATGTATCGACACGGCAAAATTACCGCAGATTTTTTTATCTGCCCTCGGTTATTGCTCTCGCTGGGATGGCGAGCCTGTTCCTTTGCCAGCCATCCGCACAGATGCAGGGCGATGACGGCAATCTCAAAGACACTATTGCCACCACCCCACAAACGGCGACGCCCACCGCGACGTTTACCGTTACCAATACAAACGACAGCGGAGCGGGCAGTTTGAGGCAGGCGATACTCAATGCGAATGCAAACCCTAACTCCGGCGGCCCGGATGTGATCAACTTTGCTATTCCGGGCGGAGGCGTAAAGACTATCAGCCCCAGCTCCGCTCTGCCAAACATAAGCGATCCTGTAATAATCGACGGGACCACACAAGGCTCCTCATCAACCCCTTTAATTGAGTTGAACGGAGCAAACGCCGGCCCGAACATCTATGGGTTTAATATTACAGGCGGCGGCAGCACTATAAGGGATATATGTATAAACCGCTGGTCACGCAGTGGGATCTATATCCGGAACCTGGGCGGTAATACTGTCCAGGGCAATCTGGTCGGCACCGATCCAAGCGGGACTATTGCCCGCCCGAATGGAGACTTTGCCGTATTTGTGGACGGCTCGTCGAATAATTTGATCGGTGGTACGACCGTAGCTGCGCGCAACATCTGTTCGGCAAGCACCTCTTTTTCAGGCATTGCGGTTGGCGGCAGCACAGCTACAGGTAACACGATCCAAGGCAACTTCGTCGGGACTGATATTACCGGCACCCTCGCACTGCCGAATGGAGGAGATGGTGTATATATTGGCACGACCGGCGGGGTAAGCGGTTCTCCGCATGACAACTTAGTAGGTGGAACGGTCCCGGGGGCCGGAAATCTCCTTTCAGGTAATGCCAGCAGCGGATTCGAAATTTTCGCGGCCGGCAGCGGCGGGACCGGGAATGTCGTTCAGGGAAATCTGATCGGCACCGATGTCACCGGTACGAACAGGCTGGCCAACACAGACGATGGTGTCCTTATTGGCCAGGGCAGCAATAATACGATCGGAGGAACGACGGTTGCAGCCCGCAATATTATTTCCGGGAATGGCGGCTCTGGCGTAGATATTGTCGTTTACTCTACAGGCGCCGTCGCCTCCAATAATCTTATACAAGGCAATTTCATTGGAACAAATGCTAGCGGAACTGCCGCGCTCGGCAATACCAACGGAGGCGTCATTATCGACGCGTCGAGAGATAACACCATCGGCGGATCATCGGCAGGAGCGGGGAATCTCATTTCGGGCAACAATATATCCGGAATATTTATTCAAGGTGGTAATTCAGCAAATAATGTTATACAAGGCAACCTGATCGGTACGAAAGCAAATGGCATCGACCCGCTCGGTAACGGGCGCGACGGCATGTACTTCAGCAGTGTCAGTCCCGCCTCAAATAACACGGTCGGTGGTACTATAAGCGGGCAGTCCAATGTTGTCGCCTTCAACGGTAGAATAGGTGTGTTCGTTAACGGCGGCACAAATAATGCAATCAGCGGCAATTCGATATTCGGTAACACGGGGTTGGGAATTGATCTCGGTGTTGCTGGCGTCACGCCAAACGACCCAGGTGACGGCGATAGCGGCGCGAACAATCTGCAAAACTTCCCAGTGCTGACATCTGCCTCATCCGGCGGGGGCAACACTACAATTCAGGGAAATTTGAACAGCACAGCCAGCACGGCCTTTCGCGTCGAGTTTTTCTCGAACACGTCATGCGACCCGTCCGGCAACGGAGAAGGTCAAACGTTTATCGGTTTTACGTCCGTTTCAACTGTCAGCAACGACGCTGCGATCAACGTTACGGCGCCGGTTGCCGTAACACCGGGACAGTTCATCACATCGACCGCGACCGACCTGAATGGCAACACTTCGGAATTCTCGGCTTGCGTTCAGGTTACAGCAAGTGGTCCGGCCGTCGTCGGCGGTCGCGTGTTTACGTCGGATGGGCGTGGATTGCGAAATGCTACCGTGACGATCACGGGTCCAAACGGTTATCTGCGTCAGGCGACAACCAGCTCGTTCGGATTTTACAGTTTCACGGATGTTGTGGCGGGGCAGACTTATACGATCACCGTTATATCGCGATTCTTTCGCTTTCAACCGCGAACGCTGATGGTAACCGGCGATGTTTCGAACGTGGACTTTAACGGGCTGGAATGATACTGAAGAGTCGAGAGTCCTGAGTCATGGGTAGGAAAAATATCATTTCTCATTTCTCGCGACTCACGACTCTCAACTCTCAACTCTTAAGGGCGGTCTTCGGATCGCCTTTTTTAATAGTTTTTTAATGCAAAGTTGCAAAGACCATGAGGTCAGGCACATCTTGTTATTCGAGCCGCTCTGCCTCGTTCGGCGTTATAGTCGCCGATCACCTCGCCGGTGTCGATCAAGGTTATCTTGTATCTCAAGACGCCGCCGGTAATGGTGCCCTCATACATTACCGGCACAAATTTCGGCTCATTATTCATAAGTGTCGGACCAAAAGGAAACCGCTTGTAAAACCCCTTAACCTTAAACTTTCCCTTTTTATCGATCTTCAAAGGCTCGTGTATTTCACCTTCGCCGCAATCGTATTGAAATTTGACGGCCTTTTGTTCGACGACCATCTGGACCCCGCGACCACCCCAAGCTCCGGTTTTGACCGCATACAATTTTACCTGGCTCATTTTTTGTCCCCTATTTGATTGGCCCCTAATCCCGACGTTAGCCGCGGACAGGTGAAAATCCGGCACCGAAAACTGTCCCGATAGCCCCGACGAGAGACCTAAAAGAACGAACAAAACAGCCGGTGCCAGACCAATCCCAGCGACCAGATTTATCTTTTTCATATTCATCACTGCTCCTGAAACACTAAACCAGACGAAAGGCATTCATATGGGCATCTTAAGCCCGGATACCTGTTAATTAGAGTCGCCGATGCCGCGTAAGTTTGCATGGAAACTTCGGAGACTATTGAGCACGAACATCTCATATTAAGTCAAATTAAGAATTCGTGCCAAATTATTAAAATAGCTTGCAGTAACAGAGCTTCGGTGATATTGTGTTTGGGAAATTAACTTATTCACCCGTAAATAAGTTTACTTTTGCCTAATGGTTTGATGGCCGGATTCAGGTCGGTCAAACCTAAATATCTTTAGCCATCTAATATTGAGGAGACAAGTATGAGCAAGTTAGCGGTTTGTGTCGTTTTGCTGGTTGGAATTATTGTTGTGGGTTTTGGCTCGATCTCGGCAGCGGCGCAGAGTGGCGGCGTTAGCAAGGATTCGAAACGAGTGGTAAACGAGAAAGTCGAGGCAAAGGAACGCCGCGAGCGTGACGTGCGCAATCGAAAGATGTACACGCCTGCAGCTATTCGCAAAGCTCAGCAGGGTCCGACGGTAAAGCCGGACATGCAGTTTTTTGGCGAATCCTTACCTCTCTCTGAACTAGCCGCGATGAATCTGCCGCCGGTGAGCCGAGAGAACGGAATGATTCAGGAAGATAATGTGGAGCCGTTATTCGAGGTTCCTGAAAAATCAACATCTAAGCCCGAATCAATTGTCGATTCTTTTATCCAGACCGAAACATTGTTACCGTTTGCCGCTATCGCGGGTGCAAATTTTGAGGGCCCCGGATCCGGGCTCCCTGGTTTCAATCTAACGGGGGCGCCGCCGGACACGACTTTGGCCGTCGGGCCCAATCACGTTGTCGCCTGGGTCAACAGCCAATTTGCGGTGTTTAATAAGACAGGCACTGTGCTCACCGGTCCCGTGGACGGCAGCACGCTATTCACGGGCGTGGGCGGCGAGTGTGAAACGACCAACCGCGGCGACCCGATCCTGCAATACGACCGGCTTGCCGACCGCTGGATACTAAGTCAGTTTGCCTTTGCCAGGGATGGCAACGGAATGTCAATTGCTCCATACCGCCAATGTATTGCCGTCTCGACGACTAACAATCCGTCCGGCACCTACTTTCGCTATGTGGTTACATTTGACCCCGTCAGTCCGAGTGGTTTCAATGACTATGGCAAACTTGGTATCTGGAATGACGGGTATTATATCGGCTACAACATGTTTGGCGGATCGCCGGCAGGTGCAGGAACCGGCGTGGGCCTTTGCGTTTCCGATAGAACGTTGATGCTGGCGGGCAACCCCGCCGCCACGACCCTCTGCGCGCCGATTGCATTTTATGGCGGCGGAGCCGGTCTGTTTCCGGCCGATATTGACGGCACTTCGCCACCGACCGATACGACGCGCGGCGGACTTTTCTTGAGGCAGTCGACCCTCCCGGCGCTGCGTTATTTGCGGCTAAAGCCCGATTTTGTCGGCGGCACGGTTACGTTGACGGACGGTTTCGGCGGGGCGGCAGGCAGTTTTGTTGAGCTTCCCCTCCCGACGACGACTCGCGCCTGCAATGGGGCCGCCGGAGCTTGCATAGCTCAGCCTGGAACGGCGACTCTGCTCGACACGTTGGCGGATCGGCTGATGTATCGCGTGGCATATCGAAATATTGGTGGGGTTGATCGTTTGGTTGTAACGCAATCTGTCGATCCGGACGGAGCCGGCACTCGCAGCTCCGCTATCCGTTGGTACGAGATCAGGAACCCGCTTGGTAACCCGGCCGACCCGAACCCCGCACTACGGCCTGTCATTTTTCAGAACGGGACCTTTGATCCCGGTGCAGCGGGTGATCGCTGGATGGGATCGATTGCAACGAATGGCGATGGCGATATGATGGTCGGATACAGTATCGTGAATGCGGGCACCGGCTTAAAACCGTCCATCGCGGTTGCTGGACGCAGCAAGCAGACGCTCTTAATACGCTTCAGGCCGAGCAGATCGCTCTAACCGGCACCGGTTCGCAGACCATAACCGGGGGCGGCAATCCCTTAACCCGGTGGGGCGATTATACGACCATGCAGGTTGATCCGTCCGATGACAGAACGTTTTGGTATATTGGACAGTATCTGGCTGCGGATGGAACTTTCAACTGGCGCACAAGAATTGTAAGCTACGCATTCCCGGCCGGATCGCCGACGCCGACGCCGACCCCAACTGCGACTCCGACGCCAACTGCGACGCCGACGCCGACGCCAACACCTACTCCGCCGCCGGGATCTTGCTCTGCGAACTTCGACAACGTGACCGCACCGGCTCTGCCGGCGGGGTGGACCAGTGTAACTACCGTAGGAGCATTGCCCCCATGGGTGACCTCGACCACTAGCCCGGATACGGCGCCAAATGATGCGTTCGCTCAGGATATCCCAACGGCCAGCAACACCGAATTGATCTCACCGCCATTCCAGATCGCTCCGGGCGGCTCACAGATGACCTTTCGGAACTTATTTAATATGCAGGCCGCAGCGTTGTCTAACCCGGAAGGTATACCTGATGTAGTTGCGCCTGAAAGCAGACCTGAATCAAGTTTGGACAAGAAAGATGAGGGGTTGCTGACGCGAATTTCCAACTTCTTTTTCGGGAGCCAACCGCCTACCGTGGAAAGGCAGGAGGTCAATGGCTCGAACATTGTCCCGATTACGGAAAACGCCGCTCAAGTTGAAATGAAACGACAATTGATAAGCGTCCGTGGAGGCAAGGCTCAAGTGAGCGAACCTGCCGCGCGAAATGTGCCAAACGTGGCAACCGCGATACGGCCTCTTGCGGGCTGTACGACTAACACTCTGCCGGCGAACGACGATGGCTCGACCGGAGCGGTCGCATTGCCGTTCACCATCAATTATTTTGGCACGAACTACACCCAAACTTTTGTTAACAACAACGGCAACATTACGTTCACCGCACCGCTTGCGGAGTTCACGCCGTTTGCTTTGACCACAACCAATATTCCGATCATTGCCCCGTTTTTCGCCGATGTTGACACGCGTGGTCCATTATCCGGCTTGACGCAATACGGCAATACAACCGTTAATACGCGGACGGCGTTCTGCACGAACTGGGTCAATGTCGGTTATTTTAATTCACATGCTAATTTGCTGAATTCATTTCAACTTCTCCTGATTGACCGCACCGATACCGGCGCAGGTAATTTTGACATTGAATTTAACTACAATCAGATCGTCTGGGAAACCGGCGACGCGTCCGGCGGCGTAGGTGGGCAGGGCGGAAGTTCGGCACGGGCAGGTTATGCTAACGGCACCACGATAGCCGGCACATTTTATGAATTTCCGGGCTCGGCAGTCAATGGCGGCTTGGAGGACTCAAATTCATCAACCGGATTGACAAACAATTCGCTCAACTCAAGCGGCGTGCTTGGACGTTACGCCTTTAACGCTCGCAACGGCGTCATTCCGACGCCAACCCCGACCCCGACACCGTTACCGGGTCAGGGCTTAGACGGTATGGTACTTGAGATTAGCATCAACGGCGGGGCATATCAGGACATCGTTGCGGCGGGCGGCAGCTTTGTCACCGGCGGCTATACTCACACGATCAGCAACTGCTGTGGCAGCCCGATCGCAGGCCGTATGGCATGGAGCGGCCTGTCAGCCGGCACAACTGCGGCACCGGCATATATTACTACGACAGTCAACCTGCCGGCGGCCGCAAACGGACAGAGCGTTCGGTTCAAATGGCGTGATGCTACAGACAACAGCGGTGTTGCTGCTGGAACAGCGGGCGTTCGTATTGACAGCATTACCGGTATCGCATGCGCGGCTCCGACGCCAACGCCGACGCCAACGCCTTCGCTTGCTACCGTGGACGGTAGGGTGCTGACGTCTGACGGTCGTGGCCTGCGAAACGCGACTGTTTCAATTACTGATGCAAACGGCGTTAGCCGAACTGCAACGACCAGCTCGTTCGGTTTTTTCTCGTTTGATAATGTCAGTACTGGTCAGGCATATACATTTAGGATTTCATCGAGATTCTTTCGTTTCCCCCCGCGCACCGTGCAGGTCGATGGCAACCTAACGCTTGCGGATTTTGTGGGACTCGAGTGATAATTCGATCAATTTTGCGGATCATCCTTTAGGAATGAGTAGTCGATGTCTTTGTCGAGTTTTGTTTCAGACGTTTCCAATCGGCGACGTTGGCTTTGAGGTGGTTGGACAAGTCACCAATCCGTCCCCGACTACCTCGAAACAGTATGGTTACCTTTCTTCTATCAACGGCCTTAGTCCGGATCAGATCTTCGTGACTTCTGATCCGACTATGCAAGCGGAAAATAGAATGAAATCCCCGTCGTGAAAATTTAACGCAACGAGGAGCAGTACCAGTTGAGCTCGCGTGTTCGCGGGCACGAGCCCCGCACAGGGCAATGAAGTTGCAGCACAGTACAGCCTCAACTTCAACCCGCGGGTGGTGAGCCTCAGCGGTGCGAGCGGCTCTAACCCGGATGTCACTCTGGGTGCCGGTGCTCCCGAGGGCACGACGCTGATCGTCAACGCCAGTCAAGCGGCTGCGGGGCACATCGGCATTGTCGAGAACTTCAACGGAGCAGGCAATGGTGCGGTTACTGCCGGTACGAAGCGTATCGCGGCGATTCGTTTCCACATCCTGCCGGATGCCCCAACCGGAGCATCGCCGGTGGTCTTTGACAACGGAGCAATAACAGACGTCACCTCCGACACATACGGCACCGGGATCGGCACGACGTTTGATCAGAACGGCGTTGTAACGATCCTCAATCCGAATGTCTCCGGCATTCAGGTGTCAGGCCGTGTAACGACCTCGGACGGCCGTGGGCTGCGAAACGCGACAGTGACGATGACCGATCAAAACGGCATCGCCCACTCGGTCTCGACCAGCAGCTTCGGCTACTACACCTTCGACAACGTTGTCACCGGTCAGACCTACACGATCCGCGTTGCATCGCGACTCTATCGCTTTGCCACC